>JBDKSM010000060.1:0-39615 GCA_039680665.1 Syntrophaceae bacterium | reverse complement strand
CTTGAGGCCCATCAGTCTGCTTACGCAATCCGTGGATGAGATTCGGCAGGGCAACCTCGACCTGGTGGTGAAGATCGATACCAAGGATGAGATCGGGCGTCTATCGGATGCCTTCAACGAGATGACCTCCAGCTTGCGCCGGTTCAGACGTCAGGAGCAGGAAAAGGTGCTGCGCATCCAGCGCTCGGCCCAGCAAACCTTCAACAGCCTGCCCTATGTCGTGGCGCTGATGGATCCGGAAGGTCTGGTGGATATGGCTACAGAGAGCGCGGCCCACTCCTTCGGCCTGAAACACGGAGTACACATTGATACCTTACCCTTCGCATGGCTTAAGGATCTCTTCCATGCAGGGTTGGCCGGCAAAGGTCCGCTGGAAGCCCCCATTGTGCAGCATTTCATCGATGCCGAGGAGCACTTCTTCCAACCTACCACCGTGCCCATCCTGGACAGTGAACAGAAGATCACGGGCCTCATCCTGATCATCAATGATGTGACCCAGCAACTGGCCCAGGACGAGCTCAAGCACGGCTTCATCTCCACGGTCTCGCACCAGCTGAAAACCCCGCTCACCTCCATACGCATGGCCCTGCACATCCTGCTGGAAGAAAAGATCGGCCCGCTCAAGCCCAAACAAGCCGATCTTCTGCTCACGGCCCGGGAGGACAGCGACCGGCTGTACGAAATCATCGAAAATATGCTGGACATCAGTCGCATAGAATCCGGCAAGATCGCCATGGAATTCCGCCGGGTCTCCGCGCGCCAAATGGTGCATGACGCCGTCGATGTGTTCCGCGGCGCGGCTAAGGAAAAGGGCGTCCGATTACAGATCCAGCTTCCCGGCGATCTGCCCGATGTCACGGCCGATACGGTGCAGATCGGCCAGGTCTTCGCCAATCTCCTGTCCAACGCGCTCAAATATACCCCCGCGGGCGGCGAGATCAGCATCTTCGCCGAGACCCTCCTAGACCATGTCTGGTTCATCATAGCCGATAGCGGCCGGGGCATACCCGCCGATTATCTGCCCTACGTGTTCGACCGCTTCTTCCGCGTACCCGGCCAGGAAAATCAGTCCGGTACGGGGCTGGGCCTGGCCATTGTCAAGGATATCGTTCAAGCGCATGGCGGGACCGTCAAGGTGGAGAGCACCGTGGGCAAGGGCAGCACCTTCATGTTTACGCTTCCGCTGGCGGATAGGGCCGATGGAAAAAGGGAGCAGGCATGATCGGGCCAAACACGGATGAACCGAATCCCGCTCCATCCATGCAACCAACCTGAAATTCAATGCCCGTGCATCAAAATGACTTGCGTAGGTCAATCCCCATGCCATCCCAAGCGCAGAACGATCTTCCTCTACGGGTGCGTCTGAAAAGGAAGCTGATCGGGGCTCCGCGAGATTTGAATGAGCCGTCGCTCTTCCATAAATTGAGTCTCATTCCGCTCCTGGCCTGGATAGGTCTGGGTGCCGACGGCCTTTCTTCATCTTCATACGGACCTGAAGAGGCGTTTCGCGCCCTGGGCTCTCATACCTGACAACCTGGACAACAAATTTCTCTTTTGTAAGATCTATACCAAGGCGCTTACTTGTCCTAAATCAGCTTATCAGATTATTTTTGACAGTAGTGACTTATCTACCACACAGGCAAGACATTTTTCATGAAGAATATGGTGACATCAGGCTAAGATCATTACCTAAGTTTTCCGTTCCGTCGCTGCTCAACTCACTTTTACTATGATAGTCACCACGATGTGCGCCGCATCCTCGCAGAGATCGAGCACATTCTCACTGAACTCGTAGATCTCCTTCCATTTTATGAGTTGGATGATATCCGTTGGGCTCTCGAAGAGCTTGCCAATAATTGCATCCCGCATGGCATCACCCACGTTCTCGAGTCGGTGCACCTCGATACAGGCGTCCAAGACTTCCTGGCGTTTCCTGGTATCCATCAGGCATTGTACGGCCAGGGCCAGTGCCCTAACCGATTTCTCTATGGTGGATGCAAATTCCACGAGGTTGGAATCAACACGGGTGATCTTATACACCTTCATACGGTTGCTGATGGTGTAGATTAAGTCGATGACATCATCGGTGGCGCACGTGAGGGAATGAATATCCTCACGGTCGAAGGGTGTTATGAAGGTCTTGTTCACGCGGTTCATGATCTCGTGGGCGATCTCGTCCGCCTGGTGCTCGATGTCCCGCATCATCTTGACGGACTCGGGTCCGAAATCGCCCTGCGATGTCTGCTCCGCGAACAGAACGGCCGCGGCGATAGCAAACTGTGCCTGTTTGTTGAGCAGATCATAGAAATACTTATCCTTTGGGATAATACTGATGGCCATAATGTTCTCCTCTATGCGTTATACATGCTCTTGCAGGTTTGTCCATCACGGATTGGAAGCAATGCACCCCCCTGAGGAGCGCCATACCAGAAGCAGCCTCAAGCGAGTATAGGTTTTTTAGGGTATCACGAGGGGGTGCATGCTATCGAGTCGTGGTAGAAGGTCAATATCGATGAAAATCATTATTGGGGTTACAGTCCGAGGTAAACAGTGTATCTGGATGGAGACTACGCTCTGAGCATCGATGTACGAGGTCGTACGATGTAACATCCCAGCGCGGACGGAAAGGTGGTTCCTGTGGAAAAGACCGGAATATGGGTTATTACCGCCGGTGAAGAGGCGCACACTGCTATTAGAGATGGGACGCCGATCGAGTCCTATTATGGTTATGGCGATGAAGGCGATGTGGGAGACCGCGTTATTACTTCATGGGGCGTGGTGGTCAGAAGTACAAAAAACGATGCCGAGCTGCTTGCAAAAGAGCTACATGAAGCATGGGAGTCGGACGGACGTGATGTCGAATACGTAGTGAAAAGATATAACCCCGATTTCTATTATGGCGCCCGGCAAGATGATGTTGATACCTTTGTGTCAAACCACGGGGACGAATAGATTCAGCGGGAGTAAGCGTACAGAAACTTAGAGTAATTTATCGCCGGTTATTCCAAGATAGCGGGAATTGATCTCCTGATTATCAGGCGCCGCCTTGACAACCGTGCCGATGTCTTTCTGATCCTGCATTGCCCATGGCACGACCCCACGCCTGTCCTTGATGTTATCTCGACCCGGTTTATTGTCTAGGGAGATCTCATGCTGAACCCGGCCTGTGGCCGAAAAGAACGGCATGGTACATGTCGAGCCGGCATGGGAGAAAGTGCTCGGGGAAGTGAGCGATCCGGGACACGCTGACATCGTCTATGTCGTCGGTGGGCTCGATACCGGCAAGACCACACTGTGCGGATTCCTGAAAGGACGTCTGGCGGCACTGGCGCCCGCCGCCTTGATTGACTGCGACCCCGGCCAGTCCGTGATCGGACCGCCCGCCACGGTCGGGGCGCTGCTTCCGGATGGGAGCATGCGTCTGCGTTTCGTAGGCGCGACTTCACCCCGGGGACATCTGCTCCAGACCGTAAGCGGAATCAAGCGGCTCACGGACTTGGCACTTGCCGCGGGCGCACGTAAGGTCGTACTGGACTCTTCCGGCCTTGTATCCGGCGCCCTGGCCGCCGAATTCCAGTTTGGGGTGCTCGATCTGGTGCGGCCCACGCATATCATCGCCCTCCAGCGCGGGCTGGAGCTCGAGGGTCTGCTGGCCAGCTTCATGGAGGCAACACATATCCTTCGCCTCATGGCATCCAAGGCGGTAGCGCCACGCACGCCGAACCAGCGCCAGGCCTACCGTAGGGAACGCTTCCGGCGGTATTTCCAGACCGCACACACGCAGGATCTTTCCATCGAAGGTCGCGGACGGCACGGTAAGGTGCCGGTAGAGCTGACAACGGGGCACTGCCGCAATCTCCTCGTGGCCCTGTGCAGTAGTGATGGATTCGTGCTCGTGCTCGGCATCATCGAAGCCGTCGATCAAGAGCGCGACTGCCTGGCGTTGTATGCGCCGCCCTTCGATGCCGATCGTGTCGTCTCGATCCAGTTCGGTTCGATCAAGCTGGAACAATCCGGGCAAGAGATGGTTTGAAGGCGTAATGAAGCTTGAGGACTCCATATCACGTTCGCAGTCCGAGACCTGCCGTGGGCGCTTGCGCAAGTACTATCGCTTCCAATTGCAGAACAGAATCCCACCGTCATGGAACGCGTGCATAAAGCCGGGATCATTAGGAGGAGCGACCATCGTTCTTCCCGGATAAACCTGGCCATATGCAAGGCGGGTCATCTTTTATTTGATAGAGATCCAATCATTTTTGAGGTCACAGGATATTGCCCTGCAAGCATTAATCATTATTAATTAAACGATAGCACCTCTTCGAACAGACTTCCGTTCCCAGGAGGTTACCTTGCATGTTTGATACCTCATAAGGAATTCCGGATGCCGTCACCGGACAAGAGAACCCTGTGAAGCCCCCTGATTTATTCATTTGATGACAAGCGCATAGGAGGAAAATCGATGAAGAAAATAAATCTTATCGTAGCGTTCATCGTTTGTCTCACCCTAGTGTTGGCCGTTTACGCCTTCGCGCAAAGCTCTCAGGAAGGTACCACGACAACGCCCCAAATGGATAGCGGAAGTAAGGATGCATCGGGAAAAGAGCCGTATCCCGGCTACTCCGTGGCCCAGAAGAGGTTCGCGAAGCAGGAACAGATGGTTAAGGAAAACGCCCCCCAGGTAATAACGCTGGCGAATGGAACCAAAATCCAACGCACGCCTAAGGATCCGATCGCGTATAACGTGTACTTCCTGAAGGGGGACAAGCGGGGATGCCGGTCCTGCCACGTCGATCTCGGCCAACTGTTGCGCGACATGCCGTATGTGCATCTCGATTTGGGAAAGATGTACGGCATCGATATGACCGTCACGCACTGCATGGGATGCCATGAGTACTCTCCCGGTTACGTCACGGAATACTACGGGTTCGGAAGAATGATCCATTCCATGCACCCGAAAAACGATTGCATCTCCTGCCATGATTTTTCTGAAAACGACGGCAAGTTTCACCTCTGGGATCAGGTTAAATATGACATCTACCGGGGTATCACGGACGTTCCCCATGTCAAGGGCACGTTCAAGTTCACCCAGGACAAACTGACCGGGACGGAAGACCTGTTCTCGCTCAACTGGCTGATAGAGGCCAATGACTATATGCGCTATGCCTCGTTCTTGAGCGGCCTGGAGCAGCCCCGCAAGGTGTTCGAGGACTGGACCATCGCGATCACCGGCGAGGTGAACAAGCCGTTCAAGATGAAACTGACCGATCTGATCAAGGAAGCGCCGTCGGAAACCGCGGTGATGAAGATGCACTGCACCATTGACCCCCCCACCGCGGCCTTGATTGAAAATGTGCGGATCAAAGGCATACCGCTGGCCTATGTCCTGAAAAAGGCTGGGGGCGTCAAACCCGGCGCCACGGCCATTTTCCCGACCAGCAGTGATGGGTACACCTTCCCGACCACATTCGAGCATCTGAAGAATCACAAGGCCTATCTGGTTTACGAGGTGAACGATGAGCCGCTCAAGACGGTCGATGGCTATCCTCTCAAGATGTTTGTGGGGGGCATGGGCGCGCCGACCAATACCAAGCAGCTTTCCGAGATCCGCGTCTCGAAGGAACCGGTCAAGGACATGTACATCTACAAGGGATGGGGGAAGGAGAAGGCAGGGTTCTACAACAAACCCAATATCGCCGTCTTCTACACCAAGGATGGTCAGATCATCAAGGCCAAGGAACCGTTCACGTTTGAAGGCTATGCGGATGCGTACGACCAGACCATCGCGAACATCGAGTTTTCCATGGACCGCGGAAAAACCTGGACAAAATATGCAACGCCGGGAGCCAACTCCGACCAATGGGTGTACTGGTACTTTACGTTCATGCCCAAGGAGCCCGGCAGTTATGTAATCAAGGCCAGGGCCACCACCACGCAAGGCCTGGTCTCGGAAACACCGGTTACCCTGCTGGTGAACGCCGAATAATCACGGTATGGTCTTGGGAGTACAAGATGCGGCCCGTTCTCGGCCGCATCTTGTTTTAGGAATGGGGATAAAGCGGGAATGAACGGCGCGTTGCCCTAATTCACGTATGACATCTGCCATAGGTTCTCAAGCGTTGTTCTGAACTGCCGATTTTATAAAAGACTTAAAAAAACCGTCCGGCGGATGTGCCTGACAAGGATATATCGGGTATGAGAACATTGCATCAGATGATAATCGCACCAAACCGATATGGCCCTCTCCCGTGAAAAAGGATATCATCAGGGGGCAAAGATGAAAATAATCCTTTTTTATTCTTCCATCGGCCAAGGTCATATAAGTGCGGCTCGGGCCATCGAGCAGGCGATCGTCAGGCAGAACCCTGAGGCAACGGTATTATCGAAGGATATTCGCGATTTCATGGACCCCGTGAATCGCATGCTTGACGAAAAGATCTACTGGTTTGTGGTAAAAAACTTGCCGCACCTATTCGATGCCATGTTTCGCTCCCTCCAGGAACAGGGTAACATTGCCTCTTCATTGACGTGGTTGCCGAGCGATTATCCGGAATTAAGGGTGCTCGAATACCTCAAGGCCGAGAACCCTGACGCGGTTATGGCCACCCACTACGGGTCGGCTCAGGTGCTGGGAAATCTCAGGGAGAAGGCGCTCATTCCGGGCATCAAGATCGGCTGGCTGCATACCGACTATTTCGAAGGCTATTTCCCAAGGATTTCCATGCGCATTGATCGAACCTTTTTGGCGCATCCCGAGCTTGTTGGCCGTTGGGTGGCGGCAGGGGTTTCCCCGGATTTGATAGAAACCTCGGGGATGCCGGTAAATATTCCTGCCAGCGAATCGAAGGCTTCCAAGAAATGCCTGGAACAAATCGGCTTTGACACCGACGTAAAGACGATCACCATCGCGAGCGGCAAGGAAGGCGCCGGAAACTTTCCTTCAGCGGTCATGAGCGTTGCCGAAGCGATAAAGGAACCTCTCCAGATCATAGCCGTGTGCGGTCGTAATGAGAACCAACAACAGGCCTTGCATAAAATTCTGCCTACGCTTCCCAGGCATGTGAAGCTGAAGATTCTCGGGTTTATTCCTCAGGCAGACTTGGTCGCCTTTATTCATGCCTCTGATGTGTTTATCACCAAGGCGGGCGGCCTCTCACCGGCTGAGGCATTCACACTGGGCAAGCCGACCATTCTGCTCAATGTGATCAGCGGCCATGAAAAAGAAAACGCCGAATTCTTTTCGAAGCTTGGAATGGCGGAATTCAATACGGACATCAGGCAATTGGGGGCTCAGGTGCTTTCGATCCTCTCTGATCCTGAAAAACAGGCCTTAATGCTGGAGGCTCAAAAAGGGTTTCGCGCCAACCTGGACATCGGTAAAATCGCCCGTTTTCTGCTTGATCCAGGGATCAAGGCACGGTGCGCCGAACCGGACTTCGGACTGGAAAACGGCATAGCTGCGAGCAATGTGCATGACGCCATAGAACAGCTTGAAGCCGACGCCCCTGCCGATATTGAGATACTGCTTTCCTATTCATCCTCTCAGAAGGACGAGCGCATTGTCATGGAAAACCCATTCGGCCACATCGCAATCCGAGTGGGTGACACGGTTTACAGCGCCAACCATGTCTGTGATCCGGCCAATGATGGACTTTTGCTGCAACATATGAGCTTGGCTCAGTATCTGTTTGGAGTCATGCCTCCATCCGAGAATCAGGTCCATACCAGCACCTACGGAATGGCGTATGGACGCGATACGCTTGGGTTAAGGATCAAAGGTCTTAACTCCTCATCGCTGAAACACATGCATGCCGAGGCGGCCAGAATTGAAGAAGAATTCCGAACAGGCGCATGCAAGTGGGATAAATATGGGGCTAATTGCGCCGATTTCGTTGCGCGCATCCTCCGGGCCGGCGGTTATGATATTGAAAAAATGAAGGGTCCGAGCTTTATCTTCACCATGCCGTTGGATGTCTTTGAAACGCTCTATGCGGCCTTTTCTAGCGACGCCGGTTATCAAACCGAACTGACGGCCTATAGACGGCTTCCGGGCTCTCAGGCTTCTTACCGCTTCTCGCGTTTTCCACTTTCCCTGGGACAACCGGTTCGATCCTTGGCACGAGTCATCACCGGCGCAAAGCCGGACAAGATCGAGAAAAATATCTCAAGACAATTGTCCGGATACATCGGCGATGAGCGCATCTATTACGAAAATCTCAGCGCGCGCATAGCAACCTCAGAGCTTAACGATCTCGACCGTTCACGCATTCACGCCAAGAGCATGGAGCAAATCCTTATTGAAGAAGCACGGCAACTGATCGCCGAACAGAAAATCCTGCGCGTTGATCTCTACAGGCAAAGAGCGGAGCAACACATCATGCGGGAGTTTCATTATCTGATTGAGCGGTGCTATGAAGTGGCTAGGATATCAACCGAACATGCCCAGGTTTTTCTCAGCGACCCGAACATACAAACCCTGCAAGAGGCGTTCGGCAGTCTTATGGATGAATACGCTTCATTAAATCTCTCAAAAGGCGAGGTGGATCGCTTGCCCGCCTTTATCGAAAAGTTATCCGAATTTCGAAAAGTCATTGAGTCGGGATTCTCGGACGCGGACCAAAAACAACATGCATTGGCGAGCGAGGTCAGAATGGTATCCGATAATCTGCAGGAACGCTTTAAAAGCGGTTTTGATATCGCCCAGCAAATTCTGACAACGATGAAATCGAAAACGACGGCAAGAGAAATCTCTGCGGGCGGCGCCAACCATTCCGGGCCGCGTTCGAAAAATCGCCGCCGAAAAAAAACGGTTTCGCCTGTTATAACTCGCAAGGAAAGACCCTAAGCCGTGGTTGCTTTCTCGCCTGCCGTTTCACATTTCACGACCCTCATAGGGATATTCCTGGCATGCGGTCTGGGTTTCCCGGTTCCGGAAGAGATCACCCTGCTTTCGGTGGGGGTTCTGGCATCGACCAGACAACTCCCCCTGTTCATCGGCATCATGGGCGGCTTGTGTGGGATTCTCGCGAGCGATTCCACCGCGTTCTTCCTCGGACGACGCCTCGGACCGCGGGTTTCGTGTTTGCCGGTCCTGCGCGGTGTGTTGACCGAGTCTCGCGTCAAATGGGCTGAATCATGTGTTCACAACGATGGGCCCATTGTTTGTTTCATCGCGCGGTTTCTTCCCGGTTTGCGTGTCGTTATATTCACGACTTGCGGAGGGCTCGGGATAAAGCCCCAGGTGTTCCTCGCCTTTGAAATCATGGCGGCATTGATCGAAGTCTCACTTTGGGTTTTCATTGGAAGCTGGCTGGGATCGAATTTCATCGATGCCACTGGATTTGCTCACAAAATCAAGACAATCCTTATTCCTGTGGCATTGCTGCTCCTTATCATCAACATCAGCTGGCGGCTCATTACCCGCAAAAAAACAGAACAGAATTGATCTTCCGCACTAAATTTCCACCCTCAATCAATGCCCGCGCGGCCCTTATTATTCGCGCCGGTTTTTACCCTGTCTTGCGGTTGGGATATAGAGCAACCATCCCAATGCTCTTGGATGATCAAAACCAGATGATATCTATTCCATGACAAGGAAAACGTCGTCACCCACGCGTGTTTTTTCTTTCACCTTTATGCCGATGTTATCACCGGCCTTGGCTTGCGTGACTTTCGCATTGTCGATCTGCATGGAGTCGATGATCTCTTCGAACTTTGTCGTGGCGCCTTCGATGGATATTGTATCACCGACCTTCAAGGGTTCGCTCAGCTGAATACCCGCCACACTAATCTTGCCGAAATAGTGCGAGACCTTACCGATCAACTTCTTCTCTATCGCCATGCTCATACCTCCTCATGATCGGATAACGAACGTAATTATATGCCGTTTACGTCTTGGTCTCAAGGATGGAATGAGATGGATGTATCTGCAATAGGTCTTCGGGCATACGATCATGCGCATAGCAAAGGATCACGCGCGGGTTGAGGATCAGTCAAAGCGCTTATAGTACTGCCTGTCAGCCAAGGCCAGCATCTCGCGGTCGCCTTTGCTGTCCCCGTAGGCCGAGATGGATTCAAAGCCCTCCAGGGTATATTTCTCCGTGATGCGCCTGGCCTTTTCCTCCTTAAAGCAGTTGCGCGTGGACAGGCCGATGCATGCACTGTCCAGGTCTATCCCGGTGGCGATGAGATCGAGGCCCATACTATCGCACCAGTCCGACAGCAGGACATCGAGCGAGCCCGTGACCACGGCCACGGTATGGCCCCTGTGAAGATGCCAATGGATTCTCTTCAGTGCATCGCCCCGGATGATCGTGGGCACGATGCAGCGGGCATAGCGTTGTGCCGCTTTTACGAATGCGCCCTTATCCCAATCCCCGAAGTAGTCCCGGATGATAGCCTGCTTGGCCTCATGATGGGAGATGCGCTTGAGTTGATAGGCTAAGAAAACAGGGCTCAGCCGTATGAAGCCATACAGAGCGCGAGGTTTGCCGCAGGCGCGGGTGATAAAGTCCCAGGTGCTGTCTTTGGTCGATATGGTGCCGTCGAAATCGAACAAGGCCAGGTGCATGTTTAGCCCCTTGTCGTCCTGATTGCCTGCATCCCGCCCACCCGGCGGGCAGCCTTATTTTTATCCCCGCTGAACTTTTCGCGCTCGACCGTTTCAGGGGGGATGCCCAATTGCTGAAGGTCGGCCAGGGCGGATTCCATCACGGACGGCGGGCCGCAGAGGTAAAAGGCGGCCCCGGCGGATACGCCGTGCCGCTTGAAGGCCTCGGGGTCCAGGCGTCCTTTCTCATAGATGATGCGCGGGTAGGCGGGGTCGTTATAGCTCAGCGCGTTTTCATCGCGGCTTAAGGCGTGGATGACCGTAAGGTTAAGCTCCTTGGTCATGGCCCTGATCTCCTCTCGCTGCAAAGGTATTTCCATGTCCTTGTTATAGCCGTTTCGGAGAACATATTCAATGACCGGCCGTGGTGGATTACGGCGGCAGGTTTCCGTCCTTGACCGGGACTGAGAATATGGTATGTGAGGGCCATGCTGGAGAAGATACCGTTTCTGCATCGAGGCAACGCCTACCAGATCATCATCGAAGACGACATCACCTTTACGGCCCTGCACTTTATCCTGGACGAGCTCATCGAACAGGGGGCCTTCACCGAATCGGAGGAATGCCCCATGCAATACATGATCGTCTGCGAAGACACCAACTACATCATCGGCGTGGACGGCACGAATGTCATCATCGCCAACCGCTGAAAAGGGCTCTGAGCCCATGCGTGCCCTGCATCTCTGCCAGCCCGATGGCGGCAAGTCCTGCGCCGCCTGCTGTGGGATCTACAATTATGCGGAAAACCGACGCGAAGCCCTGGCCGAACGTTTCGCCTACCGCACGCGGCTGTTCGCCAAGGTCAGGGAAGGGCAGCTTACCCTGGACGCCTACCGCGAAGCCGTGCGTCGGCGCGAGGACGGCAAGCGCATCTACCATACCATCTATACCTGCGAGTTCGTCGGCTATTTGAATGCCGAGGCCACCAAGGTGGGCTGCATGCTGCACCCGTTGCAGAATCAGGGTCAGGACTTGCGGGTGGTGAGCTTCTACGGCCGCGACATCTGCGAAGGTCATTTCTGCCCCAGCTATGAGAAGCTCACCCTGAACGAGGCCGTCATCGTGATCGACACGATCGGTGACTGGTATCTGTACGGCGCCGTGATCACGGACATCGATTACGTCAAGGCCTTCTTCCGGCGCGTGCAGGATGAAATGGGCGAGGAGGTGCTGGCTGAGCGCGTGAGAGGCAATGCCGAAGCGCGCGCCTGTCTGCTGCGCTATTTTGAGCTTAAAAATACCTGGCCGTTCCGTGACGCCACCCGGCCGCGTTTCGGCAAGTACTACTTCGTGGGCGAGGAATACGATATCGACCATATCGACTATGCCGCCTTGGGCGCTTCAGTCTCACCCTGGGACCCCATATTCCTTTCCCTGGCCTCGCTTTTTCGCTCCGCCAAGGAAGTTGATATGGCAAATGCCATGCTTGATGTGATAAAAGGTGAATTTATCTATGCGTACCGACGATCTGATTGATAAGATTATTAAACTGGCCCTGGAAGAAGACGGGGAAGACGCGACCTCCAATGCGCTCTTCGATAATCGCGATACGCTCCAGGGTGTCATGCGGGCCAAATCGGCCGGGGTGATCGCCGGACTTTCCGTGGCCGAGCGCGTTTTCCGGATGCTCGATGAAGGCGTGGCCTTCAAAGCCGGCCTGGTGGACGGCATGCCGGTCAAGGCCGGGGACGTGATCGCCACGGTGCGAGGCAAAGCCAAGGCCATTTTGAAAGGCGAACGCGTGGCGCTCAACTTCCTGCAGCGCCTGTCGGGCATAGCCACGTCTACGGCCGCCTATGTGCATGCCATCGCCGGCACAAAAGCCAAGCTTCTGGACACCCGCAAGACCGCCCCCGGACATCGGGTGCTGGATAAATACGCCGTGCGCATGGGGGGCGGGATCAATCACCGCCTGGGCCTGGATGACATGATCCTGATCAAGGACAACCATATTGACCGGGTGGGCTCGATCACCGAGGCGGTCAGGCGCGTGCGCGCCAAAAGGCCGAAGCTGGCCATCGAGGTCGAGGCCCGCACCCTGGACGATGTGTCCGAGGCCCTGCCTCTGAATGTCGAACGCATCATGCTCGACAATTTCACGCTGGAGGATATGCGCTCCGCGGTGGACCTTGCGGCCGCCGAGGTCGATCTGGAGGCCTCGGGCGGGATAACCCTGGACAACATCAGGGCCGTGGCTGAAACCGGAGTCAAATTCATATCCGTGGGCGACATCACGCATTCGGTGCGCGCCTTGGATATCTCCATGAACATCGAGGTGAAGCATGGCAAAAGATAGTCCGGACAAGATCATCCTCGATCGCAAACGCGCCCTGGGAAAGCGGCTGATCATCCTGGGACACCATTATCAGGCCGACGAGGTCATCCGCTATGCCGATTTCATCGGCGACTCGCTGGAATTGGCGCGCAAGGTCTCAGAGGTTAAAGAAGCGCAGATCATCGTCTTCTGCGGGGTCTTGTTCATGGCCCAGACCGCGGTGATCCTGGCTCCCGACAAGCATGTCTATATCCCTGACAAGCTGGCCGGCTGTCCCTTGGCCGACACGGCCGGCATCGATGATGTCTTAAAGGCCTGGGAGGTCATCAAGGATCTGGGACGGGTCATTCCCATCACCTATGTCAACTCCAGCGCCGAGATCAAGGCCTTCTGCGGCAGAAACGGCGGCGCGGTCTGCACCTCGGGCAATGCCCTCAAAATTCTGAAATGGGCCTTTACGCAGGGCGAGCGGGTGTTTTTCCTGCCGGATCAGAATCTGGGCCGCAATACGGGGCGCACCATGGACATGCCGGAGCAGGAGATGGCCATCTGGGACCCGCTCAATCCGCCGCAATTCAAGGCGCTCGAAAACGCCCGCATCATCCTGTGGCACGGCTGGTGCCCGGTGCACGCCCCGATCATGACCGTCAAGGATGTACAGGAAGTTCGCTCCAAGCATGAGAACGTGAAAGTGATCATCCATCCCGAGGCCGATCCGGAAACGGTCAAGGCCAGCGATGCTTTCGGCTCCACGGCCCAGATCGTCGAATACGTCAAGTCCCAGCCGCTGGGCACCAAGGTGGCCATCGGCACCGAGATCAATATGGTGAAACGCTTGAGCGAGAGCTACCATGCCATCGTCAGTATCGTGCCGCTCGTTGAATCCGCCTGCGCGGACATGGCCAAGATAACGCCTGAAAAGCTTGCCCGCTGCCTGATGGAGCTCACGGAGGCCTACCGCGTCAGGGTGCCTCAAGACATCATCGCGGATGCCCGCCTGGCCCTGGACCGCATGCTGAAGGTGTAGCCATGGGACGCAAAGAAACCGAATGTCTGATCATCGGAACCGGCATCGCCGGCGCCACCTGCGCGCTGATCGCCGCCCAATCCGGCCTCAAGGTAACCCTCCTGACCAAACGGCGTGATCCTATACTCACCAACACCAATCGCGCCCAGGGCGGTATTGTCTTCAAGGGCAAGGAGGACTCGGTCGAGCTGCTCAAGGAAGACATCCTGCGCGCCGGCCGTGGCATCAATTCCAGCGAAGCCGTGGACTTTCTGGCGCGCAACGGACCCGAAATCGTGGACGAGGTCCTGATCAAGGGGTTGCATGTCAACTTCACCCACCTGACCACGGCCCAGGACGAGATGTACGACCTGACCCGCGAAGCCGCGCATTCCGTCAAGCGTATCCTCTACTCGGAGGATCATACCGGGCATGAAATCGAGACGGCCCTGATCGAAAAGCTGAAAGCATATCCCAACCTGGAGCTGATCACCGACGCCGCGGCCATCGACCTGATAACGCTCCAGCACCATTCCTCGGATATTCAGGCCCAATACGTGCTCAGGGACCGCTGCCTGGGGGTATACTGCTTCCGCAACCTCACCAAGGAGGTTGAGGTCATTCTGGCCCAGTACACGGTCCTGGCCACCGGGGGCTTGGGCGACATCTACCTGCATTCGACCAACGAGAAGGGTACGGTCGGGGACGGCATCGTCATGGCCTTGCGGTCCGGCGCCAGGGTCATGAACATGGAGTTCATGCAGTTTCACCCCACGACCCTCTATATCCCCGGCGCTCGTAGGTTCCTCATCTCCGAGGCCGTGCGCGGGGAGGGGGCCAGGCTGAAGAACTTGAGCGGCGAGTATTTCATGGAGCGTTACAACCCCGAGTTCAAGGACCTGGCGCCCCGCGACGAGGTAACGGTGGCAATCTGGGAAGAAATGATCCGCAACCAGGAGGATCATGTGCTTCTGGATGTCGCGGGTTTCTTCAAGGAAGACATCGCCCAGCGTTTCCCGAGCATCTACGCCACCTGCAAGGAAGCCGGGATCGACATCACCCGCGAGCCGGTGCCGGTGGTGCCTGCCGCCCACTATTTCTGCGGCGGCGTACAGGTCGACACGTGCGGCCGCACCACGGTCAAGGGCCTCTATGCCGTGGGCGAGGTTTCCTGCACGGGCCTGCACGGCGCCAACCGCCTGGCATCGACTTCGCTCTTAGAGGGGCTGGTGTGGGGATACCATGCGGCCAAGGATATCGTCCGGCGCATCAACGGCGGCGAGACGGTCGAGGCGCGCAAGCTCTTAGCCGTGCGCGACTGGATCCCCACCGGTAACGTGGAGAACGAGGACCCCGCGTTGATCGCCCAGGACTGGATGTCCATCAAGAGCACCATGTGGAACTATGTCGGCATCGTGCGCACCATGCCGCGTCTCAAACGCGCCATCGGCGACCTCAGGCACATGTATCTCAGGATCGAGGAATTCTACAAGGAAACGCCGGTATCCAAGGACATCATCAGCCTGTTTCACATGACCCAGTCGGCCATCCTGGTGGCCGAGGCGGCCTCGCGCAATCCGCAGTCGATCGGTTGCCACCTCCTACGCAGCGAAGCCTCCAGCCGGCCTTCGCCGGCCCTGGGATTCTGAGGCTCTTTCTAGCCTTTCAATCCGGCCTGGTCCTCGGCGCTGATGATTTCCGCGACCTTCAAGGCGGAAGAAAAGCTGATGTCGCCCGAGCACCCGTCGCCCCGGACGGTGTCGCCCGCGAAATACAGACCCTTGATGGTCTCGCACACCACGCGGGGACGATGCGGCTTGGATTGAGAGGGTTTGAGGACCGTACCATTCAAGACCGGCACGACCGTGACGCGTTCCATGACCACGTGGCGTAGAAAGTTGGGGAATATCTTGGCGATGGTGTTCTTCAGCCGGTTCTCGGCGCTCTTGGCCACGGTCGGATCGCCGTCGAAGCCCCACGGCAGGAGGATGCCCCAGGTTGAAAGGAAGCGCCCTTTGGGCGTGAAACTGGGATCGGTGTTGGACTGGAAACGCGCCCAGATGGGGATATCGACCCCCAAGATGCCGCCGGTCATGGCAGGCTCGGATTGCTTCAGGATGAAATCGATCGTGAGTCCGGAGGAGTTCTCTATTTTCTCGGCATAGCTGACGAACTCGGGCGCAAACAGGCCGCGGTCGATGAGACCGAACAAGAGAGGCAGCCGGCCGGTATAGATGACGTGCCGGGCCTGGTACTCGGCCTTGTCCGTGATGACTCCGGTCACCGTGCCATCCTTGACACAAATCTCCGTTATCTTCTCCTGGAGATGTATGGCATCCTGATCCGAAATATGCCGCTGAAGCTTGCTGAAAATCTGTTTGGAGCCTCCGGCCGGCTCACCGGCCCCGATACCCGTGGCAAGCACCCGCTGGAGGAAGTCAATCACCTCGCCGGCGCTGGCCTTGGCCGGGTCCGGACACATGACGGTCATTCCGAAAAGGGACAGAAACCTTTCCACCTCGCGGTTGTGAGAGCAGGCATGATAGAACTCCAGCAGGGTCCGGTCATACCACGCATGCGTCTCGGCCTGTTTGATCTTGAGCAGCAAACGCATCAGCACCACGCGGGCCGGCAGCGAGAGCATGGGGGTCGAGAGAAATCCGAGCGGTCCTTCAGGTCGGTCCCACAGACGGTCCTTGAAGATCAGTTTGGCCCCGCCGGCCTGCGGCAGAAACTCGATCGGATCATTCAGGGCCTTGAAGACCTGATTGGCCAGCCCCAGCTCCGCCAGGCGATGGGAATGGGCGCCGTACTCCCAGGTATAGCCTTCATCATCGGAATAGGAATATGCCCGGCCACCGATGAGGGCCAGTTTTTCAACCACCAGAACCTTGCGGCCGCGGTTGGCGAGAAGGGCTGCTACGCTCATGCCGGCGTAACCAGCTCCGATGACGATGGCATCGTACATGCGCTCCTCCCTCAAAACATGCAAACCCTATCGGCAAGAAACGCCCATAAGTGTAGCGCAGGATTGACTTTTTGTCTATTGTATGGTTGGGAAGGCCATGCATAATGCCGGTGACTAAGGGAGGAGGGGCATGATTACCATTGAGGGCCTGTGCAAAGATTACGGCCCCCGCAGCGCGATCAGGGACCTGTCCTTCGAGGTGCGTCAGGGCGAGGTGCTGGGATTTTTGGGCCCCAACGGCGCCGGCAAGACCACGACCATGAAGATCATCACCGCCTTCATGCCTCCCACCAGCGGGCGCGTGAGCGTGATGGGCTTCGATACGGTGAAGGATGCCCTGAAGGCCCGGCGCTGCATCGGCTACCTGCCCGAGAACAATCCCCTCTACAACGATCTGAAGGTGGATACGTTCCTCGCTTTCGCCGCCGGCGCCAAGGGCGTGAAGTCCGGCCGGAGGAAAAAGCAGGTAACGGAAGTCATGCAATCATGCGGACTAGTGGAGGTAGGCCACCGCTTGATCGGTCGTCTCTCCAAGGGTTTCCGTCAACGCGTGGGCCTGGCTCAGGCCCTGATCAACGACCCGCCCGTGCTGGTCTTGGACGAGCCCACCATCGGGCTCGACCCCAAGCAAATCTATGAGATCCGCCACCTGATCAAGGACGTGGCCAAAGAGCGCACGATCGTCCTGTCGTCACATATCCTGCCTGAGGTCAGTCAACTGTGCGACCGCGTGGCCATCATCAATAAAGGCGCCATTGTGGCCATTGACCGTCCCGAGAACTTAACGAACGGATTGCGCGATCACACCAGCATCATGGTCAGGGTAGGGCGCAACGTGGCCGAGGCCGTCCGCATCATCGGCGCCATTCCCGGCGTCATCAACGTTTCCCAGGCCGAGGACGGATCGCTGATAATCGATGCCGGCCGCGATTTAGACCTGCGGCCCGCAATCGTAAGGCAGCTCGTGGCGGCCGACATAGACCTCTATGAGATCACGCGCCGTGATTTAAGCCTGGAGGAGATCTTCATGCGGCTCATCACCGAGGAGGCGGCGAGTGCGTAGCCTCTACCTCAAAGAGCTGAGGCTCTATTTTACGGCCCCTATCTTCTATGCCGTGGCCGGCATCTTCCTGATCATCGCCGGGATTTTCTTCTCCAACGCCATGCTCAGGGAGAGCATGTTCGCCGCTCAAATCGCCCAATACCAAGTAAACACGCCCGTGGGCTTGACTGAGGTCGTCATCCAGCCCGTGTTCGACGGCCTAAGCATCCTGATCCTGTTTCTGGTCCCGCTCTTTTCCATGCGTCTCCTGGCCGAGGAGAAGGCCCAAGGGACCATCGAGCTGCTCTTTACCTATCCCCTGACCGATACCGCGCTCGTGGCCGCCAAATATCTGGCCGGTCTGACCGTGCTGGTGATCCTGATCGCCTTCTCCGGGGTCTATATGGGTATTCTGGCTTTCTTAAGCCCGGTCGACTGGGGGGTGGTCCTTAGCTCCTATCTGGGATTGATCCTGCTAACCGGATCCTTCCTGGCCTTAGGTCTCTTCGCCTCGAGCCTGACCAGAAACCAGATCATCGCCGCGGTCACCAGCTTCGGCCTGATCCTGATTTTCTGGATCATGGGCGGGTTGGCCGAGTACCTGGCCTCGGGCGCCTCTTCCAAGATCGCATCCGAGCTGGCGCTGCTCTCTCATCTAACTTCCTTCCTGAAAGGCATGCTCGTGCTGAAAGATGCGGCGTATTACCTCTTCTTCTCACTGTTCTTTCTCCTATTGACCCTGCGGGTGCTTGAATCAAGGCGTTGGAGGGGTTAAGGATGGCGGGATCATTCCGGTACGGTTCGTACGCCTTTGTTTCCACCCTGGTCTTCGGCGCCATTCTGGTCGTGCTCTATCTGATCGTCATGCACCACCCTTTGAGCTGGGATCTCTCCCAGGATACCCATAACCGCCTGGATCAGAAAACGCTCAATATCCTGATCGACCTCAAAACCCCGGTGGACATCAAGGTGTTCGACAAGGCCGGCAGCGACGGCGCCCAGCGCGCCAAAGACCTGCTGCAGCTCTATGCCTTGAAAAGCACGCGTATCACGTATGCCATTATCGATCCGGATACCCATCCCAGTCAAGCCAAGGCCTATGGTGTGGACCGTTACGGCCAAGCCGTGCTCACCAGCGGAGAAAAGCGCGAGTATGTCGACGGCATCGATGAGCAGCAGCTGAGCACGGCCCTGATCAAACTGGGGCAATCACGCTCCAAGGTAATCTATTGCATAGAAGGCCACGGCGAGAAGCGCTTGGACGATACGGACAAGCAGGGCATCTCCATGCTCAAGGCGGCCCTGATCAAAGACAACTATACGCTCAAGCCCTTGGTGCTGATGCGCGAGGCCATACCGGCCGACGCCGATTGTCTGGTTGTCATCGGTCCGGAAAAAGTCTTTTTGCCCGCCGAAATCGAGGCGCTTGAACACTATCTTGACCAGGGCGGCCGGGTGATGATCGCCCTGGAACCCCTGAAGAATGCCGGATTGGATGGAATGCTTGCCCATTTCGGCGTCACACTGGCCGATGACATCATCATCGACCCCACCAGCCGCGTGCTGGGAGCCGACTACAGCATGCCCGTGGTCATGACCTACGGCGACATGCCGGCCCTGGCCGGATTCACCTTGGTCACCTTCTTCCCGACCGCGCGCGCCCTGCAGATCGCTCAGCCTCTCCCCAAGGGCATCGATGTAACCTGGCTGGCCCAGACCTCGGAGCAGAGCTGGTCCGAGTTCGACAGCGCCACCTGGAACAGGGAAGGCCGGGCGCAGTTGGATCCCGCTGACCTGAAAGGTCCGCGGATCATCGCTTTGTGGGCACAAAAGCAAGTCGCGCCACAAAAGCGGGCCGAGATGGTGGTCTTCGGCGATTCCGATTTTCTTTCCAACACCTATCTGGGACTGTCCGGCAACGAGGAACTAGCGCTGAACTGCCTCAATATGCTCCTGGGCGAAAAGGCCTTGATCACCATTGAAAAAGGTCCCAGCGCCTTTAAGCCTTTTATGCTTACCCCCCGGCAGGGCGCCCTGGTGTTCTGGATACCGGTGGCCGTGATGCCGGCCTTGATCCTGGCCGCCGGCCTGTGGGTCTTTGTTTCGCGGAGGAAGGCGTGAGACCGCGCACTTTGATCATATCCCTGGTCATCCTGGCCGCCGCGCTTAGCTATTACCTGTATTTCGAGGTATACAAACCCCGGCAGAGTCAGGAGCGGCAGGCACAGGAGGCCCTCGTGTTCTCCCTGGACAAGCAGGCCCTGGAAAAGCTTGTCGTCACGGGCAAGGAACGCATCGAGCTTACCAAACAGGACAAAAGCTGGATGATCACAGCGCCCATCAGCGCGCGTGTCGACGAACGCACGCTCGAAGAGCTCGTCAACTCGCTCGCTACGCTCAAGCGGCAGCGCGAGCTGATCGATTTCTCCGACCTAAGCGTGTTCGCCTCACCCCTGAGAATCGAATTTCGCGCCGCTTCTCAGGATTACACTCTCACGATCGGCAGGCAGACTCCAACCAAGGAGTTCCGCTACGCTCAGGTATCGAGTAGCCCCGGTGTTTTCCTGATCAAAGACGCCGACAGCTTCGGACTGGACAAGGACCTCCTGAGCTTGAGGGACAAACGCCTGTTCACTTTTCCGATCGAAACCATTGAGGCGCTGAGCTTTTCCGGACCATTCCTGAATCTCAAGCTTGTCAAAAACGCCGACGCTGCCTGGCATTGCCCGGGCAAGGACATCAAGCTCAACGCCGGTAAGGTGGAAACACTGCTGCAACAGATCTGGTGGCAGGAAGCCACGCTCTTTGCCGACGGCATGAGCATCGGGACAGCGCCGCTGCTGGATATCAAGCTCACGGGCAAACAGGGCTCGCAAGAATTGAAGGTCTGGCGGATGGGCAAGGCCCTCTTCGCCAGGAGCAGCCGGCACCCGCAGGTCGTCGAAATCGACCGCATGTTCTTAGAAAGCCTGCCCCGGGACGTGGGTATGCTGACCGAGAAAGGAGGCGCGTTATGAACGGCAGGCCGTCCTGGGATGAGTACTTCATGATGCTGGCCAAGCTGGCGGCATCACGCTCGACTTGTCTTTCGCGTCCGACCGGCTCGGTGATCGTCAAGGACCGCCAGATCCTGGCCACGGGCTATAACGGATCCCTGCCCGGCCAGGCGCATTGCGTGGACGATGGGGTGTGCTTCCGACGCTCGGTGGGCTGTCCCGAGGAGGCCAAGTATAACATGTGCCGCTCGGCGCATGCCGAGGCCAACGCCATCGCCCTGGGCGCCAAGAAGGGGGTATCGCTCGAAGGCGCCACGATCTACTGTACGCTCGAGCCGTGCATCACCTGCGCCAAGCTGATCGTCATGTCCGGCATCATCCGCGTGGTCTATGAATACGGCTACGAGTCGCCCGTCGCCGAACGCGATCAGTACTGGAAACAGGTCCTGCTCAAGAGCAATACCAGCGTCGAACAGATAAGAGTATCCGCCTCCACCCTCGCTTATGCCGAGGATTTCCTAAAGCCGGATACATCCCGCAGGAGGTTATAAATGGTCCTGGGAGCCGATAAAATTATCAATTTGATCAAAGCCGGGGTGGGCGTGGAAGACCACGCCACCCGGAGCATGGTGAACAAACCCTTGATCGAATCCCTGGAACGCGATCAGGTGGAGGGCATCGAGGGCACCACGGTGGATCTGCGCCTTGGAGCCATCTTCCGTCCGATCGGCGGCTCTCGCCTGATGCGCGAGGTCAGAATTACGCCACCGATCGAAAAGATCATGGATATTGAGGACCAACCCGACGGCGTTTACACCATCCAACCGGGAGAATATCTGCTCTTCCAGACCATCGAGCAGGTCAACCTGCCCCAGGATCTCTTCGCCTATATCCGGCCCCGCACGTCCCTGATCCGCTGCGGCATTCCCCTGGAGACGGCCTTTATATCGCCGAATTACCAGGGGCGCCTCACGGTGGGCATGAAACACCAGGGCCACCATCCGGTCGAGATCCAGATGGGTTTCCGCATCCTGTGCATTGCCTTTCTGCCGATCGACGGGCAGGCCGTGCCGTATCGCGGGGTGTGGCAGGGCGACCGGGTGTCGACCGATGGCCGGGCCGAACGGCCGTTTTGAAAAAACCTGAGAAAAGGAGTCAACAATGGATATGAAGGAACTCGAACAAACCTTGGTGCTCATCAAGCCCGATGCGCTTAAGAACTCGCTGACCGGGTACGTGCTTTCGCAGCTCTCCGAATTTCATACCGGACTGCGCTTCGCGGCCACCAAGATCGTATGCGTCACGCGCATGCTGGCCGAGGAGCACTATGCCGAGCATCGCGGCAAGGCCTTTTTCCCCTCCCTGCAGGAGTACATCATGGGTCAGATCCACTACCCCGACGCGCCCTGGAAGCGCCGCGTGATCGCGTATGTTTATCAGGGACCGGGGGCCATCCAGAAGATTCGGGATATCGCCGGGCCGACCAATCCGCACATCGCCCGCGATACCAAGCCGGGCAGCATCCGCGCCCTGGGCACGGTGGTGCCGATCAAGGACGCGGCCGGTAATATCATCGACGACCGCCTGGACAACCTCATCCACGCCTCGGCCAATAAGGAAGACGCCGAACGGGAGATCAAGCTCTGGTTCAAGCCCAGCGATATTCCGCCCTTGATGCGGCCGTACCCGACCGAGGTCAGCCGCGAGCATTACTATTACAAGGATCACAAGCTCTTCTTAAGCTACGAGCCCGACAGTATTTGCTTCGTGGCACCCGGCGATGTGGTATGGCAATCCGACATGGAAACCCTGCGTCTGCTGGCACAAGGGAAAACTTCTCCGACCACCTTCGAATACGTGGTGGCCAAGTACCTCATCAACCTGGGCGAAGACTTCAATTAGGTCTTTTAAGCATGGCGAATTCCCATCCCATGGAAAGGACCCTGGTGCTGCTCAAACCCGACGCGATCGAGCGCGCCCTGATCGGACGGATCATCGCGCGCTTTGAAGACAAGGGGCTTAGAATCGTGGGCATGAAAATGATGCGTCTTGAAGAGGACCTGCTGCATGAGCATTACAGCCACCTCAAAGAGCTGCCGGTCTTCCCCGCGATCGTGGCCTTCATGATGTCGGCCCCGGTCGTGGCCTTATGCATCGAAGGTCTGGAGGCGGTGCAGGTGGTGAGAAGCATGTGCGGGATGACCAGATCGCGCGCCGCCCTGCCGGGCACGATCCGGGGCGACCTCGGTATGAGCATCCGCTCAAATCTGGTGCATGCCTCGGACAGCCCCGAGACGGCGGAGGTGGAGGTCAGGCGTTTCTTCGACGCCGCGGAGCTGTTTGCATATGAAAGAAGGCTCGACACCCTCATCCATATCCCGGACAAGACCTAGCCTCCTTGCAGACGGCGAGACATGCGCGAGCTTGCGTTGCGGCGCTCTCAAGGTCATACAGCCGCGCCGTGGGTACCGTTTCTCGCTGGACGCCTATCTGCTGGCGGCCTTCGTGGATGAAAAGCCCGGAGAGCATGTGCTGGAGATCGGCTCGGGATCCGGCGTGATCGCCATCATGCTCTCCGGGATCAAGGGCCTCAAGGTCACCGGGGTGGAGGTGCAGCCGATCCTGGCCGGGATGTCGCGCCGATCGGTGGAGCTCAACGGCCTTATGGACACAATCGAAATCCGGGAAAGCGATATCAAGGATTATCAGGCCTCACCCAGCGCGGCGGTGCTCGCCAATCCGCCTTACCGGCCGCTCAAGACCGGCAGGCTGAATCCGGAAGGGACCAAAGCCGTGGCGCGCCACGAACTGAAGCTCGACCTGGACGGATTGATGTCAAGCGTGAACAAAAACCTGCGCCGGTTGGGACGTTTCTACTGCATTTACCCCGCCTGGCGCATGATCGACCTCATCAGCGCCATGCGCCGACACCACCTGGAACCCAAACGCCTGATCATGGTGCATTCCTTTCCCGATGGACCGGCCGAGCTATGCCTGGTCAAGGGCATCAAGCTGGGTGGGCGGGAGCTTACGGTCGAGACGCCGCTTACGATCTACCAGGCTCCCGGTATCTATTCCGAGCGCATGACGCGTTTGTTCGCCACACTTGCGCTTTAGCCTTAGGGCTTGAAAAGAAAGCCATTGACCTGATGGCCCATAACGTGCTGAAATGCGCCTACAACCCTAGTGAAAGGAACGAGCATGAAGGTAGAGGTCAGGGATTTGAGCAGCACCAGAAAAGAAATGGAGATTCTGGTGCCCAAAGAGGATGTGCAGAAGATCAGTGACGAGGTCTATCATGAGGTGGCCAGCGCGGCGGCGGTAAAGGGCTTCAGAAAAGGCAAGGCCCCGCGGCATATCCTCAAGATGTATTACGGCGAATATATCAAGGGCGAGCTTTCCAAGAAACTGGTCAATGATAACTTTGAAAAAGCGGCCAAGGAAAAAGAACTGTTCGTGGTGTCCTTACCCGAGGTGGAGAACGACGAGCCCAAGGACGGCCAGGATTTCAAATTCACGGCCAAGTTCGATGTCAAGCCGGAGATCAAACCCGAAAAGTACACAGGATTCGAGCTCAAACAGATCAACTATGAGGTAACGGACAAAGAGGTGGATAATGTGCTCGATCGCCTCAGGGAGCACTATGCCACGATCGAGGACGTCACCGACCCCGATTACGCATCGTCTCAAGGCGATTACGTGATTGCGGACATCACCTGTGAAGCCAATCCCAAGATGAATCGCAGCAAGATGACCATCGAGGCCGGCACGCGCAGTTTCTTCCCCGGCTTGGAAAATGCCGTGCTGGGCAAAAAAGCCGCCGAGGCCTTCGAGGCCCAGGTCGAGTTTCCGGATACGCATTTTCTGGAAGAGATGCGCGGCCAGAACGTGAGCGTCGCGGTGGTGATTGGCTCCATCAAGCGCCGCATCATGCCCGAACTGGATGATGAATTCGCCCAAAAGGTGCGCGAGGACGTCAGCGGCCTTCAGGCCCTGAAGGACGCCGTTCGCGAGGACCTGATCCAAAGGGCCCAGGAACGCACTAAGACCCAGATACACAAGGAGATCGCCGAGAAGTTATTGGAGGCCAATAGCTTCGAGGTGCCCGAATCCATGATCAAGCTGCAGGCCGCCATGATGATCCAGGGCATGAATCAGCGCTTGACCGCCCAGGGCGTGAAGATGCACGATGTGTTCCCGGATGCGGCGGCCTTGCGGGAAGAAAGTCTGTCCACCAGCGAAAAGACCCTGCGTCAGGCCATGCTGGTGGAGGCCATCGCCAAGGAACAAGGCCTCGAAGCCAGCGATGAGGACCTCGACGGTGAGCTCGGCGTCATGGCCAAGCAGTACAATCTGCCGATCGATAGTGTGCGTTCGGCGCTGGTGGAGCAGGACCGTCTGGAAGAGATCCGCTTCAACGCCCTGGAAAAAAAGGTTTATGAGTATATCATCTCCCAGTCCACAGTTACCGAAGAGACTCAGAAGATGGAGGAAGGCCAAGCATGACGCTGGTTCCGATCGTCGTTGAACAAACCAACCGGGGTGAGCGGTCGTACGATATTTATTCGCGGCTTTTGAAAGACCGCATCATCCTTCTGGGCAGCGAGATCAACGACGATATCGCCAATCTTCTGGTGGCCCAGTTTCTGTTCCTGGAGTCCGAAGATCCCGACAAGGATATCTTCTTCTACATCAACTCCCCGGGCGGATCGGTGACGGCGGGTATGGCGGTATACGATACCATGCAGTTCATCAGGTGCAATGTCAGCACCACCTGCATCGGCCAGGCCGCCTCCATGGCCGCGGTGTTGCTGTGCGCGGGACAGGCCGGCATGCGCTACGCCCTGCCGCATTCCCGCATCATGATCCACCAACCCTTGGGCGGGGTGCAGGGGCAGGTAACGGATGTCAGCATCCAGGCCAACGAAATGTTGCGGATGAAGGGCGAGTTGACCCGCATCCTGGCCCACCATACGGGTCAGACCGTGGAGCGGGTCGGCACGGACACCGAGCGCGATTTCTTCATGACCGCGGGCGACGCCAAAGAATATGGTATCCTTGACCATGTCATCGCCAAGCGGCCTCAGATGCTCAAAGACGGAGAGGAGAAAGCGGATGCCAAAGATAAATGATCACTTTCGGCCCGGGCTGCGCTGTTCCTTCTGCGGCAAATCGCAGGAGGAGGTCAGGAAGCTGATCGCCGGACCCGATGTCTATATCTGCGACGAATGCATCGCCTTGTGCAATGAGATCCTTTCCGAAGAAGAGGGCGAGTACACGCATTTTTCGACCGCATCACATATCCCCAAGCCTTCCGAGATCAAAAATGTCTTGGACGAGTATGTCATCGGTCAGGAGCACGCCAAGAAGATCCTGTCCGTAGCGGTCTACAATCACTATAAACGTATCGAGTCCGGCACCAATGTCGGCGGAGTGGAGATCAACAAGAGCAATATCATGCTCATCGGTCCTACGGGGTCGGGCAAAACCTTACTGGCCCAAACCTTGGCCAAGATCCTGGATGTGCCTTTTACCATCGCCGACGCCACGACCCTGACCGAGGCCGGGTATGTGGGCGAAGATGTCGAGAACATCATCGTCAATCTGCTGCAGAACGCGGATTATGATATCGAGCGCTGCCAGAAAGGCATCGTGTACATCGACGAGATCGACAAGATCGCCTCCAAGGGCGACAATCCGTCCATCACCCGCGATGTGAGCGGCGAAGGGGTGCAACAGGCCCTCCTGAAGCTGATCGAAGGCACCATGGCATCCATCCCTCCCAAGGGCGGGCGCAAGCACCCACAGCAGGAATTCATCCGCGTGGACACCACCAATATCCTTTTTATCTGCGGTGGGGCCTTCGTGGGTCTTGACAAGATCATCTCCGGACGGCTCGACAAGAAGACCATCGGCTTTGTGGCCGACATCAAGGGCCAGAAGGAAAAAGATATCGGCGAGATCCTCAAGAGCGTGCAGCCCGAAGACCTGATCAAGTTCGGCATGATCCCCGAATTTGTCGGCCGGGTGCCGGTCATTTCGACCCTGCATGAGCTCGATCAGGATGCCCTGATCGCCATCCTGACTGAACCCAAGAACGCCTTGGTCAAGCAGTATCAGGCCCTTCTGAAACTCGAGGGCGTTGAACTTGCTTTCAGCAAGGATGCGCTCAAGGCCATTGCCGAGCAGGCCATGAAACGCAAATCGGGCGCGCGGGGCTTGCGTTCCATCATGGAGAGCGTCATGCTGAATATCATGTATGATATCCCGGACATGGAAGGGGTCAAGGAATGTCATATCTCCCAAGATGTGATTCTTAAAGGCAATACCCCCATGATCGTGTACGAACGGAAAACCTCATCCCAGGCATAACAATTGCAACTTGAAGTAGGCAAAAATCAATGACAGATATGACTGGGAAATGCGATAAATACTGCATTTGGGGTATTGACAGCCCATATAAATGCTGTTAGGTTTTAGCGCGGGTGTGGGAAAATCCAAATTTGATAGGAGGTATACTTTGACTAAAACGGAATTGATATCAGTTGTTTCGGCAAAGGCGGGGATCCCCAAGGCTGCGGCGGAGAAGGCTATCAACGCAACCACGGAAGCCGTTACCCAGGCACTGGCCAAGGGTGACAAGGTGACTCTGGTAGGTTTCGGAACCTTCGATGTGGCTGCGAGAGCGGCACGCCAGGGCGTCAATCCCAGAACACGCGAGACCATCAAGATCAAGGCCTCCAAGTCCCCGCGCTTCAGGGCTGGAAAAGCCTTCAAGGATTCTGTCAACAAGAAGTAGGTACAGCTCAGGGCGGGTAGCTCAGCGGGAGAGCATCGGCCTTACAAGCCGAGGGTCACAGGTTCAAACCCTGTTCCGCCTACCAATGAGATAGTATTAGTACGGGGGCGTAGTTAAGTTGGTTATAACGTCGGCCTGTCACGCCGAAGGTCGCGAGTTCGAGTCTCGTCGCTCCCGCCATGATCTGATCCATATCGCCTGCATGAGGTGATATGGATTTTTCTTTTTACAGAGAAATACAAAGGTCGGGAGTGAGGGAGATAACCATGTCATCCGACGATACGAGCACGATGCCGCGCCGCTGTTTGGCCCTGTATTCCGGGGGTCTGGACAGCATTCTGATCATAAAGCTCATCGCCTCGCAGGATATCGAGGTGATTCCCCTGTACTTCGCCACGCCTTTTTTCGGGTCAATGGCCCTGCTGGAACCACAGAAATTCATAGAGGGTCATCTCAAACGCTATGGTGTGCGGCCCCACATTATTGATTACACCTCGGACTTCATTGAAATCCTGTCCCGCCCGCGCCATGGATACGGCAAGCATTTCAACCCCTGCATCGATTGCAAGATCGGCATGCTTGGACGCGCGCGCAGCCTTTTATCCGAGATGCAAGCCGCCTTTGTCATCACGGGCGAGGTCCTGGGACAACGCCCCATGTCCCAGCGTCGTGACGCCATGAATGTCATCGAACGTGACGCCGGTTTGAAAGGCTTGCTCATCAGGCCATTGTGCGCCCAGCACATGCAACCGAGCGAACCTGAGCGCCTCGGCCTGGTGAACCGCGAGGCCCTGTTGAACATCTCCGGACGCGGCCGTACCATTCAGGAGAATTTGGCGCATCAATTCGGCCTTACCGAGATACCTAATCCGGCCGGCGGCTGTCTATTGACTTATGCCCAGAGCGCCTACAAGGTCAGGCATACCTTCAAACGCTTTGCCCCTGATCTACCGGAGGCCGCCGATCTCTGGCTCGACGTTTTCGGACGGAAGTTCATGCTCGATCAGCGCACCGCCCTGGTGGTGGCGCGCAATGAACATGAATGCGATCTGCTGGCCTTATTGAACCTGCCCGGCAATGTCTTTCTGAGGCTCTTCAATGAACCCGGTCCATTGTGCATCCTGCGCGGTGATGCAAACCCGGCCAACCTGAAGCTGGCCGCGGGCATCTGTCTACGCTACAGCAAAGCCCGCGGACGTTCCGCGGTCAAGGCCGCCTGGGGGTGGACACCGTCGGCCATGGATAATAGTATGGAAGCACCAATCCTATCGGAAGACATGATACGCGGCCTTCTGCAGGATGGACAAGCCTTAAGCGGCGGTGAGGATTGACGATATGGATTATTTCCTTTGCGTGCTCGGCATGGTCTTTCTGATCGAGGCGATTCCCTACATGGTGTTTCCCAAGCAGGTAAAAGCATTGGCGCGCTATGTCGAGCATGTACCGCTGGCGACGCTCCAGATCATCGGCCTGGCCTCAGCTCTGACGGGCATAGTACTCCTCTATTTCGGGCGACACGGCGGAGGGTAGGGTGGATCTTAAGGCCTTTGACTATGACCTCCCCCAGGGGCTGATCGCACAGTACCCCCTGGCACGCGGAGATGCGCGCCTCATGCTCGTCGAGCGCAATTCCGGACGCATTACGCATGCACGTTTCACGGACCTGGCCGGTCATCTGAAGCCGGGCGATTGCCTGGTGCTGAACGACACCCGTGTGATCAAGGCGCGCCTGAAGGGCAGGAAGCCCACCGGCGGCCAAGTCGAGGTGCTGCTCGTCAAAGCCGTCTCAGAGACGCGCTGGGAATGTCTGGTCAAGGCCGCCAAGGCGCCCCGTCCGGGGTCGGTCATACGCTTCGACTCCGGCGTGAGCGCCACGGTCGAAAAGAGATTCGACGATCGCTACGAGCTCACCTTCAACCGGCCGGAGAAGTTGGAAGAACTCGGTAACATCCCCCTGCCGCCCTATATAACCCGGCCGCCGGCAGTTCAAGACAACGCCACCTACCAAACCGTGTTTGCCCACCATGACGGGTCGGTGGCGGCGCCCACGGCCGGTCTGCATTTCTCGCACGCTTATCTGGATGACCTAAGGGCCTTGAGGGTTGAGATCGTCTTCATCACCCTGCATGTGGGTCCGGGAACCTTTCAGCCCGTGCGGACCCAGTATATCGAGGATCACCGCATGCACCCTGAAGAGTTCAATGTCAGCGCCAAGGCAGCTGTTGCCCTGAACCGGGCCATGACCGAGGGCAGGCGCATCGTGGCGGTCGGCACGACCAGCACCAGGGTCATGGAACACCTCATGCAAAAACACGGCAAGATCATGCCGGGCAAGGGCTCCACGGATCTCTTTATCACCCCGGGTTTTTCTTTTCACATCGTGCAGGCGCTTTTCACCAATTTTCACCTGCCGTGCTCGACCTTGATCATGTTGGCCTGCGCCTTCGGCGGTCATGACCTCATTATGAGGGCCTACCAGGAGGCGGTCAGGGAAAGGTACAGGTTCTTCAGCTATGGCGATGCCATGTTCATCATTTAGCTTCGAGCGTCTGGGATCATCCGGCGCGGCCCGGCGCGGCAGATTCCACACCGCCCACGGCACGGTCGATACCCCGGCCTTCATGCCCGTGGGCACGCAAGCCACGGTCAAGGCCATGACGCCGGAGACCCTCCTCACGCTCGGCGCCCAGATCATTCTGGCCAACACCTATCATCTGCATATGCGTCCCGGCGAGGAGATCATCGAGGCCATGGGCGGGCTGCAGACATTCATGGGTTGGCCCGGCCCCATCCTGACCGACAGCGGGGGGTATCAGGCCTTCAGTCTGGCCAAGCTGGTGCGCATCAGCGACGAGGGCCTGAAGTTCGCCTCGCATATCGACGGCAGCGCGCGAATGCTGACCCCTGAGAAGGCCGTGGACATCCAGGAAAGACTAAGGTCCGATATCATGATGTGCCTGGATGAGTGTGTGGCCTATCCCAGCCCACGCAAATATGTTGAGGCCTCGGTGGCGCGCACCACCCTGTGGGCCGGACGCTGCCTGGAGGCCAGAAACACTGATCGGGCGCTCTTCGGCATCGTTCAGGGCGGCGTCTTCCCGGATCTGCGCGCCAGAAGCGCCGGAGAGATCTCCGCTCTGCCGTTCGACGGCATCGCCGTGGGCGGGCTGTCGGTCGGTGAAGGACATGCGCGCATGCTGGAAGTGCTGGACGCCACCATGTCGTATCTGCCGCAGGAACGGCCGCGCTATCTGATGGGAGTAGGCATGCCCCATGATATCGTTGAGGCCGTGGCCCGTGGCGTCGATATGTTCGATTGCGTGCTGCCCACCCGCAATGCCCGCAACGGCATGCTCTTCACCTGGAACGGCCGGGTCACGCTCAAGCAGGCGCGTTACCGCCGCGACGACCTTCCTCCGGATGAGTCATGCACCTGCTATACCTGCCGCAACTTTTCGCTGGCCTATTTAAGACATCTCTATGTAACGCGGGAAATTCTTTCGGCCATCCTCAATACCATCCACAATTTACATTTCTATCGTGAATGAATGCGCAAAGTGCGGCATGGCCTAGAGGAACAAAATTTCGAAGTCTTACGAAACCACGTGAAGGAGTTATACCATGATTAGCGTAGCATATGCGGCCGGACCAGGCGGAGGCGATGCCATGAGTTTTCTCATGAACTTCGCGCCCATTATCCTGATCTTCGTGGTGTTCTATTTCCTTTTGATCATGCCGCAGCAGAAAAAGGCCAAAGAGCATAAAGCCATGCTGGAAGCCATCGATAAGGGTGATGAAGTGGTGACCACGGGCGGCATCCACGGCAAGGTGGTGGGGGTGGCGGAAAACGTGCTCACGCTCGAGATCGCCGAAAAGGTCAAGATCAAGGTATCCCGTGAATATATCGCCTATCGCAAGACGGCGGCTGAAGATAAGAAAGCGTAGCATCAGGGGGGGGCATGAATAAATTCAAGCTTACCGGGATCGGCATACTAGCGGTGGTGCTGGTGGGAATTTTCCTGGCCCTGCCCACCCTGGTCAAACTGCTCACGCCCTATAACCTGCCGGAAGGGTGGATCGGGCCCAAGAACGAAGTACAGCTCGGCCTCGATTTGCAGGGCGGCATGCACCTCATCATGCGGGTGGAAACCGAGAAAGCGCTCGCGAGTTCGCTGGAACGGATATCCGCCGATCTGAAAACCCAGATGATCGCTCAACGTATTCGTTATGCCAAGGTGGAATCGCTTCCCGACGGCGTACGGGTCATGCTCAGGGACGCGGCGGATGAAAACAAGCTCACCGATCTCGCGAACGCCGATTATCCCATCCTGGCCGCGCCGTCTTCGGTCACCCAGGAAGGGGCCCTCGTACTGGAATTCAAGGTCAAACCGGCCGAGGCCAAGAAATTAAAGGAATCCGCGGTTAGTCAGGCCCTGGAGACCATCCGCAACCGTATCGACCAACTCGGCGTGAGCGAGCCGTCCATTATCACCGAGGGCATCGACCGCATCAATATCCAGCTGCCGGGCGTTACCGAACCGGAGCGCGCCAAGAAACTCATCGGCGAGACCGCGGTTCTGGAGTTCAAGCTGGTCGATGAGGAGCATTCACAAACTGACGCCATGAAAGGCGACATCCCCCCCGGCAGTTACATAGCCTATATGAAGGAAGGCCATGCACCGATGCTGCTCAAGCAGGAGACGCTCATGACCGGCGCCATGCTCGATGACGCCCGGGTGCATATCGGTTCCAACAATCAACCGTATGTGGCCATCAACTTCAACCGCGAAGGCGGCCGTATCTTCGAACGTGTTACCGGCGATAATGTCGGCAAGCGCCTGGCCATTCTGCTCGACGGCAAAATCTATTCGGCGCCGGTGATCAAGGATCGCATCGGCGGAGGCAAGGCCGTCATCGAAGGGCGCTTCAAGATGGAAGAGGCCCGCGACCTGGCCATCGTGCTGCGGGCCGGTTCATTACCCGCGCCGGTGACGATCCTGGAGGAGCGTACCGTCGGTCCATCCCTGGGCAAGGACTCTATCAATAAAGGGCTCATGGCTACCGGAATCGGCGGTTTGCTGGTCATACTTTTCATGATCCTCTATTATCGCGCCTCGGGTCTGCTGGCCAACCTGGCGCTGATCGCCAACCTTATTCTCATCTTCGGCATCATGGCGATTTTCAATGCCGTGTTGACCTTGCCCGGCATCGCCGGCATCGTCTTAACCATCGGCATGGCCGTAGACGCCAATATCCTCATCTTCGAGCGTATGCGCGAAGAAATCCGTCTGGGACGCGCTCCGAAGATGACCGTGGAGGCCGGTTATAAAAACGCACTGTCCACCGTCGTGGATGCCAATCTTACCACATTGATTGCCGGCGCGGTGCTCTTCCAATTCGGCACCGGTCCGGTGCGAGGCTTCGCGGTCACGCTCTGTGTCGGTATTTTAACCACCCTCTTTACCGTCCTATTAATGTGCCGGTGGATCATGGAATGGATCGTCAGCACCAAGGATGTCAAGCAGATCAGTATCTAGGGGGACGACATGCTGGAATTAATCAAGCCCGGATTCTTCTTCGATTTCATGAAGGTCAAATGGTATGCCCTGACCTTCTCTATTATCATATCGCTTATCGCTATTACCAGCATCGTAATCAGCGGCTTCAGCTACGGCATAGACTTCGCGGGCGGAACCGTGGTGCAGGTAAGATTCGCGCGGTCCGTCAAGGCCGATGAAGTGCGCGTAGCGCTCAAATCCATAGGGCTTGCCAACGAGCGCATCCAGAGCGTCGGGCAGCCGCAGGACAACGAGTTCCTGCTCCGCACGGCCAAGAGCGAAGACAGCATGCAAGGCATGAGCGAAAAAATTAAAGAGGCGCTCGTAAAATCCTTCGGCCTTGAGAATGTTCAGATCCAGCGAGTGGAAATGGTCGGCGGCGCGGTAAGTCAGGATATCAAAAACAAAGGATTCCTGTCGCTTTTCTATGCCAGTCTCCTGATCCTTGTCTATATCTGGCTGCGTTTTGACTTCAAGTACTCGATCGGCGCCATCGTAGCAACCCTGCACGATGTCATCGTAGTGCTGGGGGTATTTTCCCTGCTCGGCAAGGAGATGGACCTGACCGTGGTGGCATCCTTCCTGACCCTGATCGGATATTCGCTCAACGACACGGTGGTGGTCTTCGACCGTATCAGGGAAAACGTCAAGAAACAGACCTCAAGCAATTTCGACATGGCCTATGTCATGAGCTCGAGTATCAGCCAAACCCTGAGCCGGACTATCCTTACGTCTCTAACGGTATTCATCGTCGCGCTCATTCTTTTCCTCTTCGGCGGCGCGGTGATCCACAACTTCGCGCTGGTAATGCTGATCGGCACCATCATCGGCTGCTATTCTTCCATCTTCGTCGCCAGCCCGATCGTGCTGTTTTTCTCAAAGGAAAAGGCCAAGGCGTAACCCCGCCACCAAACAGCATCACCCTCGTCCCATAAGGGGCGAGGGTTCATGAACACAATTGTAACCGATGTTACATAAATGTACGTGAAACAATACCATCAATTAATTAACTAACTAATATTACAACGTAATTATCATGGCATAAACCTTGTATTTTGCTGTAACATGAAATGTCTACGCTGTAACCTCACGGGCAAGGGGAGGTTCAAGATCATAGTCTCGCTCATGATCATGGCCATAGTACACACACAGGCGCTGGCGGCGGGAGCGCGCATCAGTTGGAACGCCAATACCGAAAGAGACCTATTGGGCTACAATGTGTATTACGGCACCATGCCCCACATTTACAGTAGAGCCGTCAATGCCGGCAAGTTCACCACCGTCGATATCGGCAATCTTAAATCCGGTCAGACCTATTATGTGGCCGTCACGGCCTATAATGCCGAGGGTGAAAGCGATTTTTCGGATGAGCAAAGCGTATCGATCCCCGGCAATGAGGGCGTTTCCCAAACGGCGCAATCCGACGAAGCCGGCGAATCCGGAGGGGGCGGTGGTGGATGTTTCATAGCCGTCTCCAGCCTTTAAACGAGAAGCACTTTCCAAAAGGCCGCCCCCATCTTCATGAGGGAAAGCACCTTTTAGGTCAGACCTCTGAGAATTAAAATTACGAAAATATCCCCGATGCAAGCGGTGTAAGAACCGCCGTTCAATCCCTGCCGTCTTGAAAGAGACCTGTGATGACCCTATGATGTAAGAAAAGCAGAGGGGGAAAACAGGTATGCAAGGAAAGAAGATCGCCCCATGGAGAAAGGGCCGGAAGATTCAGGTCGCCTATGAAGACCACCCCATGGTTTCCCTGCATCATGCCGTCAATCAACTCTTCGATGACTTCTTCATGAGTTTTGAGCTCATGCCTCTGACCGAGTTCGAGGACCTGTGCGCCTTCAATCCGCGGGTGAATGTGTCGGATGACGGCCAGGTTATCAAGGTTACGGCCGAGCTGCCGGGCATGGAAAAGGACGCCATTGAAGTCGGCGTAGACTCGGACCACTTGACAATCCGTGGGAATAAAGCCAGTGATGAGACACCCCCGTCCATGTCGAATTATTGCATGGAACGGGTATTCGGCAACTTCAAACGCAGCATTGACCTGCCGAAAGGCATGGACACCTCGCATGCCAGCGCGGTATACCGTAACGGCATCCTGACCATAACGATCCCCAGACGCAAGGGTTACAAAGCGACCAGGCGTATCAAAGTCAGCGATGGAGAATAGCGTTCTTTAATTTCATGCCCCAACCATTCCAGGATACAAAAACCCCTGGTGACTTTGGGTGCGGGTACATGCTATGAATCTTAACCATGTACAGTGATCTCGAAGGCCTTTATGCCAGGTTGCTCGACCGGAAATTTCAGGTCGCCTTATTTGGCGACCTAAAGGAATTCCAAAGCACGGCCGACGGATATACCGCCTGTTGTCCTTTCCACGCTGAAAGCCTTCCCACCTTGCTCATCCACGGCGCGCGTCCCGGCTACTTCTGTTTTGTTTGCGGGGCGCGCGGGGACTGGATCGATTATCAGCTGCGCCGAAAGCCGGCGATGAGCTACCAGGATGCCCTTCATCGGCTTGAGACCGAAGCCGCGGTCCGGATCGGCACCGAAGAAGCCACCTGGCGTGAAGAACTGCTCTATAGCGAGCTGTTGCAGGCCGTTCAGGACATCAGCATCGCCGAACTGTGGTCCGAAAACGGCTTGGTTGCCCGTTCATATCTTACCGATCGAGGGTATACCCAGGAAGAGATCGAAGGCATGGAGCTGGGTTTGGCGCCCACAGCGCAGTCGCTCCAGGAAAATCTGGCGTCAGGATTTCCGCCCCCCCTGCTTGAAACTCTATCAAAACGTATGCTTGCCGCATACGCCGGCACGCCCCTCTTGAGCATACCCTACCGTGACTCGGCCGGCCGTCTCATGGGATTCTACGGCCGCAGCATCACGGATGAGGGCTCCGTGGCCTACCGGCCGCTCACCGACATGACGCGCCTCAAGGACGTCCCTTTTCTGATGCACCGGGCCCGCGGGTCGGCCCAAATTGTGGTGGTTCAGGGGTTCCTGGACGCGCTGCTGGCGGACCAAATCGGCATCCAGGGCGTGATCGGGGTAGGGCGCTCAGGCTTGACGCCTGATTTTCTCGCTACGGCTGTTAGCTATGGGGCCGGGCGCTTCCTGCTATCGCTCGATTCCTTGGAGGCCACCGCCCAGGCCATCGAACGCATCCGAGCCTTGGGACTTGAGGCCCGCGTGGTGAAGCGGCCTGAAAAATACTCTGATACGGATGCCTATATCCGGGACAGCTGCATCAATAAATTCGGAATACTGCTCGAAAAAACTGTTTCCGCAGAGGAGTGGCTCTCGCGCCATCCCGGATCAGTGTCTTAAAACTTATAACCGCTACGCATTTGCCTCGCGCGCATGTCCTTGTCAGGGATATCGGTATTGAACGGAGCATGATGCCTGATATTGATAACGAGCGCTTTTCTCACCATGGAGCCCCTGCTTACACGGCGCACTTAAAGGCCCGGCCGGGCAGCAAACCCTCGCGCAGTCCTCTGGTTTCAAGGCGGTTTCTGTCGATCGTATGCGCTATCTCGGCTACGGTCATAACCCGATATTCGAGTGAGGCTATGGTGTCAAGGATGTGTTCGAATTCACTTTTGTGGGTATGGCCTTCGATTTCGACATGGACCGGGAGGACTTGGGGAACGGGGTTGCGCGCATTGCGTTCCAGGGCTTGCAGGACCCCTGCCACGCCTACCTCCTCGATGCAAGGCAGGTTGGAGGGAATCTCCAGCAGGCCGTTTTCCACGAAAATGAAAGGCCCGCGCGCGCGCGTACAACTCAGATACCGGAAATCCCATTGCGGCGCCTCGGCGAGCGCCCGTTGGTCCATACGCCAACTGGGCGCTCCAAAACTCTGAGGCTTACGGCCGGTGGTTGACTGAAACGCATCCACCATTTTTTCGAACCAGGCATGCATGGCGCCGGTACTCAGGTAGGGCAGCCAGTCCTGCCAGAGCCGATGGTCCCAGGCATGGCAGGCGACCTCGTGGCCGAGCTGACCAAGCTGCCGAACGGCGTCGGGAAACTTGAGGCCGATCAGGGGGGGCCTGAGCAGCGTGCCGTAAAGGGCGGTCTTCAGGCCATAGGTTCCGGGGGCATTGGTGCGCAGCATCTTCCAGAGAAAGCGTGGACGCAGCAATTGAATAAGCGCCAACCCGGAACGGTCGGGGCCGAAGCTCACGAAAAAACTGGCTTTGAGTCCACGCCGGCCCAAGATCCTGACAATGTTCGGCAGACCCTCGGTGATACCCTGGTAGGTATCGATGTCGACCTTGAGCGCGAGACTCGTCATGATCGTTTACTGTTCTTCCAAGAATGCATCCAGCGTCAACTTCAATGCATCGTCAAGCGCTACCTTAGGAGTCCAGTTCAACAATTTCCCGGCCTTTTTAATGGACGGCACGCGCGTATAGATGTCCTGATAACTATTGCCATAGAAAGTCTTGGCATCCTGCACGATGATCTTGGAAAACATCTTATCCTTTTTATGCGCGGGGTGTTCCCGGAAGAGTTGCAGGAGTTTTTCGGCCAGGTCCTTGATGGTGCAGTTGTTGTCAGGGTTGCCGAGATTGAAGATCTGTCCCGATGCTTTGCCGCCCTCATTGCGGATGATGCGCAGCAAGGCCTCGATGCCGTCGTCGATATAGGTGAAGGAACGGCTCTGCGTACCGCCGTCCACCAGCACGATGGGCTCTTTATAGACCAGCGAAGCGATGAACTGTGTCACCACGCGTGATGAGCCTTCCTTGGCCGTCTCCAGGGAGTCGAGCCGCGGACCGATCCAGTTGAAAGGCCGTATCAACGTGAAGTCCAAAGCCCCTTGCTCGCCATAGGCCCAGATCACCCGGTCAAGGAGCTGTTTGGAACAGGAGTAGATCCAACGCTGCTTGTTGATAGGCCCTAAGATGAAGTTGGAAGTATCTTCGTTGAAGCTTGTATCCGCGCACATGCCGTACACTTCCGAGGTCGAGGGGAAGATGACGCGTTTATGGTATTGAACGCATTGCCGTATGATCCTTAAGTTCTCTTCGAAGTCGAGCTGGAAAACGCCCAGCGGGTTCTCCACATAGGTCTTGGGCGTGGCGATGGCGACCAGCGGCAGCACGACATCACATTTCTTGATGTGATACTCAATCCACTCCTTGTTGATGGCGATATCGCCCTCCACGAAATGAAACCGGGGGTTGCCCAGCACCTTGCCGATCTTGTCGTCACGCAAGTCCATGCCGAAGACTTCCCAAGTGGTATCGTCCATGATCCGCTGGCTTAGGTGCGAGCCGATAAAACCGTTGACACCGATAATCAGTACTTTCATCGCATGACCTCACTTGCTTGGTTTTTGAAAAACTCGAACAGATCCGCATCTTTCAAGATCCGGGGGCCCATCTCGATTTCCTTAGGGATAATGCTCCCTTGTCCGCAGCCGATCAGGACCTGCCGGTCGCTAATGGTAATAAGGCCCGGCCGTGAGGCGCCTTCTCCGGATAGCGCCGCCCCCCAAAAGAGGACCTGTTTCTCTTGGAGGAAGCCGAAGGCGCCGGGATAGGGCCTGGTTACCCCCCGGATCAGATTATAGATGTCCGTGGCGGGGGCACGCCAGTCTATTTTGCCGTCCTCGGGTTTGCGTCCGCCGAAATACGAGCCTTGGCTCACGTCCTGCGGTGTCTTCGGTATGATACCGGTATGCATTTGGGGCAGGCTTATGTCCAACAATTGCGCGGCGGCCGTTTCTAGTTTGTGAAACAATGTCAGGGCGGTATCCGTCATGGCGATGGGTAGCGCTCGCTGGGCCACGATTGCACCGGCATCCGGTTTTTCGATCATCTCGTGCAGGGTGACCCCGGTTTGATCCTCGCCCTTGATGATGACCCAGTTCACCGGACAACGCCCGCGATATTTGGGCAGCAGCGAACCGTGCAGGTTGTAGGCGCCGTAGCGGGGGATGGCCAGGATATCCGTGGAAATCATGTGCCGGTAGTAGAAGCTGAATATAAAGTCCGGCGCCAGCGACCTGATCCTGGCGGTCCATTCAGGGGTATTGGGATCAGGCGGAGTCACGGCGGCGATACCCCGGCGGCCGCAGAGATCGCGCACGGAATCGAACCATATATTCTCCGTGGCGCTGTCCTCGTGGGTAAAGACCAGGGGCAGGGAGAAACCATGCGCCAGGAGCTTCTCGATCCCGATCACGCCCATGTTGTGATAGGCGAAAACGACCGCCTTCAATGGATCCTCCGGATGGTATACGGCGGCCGTTTCTTGACCTCGCGGTAGATGCGGCCGACATATTCGCCCATGACGCCGAAGGCGAAAAACTGCGCGCCCACAAAGAAGAACAGCACGGCGAA
>JBDKSM010000059.1:0-42619 GCA_039680665.1 Syntrophaceae bacterium | reverse complement strand
GGAGATACGCGTGATTGCGCGCAATAATATTTTCTTTAAATTACTATTAATAAAATATCTCCTAATAACCGATTTAAAAAACAATGACTTCTCCGATGAAGCTAGAGGGGGCTAATGTATGAGGCTTGAACGTGACAAGCGATATCTCGTCGAGACCGACGACACGACCAAGGTGGTGCGCTTCAATGATTTCCAAGGCGTTGAGCAATCCTGCCGGGTAAGGAACTATTCTCGGACGGGGTTGGCCTTCGCCATGGAGGACGGCAGCCTGGTCTTGAGAATCGGCGATGTCATCAACGACCTGCGGTTTTACTCCCTCAATAAAGAGGTTCATCGCGGCCCGGTAACGATCGTTCACATCCAGGACGAGGAACAGGATGCCAAGGTCATCTCTCAGATCGGGTGCAACTTCGTGGACGCCTCCCTGGACATCAATGCCATTATCAAGGGCGACAAGATCTCCAAGCTCCAGAACGACTTCATGGACTTCATCCGTTCCATGGCCTTGGAAGACAACCTTGACCCCGAATTCGTAAACCTTACCTCTCATCTGCATTACCTCTTCACCGGCTTCCAGGAGCGACTGGACCAGGATGAGGAACAGATCGAGCAGGAAGATCCCGAGGTCCGGCATCTCCTGACCGAGACGCTCAGAGAGCTGGCCTTCGATGCCCTTTATGAGGAAGCCACGCGCTACTACGACCGCTTCTCGCGTATCACCAGCCGCTTCACCCATTCCAAACAACACTTCATCCACCGCGAATTCTTCCAGAAACGGCTCATGAATTTCTATGTAAAATCCAAACTCTTCAACCGGGCCTATTCCAAACCGCTGGGCTATGCCGGCGACTTTGAAATGATGAACATCATCTACCGCAACGAGTTCGAGGGCGAGGACGTCTTCTCCCAGGTGATGAATAAGCTCGAATGTGAAGGCGCGGCCGCTAAGGCCGTGCGCAACCGCCGCACCTATCTGTACGAGAAGCTCTCCGAAGCGGTCAGCGGACTCAAGAAGGGCTCCACCATCAAAATCTTCAGCGTGGCCTGCGGACCGGCCCTGGAATTCTTCGATATCCTCTTGAGCCTGCAGGGCAAGTCCCTGCCCTTCCAAGTGGACTTCATCGGCATGGACCAGGACAAGCTGGCGTTGGAGGATGCGCGTTCGCGCGTGGAACCCATGGTCAAGGGCCGTAAGGATATCAAGGTCAACTTCGTGGAAGACAATATCAAGCGGCTCATCGTGGGCAAGGAAATCGAGAAGGAACTCTATGCCGACGCCGATTTCATCTACACCGCCGGGTTGTTCGACTACCTTTCGGACCGGGCCGCCAACCGTCTCATCCATAAGCTCTTCGGCTTTTTGAAACCCGAAGCCCTCTTGATCGTCGGGAATTTTGGACTCTACAACCCGCAACGCTTCATCATGGAATACGGCGGCGAATGGTTCCTCATCCACCGCTCGGAGGATGAGCTCAAATCCCTGGCCGAGGGGCTGCCCGAGGACACGACCATCGTGGTGGAAAAAGAACCCGAAGGCGTGAACCTGTTCCTGAATATCAGGAAGGCGGCCTACTCGCGCGATTGATCGAGAGCGCCCGCTTCATCCGGGGCATGCGCAAACACCTCTTCGAACTGTGCGATATCGGGCAGTTCGGAGAGTGATCGTAAACCGAATACCTCCAGAAAACGGTCCGTGGCGTGGTATTGCATGGGCTTGCCGGGCTTGATATCGATCAGTTCGCTCTTGAGCAGGCTCTTCAAGGCCGATGATGAATCCACGCCCCGGATGGTTTCGATGGTTTGCCGGGTACAGGGACCTTTGTAGGCGATCACCGCCAGCACCTCCAAAGCGGCCTGAGACAGGCGCGCCGGCGCTGCCAAGGTCCGGATATGCGGGGTATATTCGGGTCTGGTGACGAACAGATAGCCTTCGGCGGCCGGTATGATGCGAAAGCTCCGGCCTGATTGTTCATAGATGCGGTTGAGCTCGGCCACCAGCGCCTCGACATCATCCGACGCGAGATCCGGCAGGACCTGACGGATCTCCTTCAGCGTGCGCGCGCCGTCGGAAACAAAGATGAGGGCTTCGATGATCTCGCGCTTCTCCATAGAGATGCAAGCCCTTTTAAGCCTCTCGCCTGATCAGGATGATGCGCCCGAAGAGCCCGTGCTGGACTAACCGGGCGATGGAAGACTTGGAAAGCTCAAGCGAGGCCATAAAGAGCGCGATGAGCTCGCTCTTTTCGCCGGTTTTGACGCAGTCGGTAAGCTCGATCCTGGGGCTTGCTTTCAGCAAGGCATGGATGCGGCCCATCATCTCGCGGATACTGAAACGGCGCGCCTCCAGCTTTATGACATAATGTTTGGTCCTATCGCGGATCGCTTCGATGGCTTTCAAGAGCGCCCCCAAACCCATGCGCGGCATGGTCCGCTCCGGTTCGGTGCACCCGCGCGGGTAGCGGTCGCGAAAGAGCATGGGCCTCTCTGAGAGCTCATGGGCGGCCTGCTTGATCGCCAGATAGGCTCTCAACATCTCCTTGAGCTCGTGCTCGGGGTTCACTCCCTCCTCACCTGGCCGGGTAAGCGACGGCAGCAACAGGCAGGATTTGAGCCAGATCAGGTAGGAGGCCATGTCCAGGAATTCGCCCGCCAACTCGATATCGAGCGCGCGCATCCTGGCCACATACGCCAGGTACTGGTCGATGATCGGGCAGATCTCCAGATCGGCCAGGGTATATTTGTTCTTCTCGATCAGATAGAGCAGGAGGTCCAGCGGTCCCTCGAAGCGCGGCAGGTGCAGGATGAAATCCAAACTTCTGTTTTCCGCGAGCGCGCTTGCCATCATCCGACCCGCATGGCCTCCCGGACCTTCTCGATCGTGATCGCGGCCAACGCCTTGGCGCGCGTGCCGCCCTCATGCAGGATATTATCCACCAACAGCGGGTGCCCCTTGTAGTAGGCGATCTTGTCCCAGATCGGCGCGAACTCGGCCTCGAGGTTCTTGATCAAGACCCGCTTGCAATCCACGCAGCCCCAGGAGGCATCGCGGCACCCGGCTTTGATCTCGACGCGTTTGTTCTCGTCCGTGAAAAAGTCGTGGAAGGGGTAGAGGTTGCAGTCATTGGGCTCACCCGGGTCCTTCTTGCGCATGCGTTTGATGTCGGTCAGCATCTGCATGACCTTTTCTTTCAGGCTCGCCGGCGTCTCATTGATGAAGATGGCGTTATTGTAGGATTTGGACATCTTGCGGCCGTCCAGGCCCGGAACCCTGGGCGCCGTGGTCAGGATCTCCTTGGGTTCCTTCAGGAGGCCTTCGCCGTAGAGATAGTTGAAGCGCCGCACGATCTCGCGCGTCAGCTCCAGGTGCGGGAGCTGGTCCTCGCCGATGGGCACCTTGTCGGCGTGGTAGATCACGATGTCGGCCGCCTGCAGCACCGGATAGCCCAGAAAACCGAAGGTGCCCAGGTCCTTCTCCTTGAGCTCCTCCCTGACCTCCTTGTAGGTGGGGTTGCGCTCCAGCCACGAGACCGGGGTGATCATGCTCAAGAGCAGGAAGAATTCGGCATGGGCCTTGATGTCCGACTGGCGGAAGATGATGGAGCGTTCCGGGTCGATGCCCACCCCCAGCCAGGTGTGCACGATATCCTCAGTGCTTGCGGCGATGATGGACGGGTCCTTGTACTCGCTGGTCAGGGCATGCCAGTCGGCCACGAAATACAGACACCGGTAGTCTTCCTGCAGTTCCACCCAGTTTTTCAAGACTCCCAGGTAATGCCCCAGATGCAGGGCGCCCGTGGGTCGCATGCCGGATACGATACGCTGTTTTTCCATTGCACACCTCAAATGCTTAATAACGTGTAGGCAATTCGATAGATAATGGGCATGAGCACATAATCCACCGTGCGGGTGAAGATAAGCACCAGGAGTATGATAAAACCATACGGTTCGATTTTGGACCAGGACCGCGCCATATTCTCGGGCAGGATGCCGACGATCACCCTGCCGCCGTCTAAGGGCGGTATGGGTATGAGATTGAAGATGGCCAAACCCACATTGATCATAACGGTCAACTCGATCATGACCTTGAAGGGATAGAAAATCCCTGAACCTAAGAGCGGTGCCAGAAGTTTTAAAATAACGGCAAAAATCACGGCCAGGGCCATATTGGAGGCCGGTCCGGCCAGGGCCACCCACAGCATGTCCTGGCGCGGATTCTTGAAATAGCGCGCATCGACGGGCACGGGTTTGGCCCAGCCGATCATGCGGGTGATGAAGAGCACCAACAGGCCGATCACGTCGATATGTTTGATGGGATTGAGCGTCAGCCTTCCGGCCAGCTTGGCCGTGGGGTCGCCGAAGCGGTAGGCCGCCAGCCCATGACTGACTTCGTGTACCGAGAGCGAAAACAGAATCGGGACAATCATAAGGATGATCTGTGTTATGTATTCCTGCATAGCTTAGAGCTTATACCTTATGCCAGGCAAGGGTGTCAAAAGGTTATCAGACCGCCGCCGCTGGTTCAATGCATCTCGCCCAGCAGGCGCTCAAGGGCCCGGCGTTCAAAAACATAAGTCTTGCGGCAGAACTCGCATTTCACATCGATGATCTGATCCTGCTGAATTATGGAGAGCACCTCTTCCTGGCCCAGCGTAATCAGGGCCTGCTCGATGCGGCCGCGGCTGCACGAGCAGCGATAGGCCAGGGGCTGGGTTTCCAGGAGCGTATAGTCGATGCCGTTCATGATGGCGGCTAAGAGCCCTTCGGGGGTCCGTCCCTGACGCAGCTGGTCGGTGATGGAAGGCATATGCTCGATATGATCGATCAGGGCCTCGATCATGCTCTCATCCGAAGGCGGCATGGCCTGGATAAGAAACCCTCCCGCGGCCGTGACCCGGGAATCCGGACCCACATAAACGCCTAAGCCTACGGCCGAGGGAATCTGCTCCGATTCCGTGAGATAGTAGGCGATGTCGGAGGCGATCTCACCCGTATAGAGCTTGACCATGCTGTGGTAGAGGTCCTTGACGCGCAGGTCCTTGGTCACGGTCAGAAAGCCCGCCTTGCCCAGGGCGCCGCTGACGTCGAGCTTGCCGCGCTTCGGCGGCAGGTCCACCTGAGGCACCTTGACGTAGCCGCGCACCACGCCGCCGCTCTCGGCCTCCACCACGATCTTTTGCAAGGGACCATCCCCTGCGAATTTAAGCGCCACACGCTGTTCAGGGTCTAAGAGCGCACTCAAGAGCAGGCCTCCGGTAAGCGCCCGGCCCAGGGCGGCCGAGGCGGTCGGATAGGTGCCGTGGCCCTGGCAGGCCTCATCAACCAGGTTGGTCGTCACGCATGCCAGGGCCCGCACCTTGCCGTCTGAGGTCATGGCCCGCACCAGATAATCATCCATACTTACCCTCTAGCATGGAACCACCGGGAAGGGAAGACACGCAGAACGGGTGCGACCTTGCATATTGCCTTTTCGAATGGAACAGGGATATACAGGGTACATGCATGAGGGCCTTTGTCAGGCGTGGAAGGCAAGGTTCCTTTAAGTCGCTTCAAGGAGGTTCGTATGGTCAGTACGGAAACGCTCCGGCTCCTTAAGCTGCCGCCCGTAGGGCAGATCGGCATGGTTGTTTACGATGTGGACAAGACTGCCGCCTACTATGCGAAGACCTTCGGCATCCGTCCATGGTCCGTCAATACCTACCAGCCGGTTTTCACCCGGGAGAAATCCGGCCCGGTGCACGCCACGCTCAAGATCGCCATGGCCTACGCCGGCGGGGTGCAGATCGAGCTGATTCAGGTCACCCAGGGTCGCAGCTATTATAACGACACCCTGGATCATCGCGAGGGGCTGCACCACCTGGGGTTCATGGTGAACGACCTGGAAAAACGTGTCGCGGCCTGTCAAGACCAGGGCATCGGCGTCATCCAGCGCGGACTGATCAAGCATAAGGGTTTCACCGTCGACTATGCCTACATGGATACGCTGTCCTTGGGCGGGGTGATCTTCGAGTTCATCCAGACACGTCTGGGGCCCATCCCGGTCAAGATGAACCGCTTCACGCATCGCCTCTCCTGCCTGCTTGGGATTTGAGCCTCCCCGGTGGGGACAATCATCAGGGCGCATGGATGGCCGCTACAAGACTGCGCCTTGCAACTGCGCCGCTCTCGCGGTGCTGAGACTTGACTTCAAGGTGCTATGGGATTAAAATTTGGACATGTTTCATCCTTCCTCATCGTGGATAATCAAGGGCCAGCTTGATCAAGAGGCCCTTCCGGACTTAAAATTCACTCCGGTCTTCCGGTCGCTGATGCGTCTGAGAGGTATGCGGAGTTCGGATGAGGTCATGCGCTTTATCACCCCGCATCTGAAGGATTTGAGAGATCCCAGCCGGATGCTGGGAATGGAGCGGGCCTGCATTCGGGTCGCGCACGCCATCACCCAGGCTGAGCCCATCGGCGTGTTTACCGACTATGACGTGGACGGCGTCTGCAGCGCGGCCTTGATTCATCGCTTCCTGGTCAAGCTGGGATACCCGCCCCCCATGGTGTTCATACCTGACCGGACCATGGACGGTTACGGCCTCAATGTGCGCGGCATCGACGAGCTGTATGCCCAGGGGGTACGGCTGCTCATCACCGCGGATTGCGGGATCACCTCGGTACGGGAGGTAGAATACGCCAAAACGCTCGGCATGGACGTGATCGTCACCGACCACCATGAGCCCGAAGGCGCCCTGCCCGAAGCCTACTGTGTCATCAACCCCAAACAACCCGGCTGCCCTTTCTCGGGCGAGGACCTGTGCGGGGCAGGGGTGGTCTTTCACCTGATCGTGGCCCTGCGCGCCGAGCTGCGCAACCGTGGTTATGATAAGCTGCCCAATCTGCGGGAGGACCTGGATCTGGTAGCCTTGGCCACCGTGGCCGATGTGGTCTCACTCGCGGGCGTCAACCGTATCATGGTGCGCGAAGGTCTGACGGTGCTCAATTCCACCGGACGGGTGGGTATTTCCGCCCTGGCCAAGGTTTCGGGCATCACGCGCTCCGTCTTCGCCCATGATTTGAGCTATCTCCTCGGACCCAGAATCAATGCCGCGGGCAGGGTTTCGAATGCACGCAAAGCCCTCGATCTCTTGACCACCGAGGATGCGGATCTCGCCAGCCGGATCGCGACGGAGCTGCATCTGCTCAACCGTCAGCGGCAGGCCGAAGAACTCAAGGTGGTCAAGGAGGCCGTGGCCATGATCGACGGCGATCATCTCCCGCCGGTGATCGCCGTGGCAGGCACCAATTGGCATCTGGGGGTTATCGGCATTGTCGCCTCGCGACTCTCCGAACGCTTTTCAAGGCCGGCCGTGGTCATATCCATCGTGGACGGGATCGGCAAGGGTTCGGGCCGGTCCGTGGAGGGCATCGACCTCCATACCGCCATCCATACCTGCGCGCATCACCTGCGCGGGTACGGCGGTCATAAGATGGCGGTCGGCTTCTCGCTGGATGTGGACAAGATCAGACCCTTCACCGGGGCGCTTGAGACGGTGGTGGCCCGCATGCGGCCCATGGAGAACCAGGTGGAGGTGGATTTCAAGATCTCGCCCCATGACCTCACCCCGGAGCTCATCAAGGAGCTGGATCTGCTTTCGCCTTTCGGCGACGGCAACCCGGAGCCGGTCTTCATGATGCCCGCCATGGAGGTGCTCAGCACCAAGCGTTTTGAGAACGCGCAAACCAAGCTTATCCTCGGCCAGGCCGGAAGGGTATTCCATACGCTCGGGTTTACCTTGAAAGAATCAGTGAACCATATTCCGCGCTATGTGGATATCGCCTTCACCCCGGTGACCCGCCGGCTCAACGGCCATACGTATCTTTACCTAGCGCTGAAGGCGTTATCCCCAGGGTAGCGTACCGCTCGGCCAGCTGACGCTGGTCCTGGAACTGCGCCTTGAGCGTCGGAGCGTTAAACAGGTGGAACACCCGGGGGTTGCCTACCAGCAGCAGGGCGGTGATGCACAGGATCAGCGAGGCATATACCGCGGCGACCTTAAGGTACCTCAAAAAGGTCACCTTGGCCAGGCTGACGGCGCGTTGATCTTTGGCGCCGCGCGGGAAGACCTCGACCAGTCCGGCATCCATGAGTCTCACAAAGGCATGCAGGGCATCATAGGGCGTTTCCAGTGATTCCCTGACAACCATCTCTACGCTCTTGTCGCCGTCGATGAGATCGAAGATGTGCGTATCCACGCCCGAAAGGTCATAGATCCTGACATGTTCTTCCGTGAGCGGGGTTATGGTTACGGGACAGTATTCCACGGGCGGGATCTTGGGTTTGATGAGCGGCCATTCGTCGATGGATCTGAGCGTATCCAGGATCACGGCCTCGGTCGGCAGGTTGCAGGTTAGAAAGCCTTCGGTGTTAAGATCCCAGTCTTCGAAGCGATAGATGCCCTCACCCCATTGGAAGACATCCAAGAGCGTGGTGCGGATCACGACCTGGGTGGCCTTGTCCAGAAAGGTCTGCTGGAGTTTGCCCTTGGAAATGAGGATCTCGTGCCATTGGGCCTGATTTTTCTTCTCGTTTTCGAAGGCGGCCTTGAGCTCTTTCTCGTTGATAAACCCGCCCTTCAAAAGGATATCCGCGCGCGGGTCCATTTCCCATTTGTCCGAGGTCAGGCCCTGGATCATCCCATCCATGAAGGCGATAACCACCTTGGCGTTCTGAGAGGTCAGCACCAGGCTGCCGGTCTTCATCTGCTGCGAGATGAGCTGGAAGATCTCGGTGACGCCGAAGCCCTTCAATGTCCCTAATAAGGCCATAGTCTCATGCCCCCAGTCGGATCGGCGGTGATTTGTAGGCCCGCCAGTACATCAAGCCGATGATCGCAAGGCCCGCCAGGCGCACATATATCCGTATATCCATGTCCGTGGGGAAGAAGACGTGCATGAAGCCGCCGCCGGTGACGGCCATGATGAGCGCGGCGCTTAAGATAAACAGCCATCCTATGCCCCGTGAAGTCCGGTTGGCGATCAATGATCCCAGACCGGGGAGGATCAGTTCCATCTTGGAGGTGCGCTGCCGGTTGGCGATGCGGTACGCCTTGATCTCTTCGAGCTTGTGTTGGAGAATGGTATTGACGTGCTTCTTGCTCTTCACATCCAGCCAATTGCATTGCAGGCACATCGGGTGGCCCTGCTTGGAGGTAGTGCCGACATAAAAGCTGTTGCCGCAACGGTCACAGATCTTGGTGTATTTCTCGGATGGAACATGCCCCAAGAGATACAGCAGGATCAAAGCGGCCAAACCCAGCCAGACGGCATGCCCGCGCTTCAAGATACCGAAGGGTATGTACCAGAGCTCATCGGCCGCGGCCCTGAGTTCCTCGGAAGGCCGCATCTGGCGGGCCAGCAACTTGACGGTCGGAACCGCCTCCATGATGAAACGGACCTTTTTATCTTTCTGCTCTTGAGAGAGCAGCGCACTGGTGCGTTCCGGATCGATGGCGCTGGCGCGGTTGATGGCCTGCTCCGCCTCATAGATATTATAGGTGGCGAGGTAGACCTTGCTGATGTTGTACAGATAGATAACGCTCTTCGAATCGATGGCGGCGGCATTGGTGAAGGCCGTAAGCGCCTCTTTGTATTTGCCTATCCCCGCCAGGGCGATGCCCATATGGTTGTAGAAGCGGGCATTGGTCGGTTCGATATTGCTGGTCTGGTTTAAAAGCGTGACCGCCTCGGTGAAATTCTTGCGTTTGATCTCGGCCATGGCCAGGGCGTTCATCGGTTCGGCATCGCCGGCATGCGTGCGCACCCAGGACGAGAGGACCTCGATGTCCCGCGCCGACTCGAACCCATGTTCGGCCAGGAAGATTTCCTTGCTCGCGTTGGCCTTGGTTATGGTGACCAGACCGCCGCCGACATGGGCGATCCAGCCTGAAAGCATGACCAGTACGACAAACACCACGGCAAAGTGTCGCTCCGCGCGGTTGGTGTAGCCCCAGAAGAGGATGAACCACCACAGGACATACCATAACGGTCCGGCATCGAGAAGGATCGGAAAAACCACCAAGAAAGCCAGCCAGAGTTTGAGCGCGAGTTCCGGGATCTCGCCACTGGAGGCATTACGAAAATCGGTCAGGAGATAGGGGATATATTTGAACGTCAGACAGATCCCGATCAGGAAACAGGCCAGGATGACGGATGCGAGCAAAAGCAGGTATACGTCGCCCAGAACCGTTGCCGTCAACGGCCATACTACCGGCAACTCCTTGAATGAAGATATGAGCTTGCCGCTGGATAGGAAGGCGACATCCAGCACCGTGTCAGCCCTCAGGTATGAATCTGTCCAACTTGATGGCCATATCCATCACGAATACGCGGTTGTCACCCTCGATCTTGACATGCACCGGAATGCTGAAGGCATTGGCTGAGATTACTTCCGCGCTGCCGGTGCCCACGATCTGGATACGCCCGCCCGTGACCTCGGGTTTGGAGCTGGCATGCGCCCCACGCGTATCGTGGGCCGTGGATTCAAACCGCGGCGGCGTGGCTTGCGCATGGGGCGCGGCTTCCGGGGCCGGGCGCTCGCCGGCCGGCTGTGCTGCGGCCGGGCCCATGCGAGGCGGCTGTTGGGCTTTACCGCTCGTGCCCTTTTCGATATGCTGGAGCACCATCTTGGTGATGCGGGTAAGCGTTTCCAGGACGCCCTCGCCGGTGGTGGCGATGGCCTCGCTATGGGGGTAGCCTTCGGGATTGAGGATCTGATTCATCTCGGCTATGGACATGACATCCGCCAGATCGCGTTTGTTGTACTGGATCACGAGCGGGATGGTGCGCATGCTCTTGCCGTAGTAATTGAGGTTCTCCTCGAGATTGGCCAGACTCTCGGTGTTCTCTTCCATCTTGTCGCGCTGCGAATCGGCCACGAACACCAGACCGTCGACACCGGTCAACACCGCCCGGCGCGTGGAGTTGTAGTAGACCTGTCCGGGCACGGTGTAAAAGTGCAGACGGGTCTTGAAACCCCGGATATTGGCAATCTCAATGGGGAGAAAATCGAAGAACAGCGTACGGTCCGCTTCGGTGGCCAACGAAACGAGCTTGCCTTTCTGGTCCGGCTTGACGCTCTGGTAGATGGCCTGAATATTGGTTGTCTTGCCGCACAAGGAAGGCCCGTAATAGACAATCTTCGCTGAGATCTCTTTCTTGGAATAATTAATTACCGCCATATCATCCTCCGCCCGCCAGTCTCACGATCTCCAGCTCGACATCTTTAAAGTCCTTGCGCTCTTTCTGGATCTCCTTGAATATGCCCAGGGCCTGTTGCAGATCACCCATGACTTTATAGGTCTGTGCTATCTCGTAGAGGATGCCGACCTTCATCTCGCCCGAAAGATTTTTGAGCGATGCCCCGGCATTGAGCGCCTGCAGGGATTCCTTGTACTGACCGGCTTCCCGATAGCAAATGCCCAGCATGATGTAGGCATCGAAGAGTTTCTCGCCCATGCCGATCACCCGCTGGAAGGCGTCAATGGCGTCATCGATCAAGCCGGTCTCGAGATAAGCCAGGCCCATATTGTAAAGGAAGAGCGGGTCATCCGCACCCTCCTGGGCCACGTTCTCCTCCATGGCCTTGAATACCGAGTCCACTCCGGTTTCATCCACCGTGTTCGCATGGGTCTCGCCGATGAACAGCTCGTCGATCTCCTTGTCCAGTTCCTGGTTGAGATCGAAGAAATCCGCCTTCTCGACCTGCGGCTTGGCATAGGTTGCCGGCGTGTTCTCCAGCATGGCCCTTTCCTTGACATCGAAGGTGTGCACCTGTTTGTGCATCTGCTTGTGTCCGGGCGCCAAATCGGCCGCTTTCTGCATGATGGCGATGGCCCGTTCATTGTCGCCGTTCTGCTCGATGATCTCGGAGAGTTTGGCATACTGGGCCGCCGCCTCGCGGACAAAGCCCTGCAGCTGGTAGAGCTCGGCCAGTTTTTCAAAGGGACGTTCCCAGCTCGGGCTGATCTTCTGGGCCTGCTTGTACAGGGCGATGGCCTTGGGATAGAAGCCCTTACCGGAATAGAGCTCGCCTAAGCGCACATACACATCCGCGGCATTCTGGGTATCATTACTCTTGAGGTACAGATCACCGAGCCTCTTGAGGAGGTTGGGATCGTTCGGGCGCTTTGCAGCAGCTTCTTCGCATTCCTGAATTTCTTTGGATAGCTTCTTTTTTCCAAAGATATAGTCTATTAGGCTCATCTTCTTTAGCTACCTTTCATCCCTCAAGACACGTCTTCACGCACTAGAAGGGTTCATCGGAGATCTTCCATCCAAACTTTAACACCTATCATCATAGATCAAAGGCCGGGAATCAAGTTTAATTTCCTATCCCGTAAATCTTTGTCATTCAAGACCATGGCCCATGACCCTTGACAAACACCGCCCGGCATGGGCATGGTGGAGCCGTCATATGCCGGTCGAGAAAGCTCTCATGGAGTTCGTGCACCCCGTTTTGGGGGAGGATATCACCGCCATCGGCGGTCACTATACCCTCACCAAAGAAGACCGTCTGATCCATGCCGGGCGGGAGGTGCTGTATCTGATCGGATACGGCAGCGTGGATACCTCCTGCTGCGGCGTCGGTGGGTGCATCTATGCCCTGGTGCCGGGTTATGTCGTGTCTTATCGTTCGCATAAGCATCCGGAAAACTCCCGGGACGTCTCCCTGATAGAACCCGTGGAAGTCGAGTCCCTAGCCGCGCTCGCCGCGGAGCTCAAGGCCTTGGAAGGCGTGACGCAGGTACAGTTCTTCACTGCCCAAGACGGCCGAAAGGTTCTCTATTGATATGGGTCAGACTACTTTGCCGCCGGCCGAGCTTGAAATGGAAGGCACCGTCGAGCGCTTCATCTTCCACAATGAAGACAACGGTTGGAGCGTCTTCAAGCTAACGCTACCCAAGAAAGGCCGCGAGATCACGGCCGTGGGCACGCTGCACGCCGTCAAGCCCGGCGAATACCTGCGCCTCAAGGGCGCCTGGGTCCAAGACAAGGAGTACGGTCCCCAGTTTCAGGTCGAGTCCTATCTGTCCATCCTGCCCGGCACGCTTGCCGGGATTGAGAAATATCTCGGCTCCGGCCTTATCTACGGCGTAGGCAAGGAGACGGCCAAGCGCATGGTGCGCGCCTTCGGCCTGGAAGTCCTGGACATCCTCGATAAAGAGCCCGCGCGTTTGAGAGAGGTCGAGGGCATCGGCGCGGTGCGGCTTAAACGCATCGTGGCCGGCTGGCGGGCGCACCGCGACATCAAGGACGTCATGATCTTCCTCCAGTCCATCGGCATCTCGGGCGCGTACGCGGCCAAGATCTACAAGGCCTATGGCACCGGCGTGATCGCGGCCGTCAAAGAGGATCCCTACCGTCTGGCCATGGAAATCAACGGCATCGGGTTCAAGACCGCGGACAAGATCGGGGCCAACTTAGGCATTCCATCCACGTCTCCCCGGCGCGCCAGGGCCGGCGTGCTCCATGTCCTGGGTCAGGTCTCGGACAAAGGCCATGTCTGCTTTCCGCTGCCCGAGCTCATCACGGCCGCGGCCGAGGAACTTCAGATCGATACGACCATCATCGAAGAGGCCATCGCCTCTCTGGCTAAGGACGAGATCCTGGCTATCGAAGACCGGACCCCCCAGACCTTCGTGTACCTGCGTTCGCTCTATATCTCCGAGACCGCGGCCGCCCGCAACCTGGACGCTTTCATCACCGGGGACGCCACGCCCATCACCATCCAGATCGACAAGGCCCTGGCCTGGTTCGAAGAGCGCCACCACATGCAGCTGGCCTTAGAACAGCGTGAAGCCATCACGGCCGCCATCAGAGAAAAGGTCGTGGTCATCACGGGCGGACCGGGTACGGGCAAGACTACCCTCATCCGCGCCGTGATCGAGATCCTGGAGAAAAAAAACCAGCGCATCAAGCTGGCCGCCCCGACCGGCCGCGCCGCCAAGCGCATGACCGAGGCCACCGGCCGCCACGCCACGACCATCCACCGCCTGCTGGAATACAACCCCGCCGAGATGGGCTTTGACCGCGACCAGAGCAAACCCATCAAGGCCGACATGCTCATCTTAGACGAGGTCTCGATGGTGGATATCGTGCTCTTCCACCACTGCATCAAGGCCCTGCCGAGCTCGGCCCGGCTCATCCTGGTGGGCGACGCCGACCAGCTCCCTTCGGTCGGTCCGGGCAGCGTCCTGAACGACATCATCGACTCCAAGCGCGTCACCACCATCCACCTCTCCAAGATCTTCCGCCAGGCCCGCCAGAGTCTGATCGTGGTCAACGCCCACCGCATCAACCGGGGCCTCATGCCCTACCCCAAGACCGATTTCGGCCGCCCGGACTACGAGTTCCTGAAGCACGATGAACCCGCCGAAGCGCTTGAGGCCGTCAAGCATCTGGTCACCAGCGCGATACCCGAGCGCTTCCGGCTCGACCCGGTGCTCGACATCCAGGTCCTGACCCCCATGCACAAAGGGATTCTGGGCGTCTTCAATCTCAACCTTACCCTCCAGGCCTTGCTCAATCCGGGCAAGGAAGGGCTCTTCCGCGGCGGCCACAAGCTCTGCGTGGGCGACAAGGTCATGCAGATCCGCAACAACTACGAGCTGGGCGTGTTCAACGGCGACATGGGCCGCATCATCTCGCTGGGCACGGACGAGGACCCCATCGAGGTGGACTTCGACGGCCGCGTCGTACCCTATGAAACCGCGGATCTGGACGAGCTCACTTTGGCCTATGCCTGTTCCATCCACAAATCCCAGGGCAGCGAATACCCGGCCGTGATCATCGTGCTGTCCACCCAGCACTTCATCATGCTCCAGCGCAACCTCATCTATACCGCCATCACGCGCGGCAGACGCTACGTGGCCGTGGTCGGCAGTCCGCGCGCCATGGCCCTGGCCGTGAACAATGTCAATAAATCCCAGCGCTTCTCACTGCTGCGTCACCGCCTGGAAGGCTTCCTGTGAACGACGCGCTCCTGACCATCGATGACCTGCATACGCATTTCATTACTCCGGCCGGTGTGGTCAAGGCCCTGGACGGGATCGATCTTGCCATTAAAAAGGGGCAGACCTTAGGCATCGTGGGCGAGTCCGGGTGCGGCAAGACCGTGCTTTCCTTGAGCATCTTAAGGCTGGTGCCCAGCCCGCCGGGACGGATCGTGAAGGGCAGGATACTCTTTCACGACACCGACCTTTTGGGCCTGTCGGATAAAGAGCTGCGCGAGGTGCGCGGCAACCGCATCTCCATGATCTTTCAGGAACCCATGACCGCGCTCAATCCGGTCTTCACCATCGGCGACCAGATTGCCGAGGTGCTCCTGCTGCACCAGCGCAGCCAGGCCCCCACCAAAAGGCACGCGCTCGCCATGGCCAGGGAGCTGCTCGGCACGGTGGGCATCCGGGACCCGCATAAGCGCATCCGCGACTACCCCCACCAGCTCAGCGGCGGCATGTGCCAGCGCGTCATGATCGCCATGGCTTTAGCCTGCCGGCCCGAGCTCCTGATCGCGGACGAGCCCACCACGGCCCTGGACGTGACCACCCAGGCCCAGATCCTGGCCCTCATGGACCAGCTCAAGGCCGATATCGGTTCCTCGGTCATGTTCGTCACCCATGACCTGGGCATCGTGGCCCAGACCTGCCAGGACGTGGCCGTCATGTACCTGGGCTGGGTGGTGGAATACGCTCCCGTCGAGGCCCTCTTCGATCAACCCCTGCACCCCTATACCAAGGGGCTCATGCGTTCGGTCCCTGTCTTGGGAAAGGCGCAAAACAGCCTGTACGCCATCCGTGGCAATGTGCCCGCCTTCAAGGATATTCCCAGCGGCTGTTCTTTCCGTGACCGCTGTGACGAGGCCTTCGAGCGCTGCGAGCAGATCCCGCCCGTTTTCTACCCCGCACCCGGCCGCAGGGTGCGCTGCTGGAGGTACGCACATGGATGAGCTCCTGCGTTTAAGCGGCCTGTCCAAGACCTACCCCATCACCTCAGGCCTGTTCAAGACCGCGGGCGAGGTCAAGGCCGTGGACAGGGTGGACCTCACGGTGCACGCCGACGAGACCCTGGGTCTGGTGGGAGAGTCGGGCTGCGGCAAATCCACGCTGGCCCGGCTGATCCTCAGGCTCGAAGAACCGGATTGCGGCGGTATCCGCTTCGACGGCATCGATTGCTTGAAGGCCGAAGGCCAGGACCTCATGCGCATCCGGCGCGGCATGCAGGTGGTCTTTCAGGACCCCTTCGGTTCGCTCAACCCGCGCAAGAAGATCGGCGCCATCATCGCGGAGCCCATGCGCATCCATCGCACCGGGTCTGAGGCCCAGATCAGGACCAGAGCCCAGGAGCTCATGACAAAAGTGGGCTTGAACGCCGCTATGCTGGGACGCTACCCGCACGAGTTCTCGGGCGGGCAGCGCCAGCGCATCTGCATCGCCCGGGCCCTGGCCATCAAACCCAAGCTCTTGATCTGCGACGAGCCGGTCAGCTCCCTGGACGTCTCCATCCAGGCTCAGGTCATCAACCTCCTGACCGACCTCAAGACCGAGTTGGCCCTGGCCTCCATCTTTATCTCGCACGACCTCTCCGTGGTAGGTTACATCTCCCAGCGCGTAGCGGTCATGTACCGCGGACGCATCGTGGAACTCGCCCCGACGCATGCCATCTTCAGCGCGCCTTTGCACCCCTATACCATACTCCTGCTTGACGCCGTTCCGTCCATCACGCGTCGTGGCCGACCAGCTACCCTGACCGAACGCACCTACGACGACACCACCTACGGCTGTCCCTTTGCCCCGCGCTGCCCACGGGTCATGGAAGCCTGCCGCAGCGCCGGCCCAGAGCTCGAAGAACGATCCCCCGGACACTTCGTGGCCTGTTTTCTTTAAAAATCCGGTCGGGAGGATACGAGCAGGTTCATGAAGCCCTGGTTTTGCCCATCGGCATCCACTTCATCCACCCATTGCTGCAATTCGTCAACCCTGGCAGGGATCAACTGATGGGCCAGGTGGTCAATGATGAAAAGCGGCAGATCAAACTCGGCCAGGGTCTCGAGCAGCTGCGTGCCGGAGGTGTGCGCCCGCCGCAATCCGTACGGGCAGAACTCGATCACCATGCCCAGGTGGTCACGGTTCGCCAGGATCGTGGCGCGCAGCCCTTCGAGGACGTGCGCCTCGTACCCTTCCGTGTCGATCTTGATGAAGTCCAGGCGCTCGGAGAGCTGTGCTACATGCTCGTCACCGTTGAGAATTTCTACCGCGGCCGTCTTCCGCCCGTCTCCCTCATCGAAAAGCCGATGATTGCCCCTGTTGTTTTGGCTCAAATAGATGGAGCCCTGACTGGAATTCTCGCCGAGCGCCGCCTTGAAAGGCCGCACGTTCGTCAGGCCGTTCAGGGCGATATTATGTTCAAGCAGCCGGAAATTCTCTCCGTCCGGTTCGTAGGCGATGACCAGGCCGTGAACGCCTACCGCTCTGCCGGCCAGCACGGTGTAATACCCGATATTGGCCCCGATATCCAGGAATACGGAGCCCGGCTGCAGGTGCTGAAGCACGAGCATGGTCTCATACGGCTCCCATATGTTATGTTTCAGAATGTGTTCGGAAACGATGTCAGGACCGGAATGCACCTTAAGCCGCAAGGGGCATGCCATCCATGGAATGTTCAATGCGCACAGCATCTCCGTCCTCCTGTAACGCTGCCCAAACTGTCACTACCGGGGGGATCGTGTCAAGAAAGATCGCACGAGACCATCATCCTTATGGGATGCCCTTGACAAGGGACGGGACTCCATGTCCAATGGCGACATTGGACATGCGCATGGAAAGATGGACCCTTCCCGACCTGATCGACTTCGAATACTTCCTCTCCAGTGAGGGGCGGTCTGAGGATGCATCCGTGCGCGCGCGCGACCGCCGCATCTTCCTCGACACGGTTGAACCCCTGCTCGGCAAATTGGCGCCGGCGACCTGGACCTTCAGGCGCGGCGCCTTACGGATCTGGCTTGATGAGCGCACGACGCAGCTCAAAACCGAGCGGCCCCAGGCCGTGCTTCCAGGCGATGTCTTCCGTGAGTCGCTAGCCCTGCTGCGGATCATTATCGCCATCGTCGGCCTTGTCTCAGGCGCGGCGCTGGGCTTCTCATTATTGAGCTACAGCGGCAAGGCGGCCGTGAATATCACCATGTACCTGGGCGTGCTCGTATTCTTCCAGATCCTGACCCTGCTCATCATGTTCCGCTTCTTCTTTTTCAAGACCTCGCTCGGCACCCTCAGCCGGTATTCACCGCTCTATGCCGGTTTGAGCAAGGCCCTGGAGAGGATCGCCGCGCGGACCATGCACTCCGCCATGGCCAGGATCGAAGGACAGAACCGGGATGATCTGAGGGCGGCATCCGGGCTTATGCGTGGAATGTACGGCATCTATGGCCGGGTGCTGTTCTGGCCGTTCTTTGCCATGGTACAACTCTTCGGAGTCATGTTCAATGTCGGCGCCGTCGGCGCCACCCTCATCCGGATCTTCACCTCCGACCTGGCCTTCGGCTGGCAGTCCACGGTGCAGATGAGCTCACAGGCCGTCCATACTATCGTCAGAATTATCGCGACGCCATGGGCCTGGCTCTTGGGGTCGTACGCCTACCCCAGCCTGGCGCAGATCGAAGGCAGCCGCATGGTCTTGAAGGAAGGCCTCAGAACCCTGGCGACCGGCAACCTGGTTTCCTGGTGGCCCTTCCTGGTAGCCGCCGTCATCTGCTACGGCCTGCTGCCCAGGATCGTATTGTCGCTCATCGCGGCGACAGGCGAAAAGCGGGCCCTGGCAAGAATCCGCTTTACCCACGCCGGGTGCGAGGCCTTGCTGCTGCGCATGACATCCCCTGAGGTTTCCACGCTGGGCACCCCGGACAGTTTCCCGGCCTCAGTCCAAGGCGCGGCGCAGACCGAAAGCGCGGCAACGGCCTACTTGTCCTATATCGATACGGTGGCGCTGGTACCGGAAGACATCCTTACCCGGGACTCTCAAAACGAGATCGACCAGCACCTGGCGCGTCATCTGGGCTGGAAACTCACCCACCTGCTGCCCATCAGCGGCAGCATCGCCAAGGACCATCCCGCGATAGAGGCGGCCGTAAAAGGTTTGCCAAAGGATGAGCGCGCCGTGGTGCTCATTCAGGAGGCGTGGCTCCCGCCCATTGCCGAGACCCTGGAGCTTATCCGCGCCATCCGCGCATTGGGCGGCAAGGCCATGCCGCTGGCCCTGCTCTTAATCGGCAAACCTTCCCCGGGGGCGTTCCTCACCCCGGTACGGCCGGCCGACAAGGCCATCTGGGACAAGATCCTGGCCTCACTGGCCGATCCCTACCTCACCATGATCACGGCGGGTGCCTCATGACGGATACGCCCCGCGTCCTCACCTTTGCCGTCGTGGGACACCCCAATGAAGGCAAGTCGTCCGTGGTGTCCACGCTCACCGAGGACGACAGCGTGCGCATCACGCCCATTCCGGGTGAAACTCTCATCTGCCGGGCCTTCCCGGTGATCATCGACGGCCGCGAGCTGGCGCGCTTTGTCGATACGCCGGGGTTCCAGTCGCCCCACGCCACGCTGGAATGGCTGCAGGCGCATCCGGGGCCGGACATGCTGCGGGCCTTCATTCAGGCGCACAGCCCTGACCCCCTTTTTAAGGGCGAGTGCGAGCTGTTCAAACCATTGGTGGAAGGTTCCGAGATCATCTATGTGCTGGATGCCTCACGGCCGCTCAGGTCGGTGGATATCGCCGAAATGGAGATCCTGCGCTCCACCGGCATCCCCAGGATGGCCATCATCAATAATAAGGAAGAGGATGAAAGCTATGTCGCGACCTGGAGGGACGAGCTCCGCAAGCACTTCAACGCCGTGCGGATCTTCAATGCCCATCGGGCGACCTATGCCGAACGGATCGCGCTGCTAGGGAGTCTCAAATCCATCGACCAGGAATGGGAAGCGTCCTTGGGCCAAGTGATTAAAGCCCTGGAAGAAGACTGGCACAAGCGCATCACGCAGACGGCGTGGCTGATCACCCGCCTGACAGGACAAGCCCTGGCGTACCAAGTGTCGCGGAGTTTCCCGCCCGAGCAGGAACCGCACGACCTGCTTGCCAACCTCACGCAAGCCTACCGTGAGCATATCACCCGCCTGGAGAGAGAGACCCACCTTGAGATCCGCGCGCTCTTCAAGCACAACATCTTCGACTACCGTCTGCCCGAGCAGTGCGTTGAAGGCGACGACCTGTTTCAGGAGCGGACCTGGCGTATGCTGGGCCTCACTCCTGCCCAGGTCGTGGCGGCCGGAGCGGTGGCCGGCAGCGGGATCGGGCTGGGGATCGATGCGGCCGTCGGCGGCACCAGCCTGGGGGCCTTTGCCCTGGTAGGCGGCCTCTTAGGCGCAGGCACGGCCCTCTTAGGCGGCAAACGCATGATCACCTATGAGATCAAAGGCCCGCATCTGGGACGTTTCCGGATCAAGAAACCCATCGGCGATTTTCTGCTTACCGTGGGCCCCAACAAGAATACGCAGTTCCCCTTCATCCTGCTGGATAGGGCCCTGATCTTTGTCGCCAACACCATCAACTGGGCCCACGCCCGCAGGAATATGCTTGCCGAGAGGGCGGATAACCCTAAGGGTTTTGTCACGCACTTCAGTGAGGCGCAGTCCAAGGTCTGCCACTCCTATTTCCAGGCGGCGCGTGCGAACGACGAGGTCAAGCGTGAGGCACAGGAAGAATTGATGGCCCAGATGCTGACCGTATTTCTCATGGCCTTATCCAACCAGGACTACCGGACGGGCGCTCCCCATCATCCCGCCTGAGTCAAGGAAAGGACCTCCGGCCCAGGCGCTCCATCCGCCGTGCATGCGTCTCATACGGCGGCCTGCTTGGCCTTCTGCCGGGCATGGTCGGTGGCCAGGAGCATGTACATGGCCGGCACCACGAACAAGGTAAACAGCGTCCCGATGGCGATGCCCGTGGTAATGACCAGACCCATGTTGTAGCGTCCGGCCGCGCCCGCGCCGCTGGCGAAGACCAAGGGCATCACACCCAGGACCATGGCGGCGGTGGTCATAAGGATGGGCCGCAGGCGGATCGAGGCCGCCTCTTCAATGGCCTCGTTCTTAGATTTGCCGGCGCGCTGCAGGTCGTTGGCGAACTGCACGATCAGGATGCCGTGCTTGCTGATCAGGCCGATGAGCGTCACCAGCCCGACCTCGGTGTAGATGTTCAGGCTGGCCCCGCCGATGCCTAAGCTGATGAAGATAAGCGCGCCGCAGAGCGACATGGGCACGCTGATGAGCACGATGATGGGGTCGCGGAAGCTCTCGAACAGGGCGGCCAAGGCCAGGAAGATAATGATCATGGCAAAAAAGAACGTGAATAAGAGCGCGCTGGATTCCTGCATAAACTGGCGCGACTGCCCGGCGTAGTCCACGCCGTAGCCCTGGGGCAGCATCTCGTTGGCGAGGCCCGCGAGCGTTTCCAGGGCCTGTCCCTGGGTCATGCCGATGGCCGGCACGCCCGAGATCGTGGCGCTGTTGAGCTGCTGGAAGTGGTTGATGGACTGCGGGACCACGGAGGTTGTGAGCTTGGCCACGGTGGCCAGCGACACGGGCTCGCCCGAGGCGCTGGTGAGGTAGTAGCCGGAGAGCTGATCGGCGGTGAGGCGTTCGCGCTGGGAGACCTGCGGGATAACCTTGTACGAGCGGCCGGAGATGGTGAAGTAGTTCACGTAGTTGCCGCCCAGCATGGCGCCGAGCGCGCCGCCGATATCGCTCATGGTCAGGCCCAGCAAAGAAGCCTTGTCGCGGTCGATTTCCAGGGAGACCTGGGGCTTGTCGATCTTCAGGTCGCTGTCAACGAACATGAACATGCCGCTGGCCGTGGCCTTGTCTTTCAGCGCCTGGGAGACCTCGTTCAGACGGTTGAAATCCTCGGTGGTATTGATGACGAACTGCACCGGCAGCCCGTGGCCCGTGCCGGGCAGGGACGGGGGCGGGAAGGACACGGCCTGGGCCCCGGCAATGGTGTTGAGCTTGTTCTGAATCTCGGGCTGCAGCACCTTGGCGGTGCGGGCGCGTTCGTCCCAGGGGTCGAGCACGATGCCGATGAAGCCGGAGTTCAGCCCGAAGAAGCCTTCGACCTGGAAAAGGTGCGCGATCTCCGGGATGTCCTTAAGCAGGTTGTAGGCCTGCTGGGTATAGAGCTGGGTCTGTTCCAGAGTGGCGTCCGGCGCGGCCGTGAGCATGGTCATGAAGAAGCCCTGGTCCTCTTCCGGGGCCAGTTCGCTGCGTGAACCCTGGAAGAGAAAGTAATTGCTGGCCAGGATAATGAGCGCGAAAACGACCACCACCGGCAGGGTGGAGAGAGCGGAGTGCAGGAGGCGCTCGTAGTAGGAGCGCAGCCTGTTGAAGCGGCGGTCGATGAAGGCCGTGAAACGTGACTCATGCCCGCCGGGAGCCACGGCCTTGAAGAAGCGCGAGCACATCATGGGCGAGAGCGTGAGCGCGATGACGGCCGAGACCACCACGGAGCCGGCCAAGGTGAAGGCGAACTCGGTAAAGAGCGTGCCGGTTAAGCCCCCCATGAAGCCGATGGGCACGTACACGGCGATCAGCACCACGGTCATGGCGATGATCGGGCCGCCCAGTTCGCGCGCGCCCATGATGGCCGCCTGCATGAGCGACACGCCTTCCTCCATGTGGCGGTGCACGTTTTCCACCACGATGATGGCGTCGTCCACGACCAGGCCGATGGCCAACACCAGGGCCAACAAGGTAATGAGGTTGATGGTGTAGCCGAAGGCCAGCATGATGAAGAAGGCCCCGATCAGCGAAAGCGGGATGGCCACGATTGGTATGATGACCGAACGCAGCGACCCCAGCGACAGGAAGATCACCAGGGTGACGATGGCCAGCGCCTCGATCAAAGTGGTGACGACCTCGCGAATGGAGCTGTTGACGTATTCGGTGGCATCGTAGACGATGCGGCCCGCCAAACCCTGGGGCAGCTGCTTCTGGATGTCGGGAAAGATGGCGCGCACCTGATCGGCCACGGAGAGCAGATTGGCGTTGGGCGCCACCTGGATACTCATGAACACGGCCTGCTTGCCGTCGAAGCGCACCGAGGCGTCGTAGTTTTCCGCGCCCAGGGTGACATTGGCGACGTCACCCAGGCGCACGATGGCGCCGTTGACCGATTTGATCACCAGGTGGCGGAATTCATCCACCGTGTGCAGGCCGGTGGCGGCGGTGAGATTGACGGTCACCATCTGGCCCTTGGTGCGGCCCAGGGCCGCGATGAAGTTGTTGGCCGCCAGGGCCGCGCTGACGTCCGTAGCCGTCACGCCGAGCGCGGCCATCTTGATCGGATCAAGCCAGGCCCGCAGAGCAAACTCCTGCTTGCCCAGGATCCCGGCCGTCTGCACGCCGTCCACGGCCTGCAGCTTGGGCTGCACCACGCGGATCAAATAATCCGTGATCTTGTTGGGGGGCATGTCCGCGCTGTAAAAGCCGATGATCTGGGCGCCGATGTCCTCGCCCGTGGAAATGCTGATGACGGGCTGCTGGGCTTCCTTGGGCAGCTGGTTGACTACGGCGTTCACCTTGGTGTTGATCTCGGTTAAGGCCTTGTTGGAATCATAATTCAGACGCAGGTTGGCCGTGATGGTGCTCACACTCTGGGTGCTGGACGAGGTGAGGTAGTCGATACCGTCCGCCTGCGCGATGGAATTTTCCAGCGGGGTGGTAATGAAGCCGGATACAAGTTCGGGATCGGCACCGGTGTACACGGTCGTGACCGTCACCACCGCATTCTGTGTTTCCGGGTATTCGCGCACCGACAGGAGGTTGATGGAACGCAGCCCCAGCACCAGGATCACGAGGCTGACCACGGTGGCGAGCACCGGGCGCCGGATGAAGATGTCCGTGAAGTTCATGGCCTATTTCCCTTCACGCTTACTGGTCCACAGGCTTGGGCGCCGCATCGTTCAAGGGCGTCACCGCATTGTTGATTATCACGGGCGCGCCGCTCTTGAGCTTGAGCTGGCCGCTGGTGATCACCAGGTCGCCGGGCTTGACGCCCTTGACGATCGCCGTCTGGTCGCCGCGTTCGGTACCCAGGGTGACAAAGGTCTGCTTGGCAGTGAGGGCCGGTTTGCCGTCCTTGGTCTTGCCTTTCTCTTCCACGAGGTAGACCGTGGCGCCGTAGGGGTTATAGGTAATAGCCGTCTTGGGCAGGGTCAGGTAGGATTGGGCCACGCCGGTGCTGACCGCCACCGTGGCGAACATGCCGGGCAGCAGCTTATGCCCGGGATTGGCGATGCTGGCCTCGATTAAGAAATTGCGCGTGGCCGCGTCCACCTTGGGATTGAGGGCGGTGATCGTGCCGGAGAAGTCCTCACCCGGAAAGGCATCGGTGGTTATTGTCACCTGCTGCCCGGGCTTGATCAGGGAGAGGTTTTGCTGCGGGAGGTAGAAGTCCACGCAGAGAGTATCTAGGGCCTGCAGGTTCACGATCTTGTCGCCGGGATTCAGGTATTGACCGATATTGACCGTGCTGATGCCCAGCCGTCCGGCGAACGGCGCCCGGATGTATTTCTTTTCGATCACGGCCTGCTGCTGAGAGGCCTGGGCGCGCTTCACTTTAAGATCGGCCGCATCGGCATCCAACACGGCCTGGCTGACGGCCTTGATCTCGAACTGTTTGCGGTCGCGCTCGTAGACCGTTTGGGCCAGGTCGGCCGCGGCCTTCAAGGCCTCCAACTGGGCCTTGTCGGTTTCGGCGCCCAGTTCAACCAGGAGCTCGCCGGCCTTGACCGCGGCGCCGGAGACGATATGCAGGGAGCGCACCTGGCCGCTGGTTTCGCTGGTGACATCCACCCCGCGAAAAGCGCGTAGCGTGCCCACGGAGGAAAGCTTGGGCTGCCAGGTCTGGTAGCCCGCCTGCAGGGCCGTGACCGTTACCGGCGGGGTGCCGGCGGCGGCCATGTATTTCTTGATCATACGCGCCGTGAAGGCCTGATAACCGAAGATGCCGCCGAAGATTACGCCTACGATGATCAGCATGATCACCATGCGTTTGGTGGTGGAGGATTTCCGAGTCTTAGACTGATCGGTCATGGTACGTACTCCTTGGCATGATTTGCGTTATGGTCTGCCTCGTTTTCGCGGTTCCACCAACCCCCGCCTAAGGCCTGGAACAGGGCCGCGGTGTCGGCGTAGCGCTGGGCCTGGGCCTGCGCCAACGAAATGCGGGTCTCTTGGTACTGGCGCTGGGCGTTGAGCAGAGTGAGGTAGCTCACGGCGCCGTCCTGGAACTGTTTATCGCTCATCGCCAGGGACTGGCCGGCCGCATCGGCGGACAGAGCCTGGGCCGCCAGGGCTTGGGCGTCCGCTTCCAGGGCCCTGAGGGTATCGGCCACGTTCCCGAAGGCCTGCAAAACGGTTGCGCGGTACTGTGCCCCGGCCTGGTCATAAGCGGCGATCGCCGCGCGGCGCTGGGCTTTTAAGCTTCCGCCATGAAAGACCGGTTGGAGCAGTTGCCCGCCTAAACTCCATAGCGCGGCCGGACCGCTGAAGAGGTCACCGGTTTTATTGGCTTCCGAGCCGTAGGCCGCGCTCAAGGTGATGCGCGGGTAGAGATTGGCCGTGGCCACGCCCACTTGCGCGCTGGCGGCGTGCAGCAAGGCTTCGGCGGCGCGGATGTCAGGCCGCTGTCTGACCAGGTCGGAGGGCAGACTGACCGGGAGCTCGCCCGGCAGGCTCAAGGACGCCAGGTCGAACTCGGGCAGGTTGGCCTCACTCGGGAGTCGTCCGGTCAGGATCGCCAATTGATGGCGGGTCTGCGTCAGATCCTTTTCCAATGGCGGGAGGACGGCCTGGGTCTGTGCCAGCTGCGAGCGCTGGGCAAGCACGTCGGCCAAGGAGACCGCGCCCAGCTGAAGCTGACGTTCGACCGTGTCGAGCTGCCGCTGCTGCAAGGCCAGGATCTCCCGTGTGGCGCGGATCTGCTCACGCACACCGGCCTCGTGCACCACGGTGGTCACGATATTGGCGGAAAGCGAGAGGTATGTCCCTTCGAGCAGGAAGCGCTGGTAATCGACCTGGGACTGCAAGGCCTCCAACTCGCGGCGCGAACCGCCGAAGATGTCCAGGGTATACGAGACCGCGACCGAGGCATTATACAGGTTGAAGGGGTCGATCTTCACGCCCGCCTGGCCCGAGGAGGCGCCCGTGACCTGTTGGCGCGAGGCAGCGGCACTGGCGTCCACGGCGGGCAGGAGCGTGCCGAAGGCCGCGCGCCGGTTCTCTTCGGCCTGCTTGAGCGACGCCTGGGCCGCGGCCAGAGACGGGTTCTGGGCAAAGGCTTGGCTGATCAGGTCATCCAGGGCCCGGGATTGGAACAGGGTCCACCACTGGTCCGTGATCTCTTTTTGCATAACAAAGCGCTGGGCCTCGCCGCCCGCCACCGGAGAGGTCGCGGTCTCAACCGGCAGGGCCGTCGTGGTGTAGGTCTTAACCGCCGGGGCGTCCGGTTTGCGGAAGTCCGGTCCCACGGCGCAGCCCGCCAGGGGCAGGCCTACCAGCATCAGGCCCAGCAGCCCACGGAGCCAGCCCCGTGGTATGGATGTTCGGTTGCTCGGTTTGTCCATCGTGTTTTCGACCATGACGATTCCTTTAGCGTTTCACGGCATCCCAGCAGGCCGCGATGATCTTGTCTCGCATGCGGGCGTCCACGGTGATGAGCCCGGCGTGAATATCCCGTACTAATAAGATGATCGGTCCGAAGGTCAAGGCCCCCAGGATATGTCGGGGCAGGTCCTTGGCAATCTTGTCTTTGCGGGCCTTGTCCAGCAGGGCATGCATGGGGTGATCATCCGTGTGCCCTTCGCCCTCATTCAGAATCGCATCGCGTTTGTGGGTGAAGCCGAAGGGCGAGTTGAAGTACTGCTCTAGAAAGGCGGCTGCCTCGCGGTTTTCGATCAGGTACTGAAACGTGTTTTTCATGAGATGGATGAATTGTTCCTTGATCGGCGCCCGGGTATCCAGGTCCTGCATGATGGCCTGTCTGGATTTCTCGGCCAGATAGGTGAACAGGGCCTGGATCAGGTCTTCCTTACTGGAAAAATAACGGTAGATCGAACCGATGCCAACGCCCGCTTTTTCGGCGATCTTGGCGGTGGGCGAACCATGGAAGCCGCCGGCCGCGATGAGTTCGAGTGCCGCCTCCAGGATGGCGACGCGTTTGGCTGGTGTTTCCTTCGGCCCGGGCATATGCTCCTTTTCTCACGCGGAGTGATCAGTCACTCCGATCGATAATAGAGAAGCGTTTCCTTGTCAAGCAGGAAACCACATTTTTGCGTACGAACATTGACAAATCGGTACCGGGATGGGTACCGTGAGCACATGACGACCCTCATGAGGCACGGCAGGCAGCGCTCGGCTGGATGTTCCAGACCAGGCCGTACCCTTGGCGGATGTCCTCTTTTTTTGCCGCTTTTACCATTATGCCCAGGAGGGAGTTCGCATGCGCACCATTTTCTCATCGCACAGTCTGCTCTTTGGTCTATTGCTGGTGGCCTTCATCATTGTCTTCGAAATCCTGCTGGCCTACCTGAAGCTCCCGGCCTGGCCGGCCTTCATGGTCATGATCTGCTTCTTTATCGCCCACGAGGACACCAAGGAAGTCCCCGCTATCCTGATCGGGGGTCTGGCCGGGATCCTGTGCGTGATCCTTATCCATGAATTCATCGCCGTGCTCAGAACGGCCATCGGGCTTGAAGCAGCCAAGCTGATCTTCATCGGCCTTTTCGTCTACGCCATTGTGCTGTTCAAGGATGCGCTGCCCTCCATCTTCAACAGCTATGCCTTCATGTTCTTCCTGGTCGGGTCGCTGGCGGCCAAGCTGCCCGGAGCCACTCCCTATGTCTGGATGGGGGTGGAATTCATTGTGGGCGGCATTTTCATCGTAGGCATCCTCGGCATCAACAAGATCGTGGAAGCCGCGCTCAAGGCCTGAACCATTCCAACCGCCCATACCGATGACACCGTCACGACCATCATGCCCAGGCCCGTGTTTGCCCTTGACTTGCAAAACGCTTCTCATCCATAGTGTTTTAAACCCATGAAGCACATCATCATCCCCTTAGGCGCCCTGCTATACCTTTTGCTCTGCCCTGGTTTTCCAACCGCTGCCATGGCCATGCGCACCATCACCCAGGAGGGGGTTTTTCTCCATTATCCTCAAGCCGAAGATGCCATTGCCACAACGCTCATACAGGAATTGCCAGACATGCTGGCCTTCCTGCGGGACAAGGGTGTCCCGGTGAGCACACCCCTGCATATCGTGCTGGATGACCGCCTGGATGCGCCCCGGGTGATCGTGACGATGATCCCGCACCGCGAGATCCGCATCCCGCTAAAGGCCCCGGGCGTGTTGGAGGACGGTTACCTGGAAGCGGATCCCTGGACCTATTTCCTGTTCCGGGGCTTAAGCCTGCAGGGTTTGTACGCCATGCGCGGAGGCTTACCGCAGCTGGCGCACGGCCTCTTGGGCGAGGTCATCTCGCCCAACCTGGTCCTGCCGCAATGGCTCGATGACGGCATAACGGACCTGCTCTACGGCCTGTATACCGGGAAAGACGGTCATGATCCCTTCAACGCCGCGGTCTTCAGCGTCTCGACGCTCCCCGATCTTTCCCTGCTGAGCAACCATCCCGGCATCTGGCCGGGCTATTATGCGCACCGCATCTATGGCCGGCCGTTCATCCACTGGATTTATGAACGCTATGGATGGGATGCTTTACTGGCCTTCATGTCCGAGCACGGCGCCGGCATCATACCGATCGAGATCGATCTGAAAGCCCGCCACACTTTGGGCAAGACGTGGGTATCGCTCTGGAACGAATTCCGGGAGACGCAAGCGGTCCGGAGCGGGGCAAAGGGCGGGCGGCTCATCGATGGATTCTGGCCCGAGCCGTTCATCTATTGGAACATCGCCGGGGTTTTCCCCGGGATGGACGCCTACCAGATGCGTGGCCGGTACGGGTATGTGGACCGCCATGGGACCCTGTGGATCAGCGAATACGATAGCGATGACATCGCCGTGATCACGGGTTACCTCGATGGGGTATCCATACCCTGTTCCCGGGACCATATCTGGGACCCGGGAGCAGGCGACATCGCGGTAAGCCGCGAGGGCCATAGACCCGTATTGGTGCCTCTCCAAACCATCCCGGCGCCCTTCGGGATGGCGCGCATCCGCATCAGCGCCGCCGCCATTCCCGGACCACCGGAGGCGATCGCGCTTTCCGGCCCGGTGCGCAGCGCTTCCGGCGCGATCGCCGTCGCCGCCAACATCGCCGGGAATTGGGATATCTGGGTGTATGAGGAGCATGACCGCACCTGGCGCCGGATAACCGATGCCCCCTCCATCGAGATGGATCCCTGGTGGCATGATACGGATCTGGTTTTTTCCTCCAACGCCTCCGGGATCTTCCAGATTTGCCAGCCATCCATGACCCCGTTGACGACAAGCGCGCACGCCGCGATCATGCCGCGCATGGGCCAGTATCTCGAACTCAGAGAGGAGGGCTGGCAGACAAGCGCATATGCGCCTCCGCAAGCGGCCGCGTCCGTTCAGCTCCACCCCCTGCCGAGGCCTCCCAGTTACCCGACCCCGTCATGGTCTTCGCGGCCCTACGCACCCTGGTCGAGTATCCTCCCCAACTTTGTCGTGCCCGATATCTATGTCGGCGAATCCGATCTGCAGATCGGACTGGCCACCCTGAGCCGCGACGTAAGCAAAGACTATACGACCGATGCCGGGGTCCGCTACTCCTTCCATGACGATTACCTGTCGTTGCGTCTGGGCGGACGGGCCAAACATATCGGGCTCCAGGGTTCACGCTACCCCTTGTCGTATGATTCCAACCTGGGGAGCACCGATGAGTCACGAATGGAAGCCAAGGTGGCCTACATACCATTTCTGCTCGATCCAGATCTGCTTGAACTCTCCCTCCATCGCCTCGCCTACGAACCGATGGAGGGCGTGGGCTGGAAAGACCTTGACCTCTGGGGCGCCGTGCATTTCCATAAGGTCTACGGTAATTTCATTACCTGGGGCACGTTTGAATCCTATTCGGGAGGCCGGCAATCGCTCTACGGAGGGGTGCGGCTCAGATGGGGCACGGATATTTACGGCGTCGTGGAGGCTCATGCCGGCAAGACCTGGGACGGCTATGCGCCCGGACACGGAACTTTCAGGATCGGCGGCGATGTGGGCGAAGGATACTTTACGCAGCGGCCGTCGCGTCTCTTCCCTTTGCGGGGCTTCAGCTCCAATCTGCTGGAGGCCTCCCAGGCGTTCTCGACGGGCGTGGAAATATACTGGCCGCTCATCAACCTGCAGCGCGGGTATGAGACCCTGCCCCTGTTCTTCCATAAGCTCAGGCTGGGAACCTTTGTCGACAGCGGCGCCTGCCGCAACCGCATGAGTAGCGAAGACTTGCTCGTCGGCGCTGGCATTGAGCTGATCACTTCCATGGAACTGGCCTGGGGCAACCTGTCGAGCTTCCACATGGGTATTGCCTGGCCGGTGCGCCAACCCGACTATCTTGATGAAAATGGACCGGTTTTGCTGCTGCAGATAGGCCGGCCGCTCTAGGGCCAGATTGGGGAGGGATGGGCTTAAGCCTCCTCAGGAGGCCCTACCCGATAGTTCAATCCAGGTCATGCAGGATGGTTTCCATCTCCTTCTTCATCTGCTTGACCTGATTCTTCTTGTGTTCGTAGGTTTTTTCAAAGGTTTCGAAGCGTTTGGAAAGCTCATGGAAGGCCAGCTTCAAGGTGTTGATCTCGCTGTTGAGCGTCTCGAGCTGGGCCTTCAGGTCAATGTCTGATGAGATACCATCCATGAGCGAAAAAAGGTCGTTGACCTTTTTCTTGGTATCAGACTCCATACGCCTCTCTTTTGGCCTTGAGACGGATCTGGGACAGGGAGGAATGCACCCGGTCAAGGGTCGTCTTGAGCTCGGCGATCTCCTCCTCGAGCGGCTCGCGCTTGCGGTTTTCCTCCTCGAGCAACCCCTCAAGCTCCTGGATGCGCATCTGCGCCACGGTAAGATCACGCTCCAGCAATGAGGCGCGCACATCCAGCATGGCCTTGCCTCTGAGGTCATGCGACATGCGATGGCATTTCTCCTCCAGGGCCAGCCGCATGGACTGCTGCTCCTCCAGGACCTTGAGTTTTTCATCCAGCTGACACGAAAGGTTCTGGATGAAAAAATCCGCGTCCTGGAGCTGCTCATGCAGGAAGGACATCTCACGATTGGCGGGCGCCGCCACCTCAACCTGAGTCTGCAAGACCGTCAGGGTCTCTTTCAGGGCGCTGTTCTGGCGCACGACCCCTTCGATCTCCTGCTGCTTCTGATCCAGGAGACGCTGGACATCCTTCTTCTCCATGATCATATGGGTGAACTGGGTGTTTATCTCTTCGATGGCGCTCTCGGTACGCTTCAGATCGGTCGGCAGCTTGGCCAGGGTCAATGATGGCTGGACCTCGGCCTCAGCAGGGGAAGCGGACTTTGCTTTTGATTCGACCGGATCGCTCTTGAGGAGCACCGGGTCTACATTCCAGGGGCGATTCGGCCTGGATTTCTGAATTCTGGGCATCTTTTCCGCAACATTCTTGTCAAATCCGTCCTTCATACAGTCCTCACTTTATAAGATAAGAATGATAACATTCAAGCTACGTTTCATTACCATTATATCCAAAAATTATCAAAACACAATTGGCAGGTTGGGAAAAATTTCCTTGATCATGGAATCGATATCGGCGGCACCGCGACACTTCGAGGTGTAGAGATGGATGGGTAGACCCATGCTCGCCGCCTCCGCCATTTTAGTGTCCTGCCGGATGATGGTCTTGAGCAGATACGCCTCGTAATGCTGCTCAAGGGCCATGCGCGCGCGCTGACAGATATTGAGCGAGGCGTTGTAATGATTGATCACGATATAGATGTTTTCCAGGATGAAATCGAAGTCCTCCTCGATGCTGGAGAGCGTCTCGAAAAGGATCTTGAGCCCGTGATAAGACAGAAAGTCGGCCAGAACCGGTACGAACAGTTCCGTGCTGGCCAAGATCCCGTTCAGGTTCAAGAGGCCGATGGAAGGCGAGGCGTCCATGACGACCACGTCATACTGGTCCTGTATGGGAGCCAGAGCCTTGCGCAAACGCAGCTCGCGCGCGTTGACCGACGTCAGCGCCAGCTCCACCGGGGAAAGGTCGAGACTGGCCGGGATAAGCTTCAGATTAGGCATGGGCGTGTCGATGACCACGTCCTGGATATCCATGCGGTCGATCAGGACATTGTAGAGGGTCGCCTCGAAGGCGTCGTGATTGATCCCTAAACATTGCGTGAGATGACCCTGGGGATCCAGGTCAATGAGCAGAACACTTAAGCCCAAATGGGCAAGCCGGAAGGCATAAAAGGCCGAAACGCTCGTCTTGCCGGTGCCGCCCTTGAAATTGAGAAAGATCTGGCGGCGATGGTTTTTCACGAGCGGGCCCTTGCCGAGGATCTCGAGATATGACTTGATATCGTGGGGCAGGTAAATGCGCATGCCGTCAACGGTCTGGGGCTCGGGCAACTTTCCGGCCCCCTCCATCTTGAGGAGCTGCGCCTTGGAGATCCCCAAAAGGGAAGCGAAATCCTTAGCCGTGTAGTTCGGTTGTTCCATCACATATCCTTCGTAATTTCCCACCAACCCTGCCACCTAGCCACGATCCATTCCAGTTCGTCCTCGGTGGCGCCGGACGGTTCGCCGAAATCCTCACCGGTAATGCGTTTGAGTGTCTGTACAGCCTGGACGCGTACCTCAACCTCCCCGTCCTCCAAGGCCGGTATGATGTCCCCGACATGTTCGATCCGGCCCCATACCGCGATCAGGCGCAAGGCATCCTTGCGCACCTTGGGATCCTGATCCTGCGTCGCCAGTGCCAGGATCGGCGGCAGGCTGGCGCGGTCATTGATCCAGGAGAGGTAGCTGATGACCCGGCGGCGTACATAGGGATCTTCATCTTTAAGCCATTGCACTCCGTCCGTGATCTTGAAGGCTTTATTGCGGAACAGATAACGGATCGCTTTGCAGCGCACACTGGGATCAGGATCCCTTGCCCCTTGCCGAAAAACCATGGAATAATCGCCCGGGGCATCAAAGAGCACGTCATAGATCACCATGACCGTGCTTCGATCAGCCTGTTCAATCACGGACAGCGCCAGCTCATCGGGCCGGGAAGCATGCTGCACAAGGGCCTTGGCCGCCATGCGTTTAATCTCAGGGTCGCTGTCTTTGAGGTCTTCCAGGATCTGATCGATGCTCAACTTCAATACCACCTCCCCCAATATGCGCAAGTATAAATGGTATGAGGAGAAAGAGTCAAGCCGTTGTTTCCTGCGGGCAATCGTTGCCGCCCACAATAACCACCCAAGCAGGCTTCCTCTCCACCACCCCGACACCGATATATCGATCCCCTGGATAGGGGTACGATCAGCATACGCCTTTCGCCTGACCGTAAATATTTTACCAAGACCTCGGCGTATTTTTCCTTGACATTGGTATATTAATTATTATTATTGATAATATCTTTTTATTCTATTGAAATGCCTTTTCGCGTGAGGGTGGACCCATGCAGATTCAAGGCCGCAAGGTTTTCATTTCCGGCGCCGCCAGCGGAATCGGACGCGCCACGGCGCTCGCCATGGCCAGGTACGGCGCCCGCCTGTTCCTGACCGACATCAATCAAACCGGGCTCGACCAGACCTGCCGCATGTGCGTACAGGACGGCGGCGAGGTATGCCTGGCCCGCGCCTTCGACGTCGCGGATTATCAAGCCATGGCCGACTTCGCCCACGAGGTGCATCGTGGATATGGCGTCTTGGACATCCTGATCAACGTGGCCGGCATCGCGCTCTTTTCCCAGATCGAGGACATGCGACACAGCGATTGGGAAAAAGTGATCAAGGTCAATCTCTGGGGCGTAATCCACGGCATCGAGAGCTTCGTGCCTGAAATGATCCGGCAGGGCCGCGGCGGCCATATCGTGAGCGTATCGTCCACGGCCGGAATCATCGGCCTGCCCTGGCACACCGTCTATGCCGGCACCAAGCATGCCCTGGTGGGCATCTCCGAGACCCTGCGCTATGATCTGAAAAAACACCGCATCAATGTCAGTGTCATATGCCCCGGCGCGGTCAATACAGGCATGGTGCAAAGCGCGGAAATCCATGCCAGACCAGCAGCGACGGATTCCCTCCGTCGGCTCTTCGTCAAGGTGGCCCTGGCCCCGGAAAAAGTGGCCGACATCATCATGGGCGCCATCCTGAAACGCAAATTTCTGGTGATCACCTCCCCGGACATCAAGATCCTCTACTTTCTCAAACGGCATCTCTTCCCCCTGTACCACCTTATCATGCTGCTTTTGACCCGTATCATGGACACATCGCTCAAACGCGAGGGTTAAGGCGGGGCAATCAGTCCGCCGGCTCCCCCGCGCGCTTGTGCGATTGAAAGGCTTTATTCAAACGGCAGCTTGAGCTGCCACGCGCGCGGTTTCATATCCTGATCACCCAGGCCGGATACGGCGACACCCAAGAGGCGCACTGCCCGGCGTCCAGCCTCGGTCCTGCCGAGGAGTTCCGGGATATGGCGCAGGATCTCGGCCGCGTCATCGGTCGGAGCAGGCAAGGTGATGCTGCGGGTGATACTCGTGAAGTCGAAATATTTGAGCTTCAAGGTGATGGTGCGACCCTGGGCGCCGTCGTATTGAAGGGTTTCGGCCACATCACCGGCGAGCTCCGTCAGGATTTCCAGCATTTGGGCGCGGTCGGTGATATCTTCCCTAAGGGTGGTTTCGCGGCCGTAGGATTTACGGACCCAGTCGGGTTCCACCGGCCGCGGATCATCGCCATGCGCCATGCGGTAAAAGAAGGAACCGCTGCGGCCGAAGTGGCGGGTGAGCTCTTCCTCGACGAGGCGTTTCAGGTCAGCGCCCGTTCTAATGCCCAGGGCTTGCATGCGCGCCGCGGTCACCTTACCGACTCCGAAGAACTTGTCCACCGGTAAGGCATCGATAAAGGCCTGGGCCTTTTCAGGGGGGATGACGGTCAGCCCGCCGGGCTTGCGATAGTCGGAGGCGACCTTGGCCAGGAACTTGTTATAGGACACCCCGGCCGAGGCGCTTAAGCTGGTGATCGCCTTGATGCGCGCTAGGACCTCGCGCGCTACCGCGCTGGCCGATGACAAGCCCTGCTTGTTGACGGTGACATCCAGATAGGCCTCGTCCAGGGACAGCGGTTCCACCAGGTCGGTATACTCGTGGAAGATGGCCCGGATCTGTTCGGACACGGCCGTATAAGCCTCGAAGCGCGGGCTGAGGAAAACCGCCTGGGGGCAGAGGCGCTTGGCCAGCGAGGACGACATGGCGGAATGGATGCCGTAGCGGCGCGCCTCATAGGAACAGGCCGCCACGACCCCGCGTTCTCCTGGGCGGCCGCCCACGATCACCGGCCGGCCCATGAGCTCCGGGCGGTCGCGCTGCTCGATGGAGGCGTAAAAGGCATCCATGTCAATGTGGATGATCTTGCGCATCCGCTGCATGGTAACTCCCTAAGACTATTCTAACCCCTACTCGGCCGCCCCGGTCAAGTCCCGGTTTAAGCAACACCCGGCCCCTTGACACGGTCTTGGCGAGGATTATTTTGGATCTCAAGTCCATTCTATATCCCATGACAAGGAGGTTATCGGCATGCAAAGGATGTGGCGCGAGCGCCTCGAAACCGTTTGTTCCGTCTTGAAGAGATCACTGACTGGTCTGACTTCAAGCCGGACGGGAGAAGGCGGCGGAGTTATAAGAAGATGGTCTTTACATAGGAAAGAACTACCTGATCGCAGACGATATCGACGCATGGACGTGGATCATGATGTCTCATTCTGGTGCGAAAACATGGACCCGCGCAGTGCCCATCTCGTCAATATGAGCCGCAACGGCTTGTTTCTCGAAACCGACGCCAAATTAGAAAAGGGTCAGGTGATGAAGATCAAACTCCCGGCCATGAACATGGGACACTTTCCCGGTATATCCACTGGCCGGGTTGTACGTCTGAGCAGGCAGGGTGTTGCGGTGAGATGTCTTTTAAGTTCAGGATGTTCCCGTCAGCGAAGCGATTCTCTTACGCCGGCTTGACCGCCCCGCTGAGCTCGTGCCGCAGATGCTGGTCGATAATCTTCTTCCACGTGGATTTTGACGGTTTATCGATGCTGATCCCGATCTGATAGGTGGCTTCCTCCACGGTATACCACCGCACCGTGCCGCTCATGATTTCATTTTCGAACAACAGGGTAACGGTTGTGTTCAGAAGCCCGAAGAGGCTCGCCTTTACCCGCAGGGTGGAGATCTCAAGGCAGAGCCCCTTGGGCGAAATGTCACGGGTAATGCCGGCCAGGCGTTCGCCGGCTAGGATGATCCTGACCGAAATTGGCATCGCCACGCGCTTGAGGCAGCGGCGGTCAAACGACATCTCTTGTTCCTCTCCTTAGCCCTTGCTCAAAGTCTCACATATTTGCTATGCAAGATCAATGCCCTATTCCAGATATATAAAACTCAGCCTCTCGTAGGACGGCTCGGCCTTCCAGGGCTGGCAGGTGCAGGCTTCCGGTCGGACCGTCCAGGGCGTCCTGGAAGAGACCCTTGCAAAGATTCTGGGAGGCGCGCCAAGGACGATCGCGGCAGGCCGGACCGACGCCGGCGTGCATGCCCTGGGGCAAGTCGTCAATGTGCATACAAACTCAACGATCCCTTTGAATGCGCTGAAGCGCGCCCTAAATGCGCTGCTGCCCGAGGATGTCGCGGTCCATGAGGCCAATGAGGCAGTCGAGGATTTCCATGCCCGATATTTGGCGAAATCCAAACGCTATGTTTATATTATTGACGCTTCCCCCGCGCGCAGTCCCTTCTTGAGCCGCTACGCCCTCAAGGTCGATTACCGCTTAAACATCCCCGCCATGCATCAGGCGGCCCGGAGTTTCATCGGCGAGCACGACTTCGCGGCCTTCATGGGCGCGGGCTCGCCGGTGAAATCCAGCATACGCCAAGTCACGGTTTCGGAATTGGCCCTGAAAGATACCCGACTGTATTACATCATAGAGGGTAGCGGCTTTCTACGGCATATGGTAAGGAACATCGTAGGCACCCTGCTCATGGTGGGACGTGGAAGCCTGGCCCCGGAAGACATTTCCGGGATCATTGAGAGCCGCGACAGGTCCAAGGCCGGACCGACCGCGCCTCCCCAGGGGCTGTATCTGGTGGCAGTAAACTACGAGGAGTAACGCACAATGAACGTACTGGTAACCGGAGGCTGCGGATTCATCGGCACCAATCTGGTGCGTCTGATCCTGGCCGAGCACCCTGACCTTTCCGTCATCAATCTCGATCTCCTGACCTATGCCGGCAACCTCGAAAACGTAGCCGGCCTCGAAGAGGCCTATCCGGGCCGCTACCATTTCATCCGCGGCGATATCGCCGAGGCGGACTTCGTCAAGACCGTCTTCGAACGCCATTCCATCGACCTGATCCTTAATCTGGCCGCGGAATCGCACGTGGACCGCAGCATCGAGGCCGCCGGGGTGTTCCTGCGCACCAATATCATGGGCGTGCAGGTGCTCCTTGATGCGGCGCTCAAATACAAAGTCGGCCGCTTCCTCCAGGTTTCCACGGACGAGGTCTACGGCTCTCTGGGCCGTGACGGCCGTTTCACCGAAGACCTGCCCATGAAGCCCAACAGCCCCTATTCGGCCTCCAAGGCCTCGGCCGACCTCATGATCCGCGCCTATATCAAGACCTATAAGCTGGACGCCGTCATCACCCGCTGCTCCAACAACTACGGGCCCTACCAGTTCCCGGAAAAACTGATCCCGCTCATGATCGCCAATGCCCTGGAAGGCAAGGAGCTGCCCGTCTACGGCGACGGCAAGAACGTGCGCGATTGGATCCATGTCAAGGACCACTGCCGCGGCATCCTGACCGTGGCCTTAAGCGGCGTCACCGGCGAGGCCTACAACATGGGCGGCAACGCCGAATGGGAGAACATCGCCATCGTCAAGTCCATCCTGGGCGCCATGCACAAGCCCGAGACCCTCATCAAATATGTCAAGGACCGGCCGGGCCACGATTTCCGCTACGCCATGGACTATTCCAAGATCGAGCGCAAACTGGGCTGGAGACCGAGTGTGACCTTCGAGGAGGGGCTGAAGTCCACCATCGACTGGTACCTCGCCAACCGGCCATGGTGGGAACGCATCCGCACCGGCGCTTATCTGGAGTATTACGAGAGGATGTACGCCAACCGATGAAGCTGCTCGTTACAGGCGCCCTGGGCATGCTGGGCCATGATCTCGTACACGAGCTGGCCAGCGGCGGGCATTTGGTTACCGCCACCGACGCAGCCTCGCCGTCGGCCTGCCTCGATATCACCAATCCTCTGGCCGTACGCGCCTGCCTCTTGAAGGAAAAGCCCCGCTGGGTCATCAACTGCGCCGCCTTCACCAAGGTGGATGCCTGCGAGGAGCAGGAGGAGCTGGCCACCCGCATCAACGGCGACGCCCCGGGTTACATGGCCGACGTCTGCGCCGACTTGGGCATCCACCTGGCCCACATCAGCACGGACTATGTCTTCGACGGCACCAAGACCGGCCCCTATCACGAGGATGACCCCACCAACCCCATCAATGCCTACGGCCGCTCCAAGCTCAAAGGCGAAACCGCCATAGCCACGCGCATGGAGGACTACATCATCATCCGCACCCAATGGCTCTTCGGCTTAAACGGCCCCAACTTCGTGGCCACCATCCTGGGTTTGGCCAAGGAACGCCCCTCCATCGACGTGGTTTACGACCAGTTCGGCTGCCCCACCTATACCCGGGATCTGGCCAAGGCCATCCGCCTCCTGATCGAAAACGACGCCCGCGGCACCTTCCACGTCTGCAACCGCGGCAAGGCCTCCTGGTACGACCTGGCCAAAAAGGCCGTGGAGTTCGCCGGACTTTCCACCCAGATCAACCCCGTCACCACGGATAACTTCCCGCGCCCGGCCAAACGCCCGGCCAACAGCGTGCTCTCCAGCATGAAGTTCACCGACGCTACCGGCAAGCTCATGCCCATCTGGCCCGCCGCCCTGCAGGGCTACCTCCAAAGCCGCCTGACCAAGGGGACGAATTCAACGGAGTAGAGACCCCGTTAATTCAAACCTCACGGTAATGTTACGTACCTGGATTATTCCCCTTATACCAGAGCGCCATGAGGTCATCCGCATGGTCCATCAGGAGATGCAGATACACTGTTTCCATCTCGATCATCTCCCTATCCTTGGTGCGGAGCCATTCAGAAAGCCATGCAAACCGGATGGCGATGATCATTTCCACCAGCACCCGCCAACTTGTCTCACGGAGCACCTGTGCGGTTTTCAAGTCGCGGATGAACCCCCTTACCAGCGTTCCGGCCAGGGCATCAGGGTCTTCGATGCCGATGCATCCGATGAGGAGGGCGGCATCGTAACTTTCCGGCTTGGTGCCGCAGAATTCCCAGTCTATAACCGCCTGTAGGCCTGCTTGAGACCAGATCATGTTCAAGGGGTGGTAATCCCCGTGACAAAAAGCAACCGGCAACAGATCATGCACGGGTGCCAGGCGCTTGCGCAGAAAGGCCAGGATCGGCACGATTTTCTCAAACACGCCGGGCTCGCGGGGCCTGATCTGGCCGACGAGCCTATCAATGTAGCTCAGGATTGAAAACGGCACGGTGGTTAGAACCTCCGGCAGGTACTTTGAGGCTTGCCTAAGGTCAACCAAGAACTCCGCCATGACCTTGCCCCGCCACCCGTCATAGACATAGGCCGGCCGGCCCAGCGGCACGCCCGGAACATAGGTCGACGCCTGCCACAGGCGGCCTTCGACCTCGACAATCTGATGCCCGTCCGTGGCCCGCAGATAGGGATGAGCACTAGCTAGACCAGCATGGGCAAGAAATTCGAGCCGGTCGATAATGGCCTGCTTCTTTTGACGGTCCTGGCTCCGGATGACTTCCAGCACCAGTAAACGCTTATTCGCGCATTCCACCACGCACCGAAACTCGCTCCGCTCGGGACTGCCGCTGAGGGCCAGGTCACCGCGGATGCATACTGTCTCCAGCCCCCACGTCCCGGCCGCCCGCAGGGCCGCTTCTGCCATCGGATGTACGGATTCCCCTCTCACCATTTAAAACCCCGGAATTAATCTGTGTAACCTCTCCCCGATTATGATGTTTGATCAAAGGAGAATCTTCGATCTTGTAGCATGACCGTCTGTTTTGCGCCATGCCTTCTCCATACGCGAATCCGGCACGGGTAGCCGGATGACTGATAGATTATCTTTCCCAGCTTGAAGAAGCGTAAGTGGTGGGTGAGGAAAATTCCGGAATCCTGTTGAGCATGTCCGACCTTCATCCACCTGAATTATCAGGAGGATGAAGGTCGGGTAGGTATGGTTAATGTGCGGTCGTTGTCACAACGGCCTTGACGTTTTTATACTTGTCCTTCTTCACCATCTCCCGCATGCCGGCAATGGTCTGGATGCTCAGGTTTTTGGTGAGCATGTTGACCACGAAGGCCGGAAGGTTTCCGCCCGGGTCGGCCAGGGCCTCATAGGTGACTTCGGTCTTGTCGGGTCCTTTGGGCACCAAGGTATAATCGACTACCACCAGGGGCATCCTGACCTTTTTCTTGTCCATTTTATACGTGGTCTTGACGCCTTCCACATGCACATAGACGGTGCCGGTGGCCTTGTCGATGGTATAATCGGCCCTGACGACCGCATCCCGATCGTTCACGGGATATGGCATGGAGGTGACGTTGTACACATACACGCTGTCGGCTGAGCCTTTGAGCTCCGGCGCAGTGGCCACCGCGGCTTCCTTGCACTTGTACATGTATTCAGTCTGCGACGGCACGTCACGGATAAGCGCCTCGACGGCGGCCACGGAGGCGTCTACGATACCGACACCCTTCATCTGATCGACACTGCTCTTGGGCGTGGCACGGGTGTAACCCACGATACCCTTCGATTCGCCGATCTTGTTCCAGCCCGCTTCGGCTGCCCATGCCCCGGATGAAAACACGCCAACGATTAACAGACCGATCATGCTGACCTTGAAATACTTCACTGCACTACCTCCTTAAAGATATTTTATTGCAAAGCAAAAACCTGAGCATGCATACTTCAAACCGCAAATAAAATCCATAGGCAATCGAGCACCCCACACACAGCAGGGTTGATGCCCGTATGTTGGACACAGGCAGACTGTGGATAGTTGAAAAATCAGGGCTCCATGGTTACGATGCTCAAGCACGGGCAAGCTTCGTCTTTGTCTCAGGGCATGCATGCCCATCGCCCTTCGGGCGCGCCTATAGGGCCCGACAATTTTCGCTATCCTGCGAAAATTTGCCAGTGGCACCGACTGACATGAAATCCATTCTACCACGGCCATCCGCCGTCGATTACCTATGAGACCGTCAAAAAACTCAGCTATTCAGGAAGGCGGGGGTCACCCCGAATAGAAGAGAAAGTTCCCTTTCTTGCTTCAAAGGCATTCTCCTCCAGTCTGGAGCATAGAGAAGAGAACCTCTTCTCTGATTCGCTAATTGCTCGGAGCAACTTGTTGATTCTGCATCTCTATGGCTTTGTCTATTGCCGTCTGTATGGCCTGCTCTTTTACTTCCTTGGCTTTCTGTTTCGTGGCCTGTTTTACTTCTTCTTGTCCTACCTGGACGATCTTCTCCGCATTCATGGTTCCGGTGGCCAGGGTGACCTTCACCTTATTGCCAACCTTCAACGTGGCAATCTCTTCCGGCTTAACATTGATCGTCTCATCCTTGATGCGGATCGTGTTCGCCTTTGGGTCTATGGCCTTGATAGTTCCTATGATGATCTCACCACTTGCAGCCTTAAGAGCCTCGGAGGTTAATGTTGCATTCGCAGTAGCAGCTGCTGACCCAAATTGATCTGTTGCACAAGCGGCAAAAAACAGTAAGACAAAACATGCCAGCGTACCTACTTCGATCATGCTCATGATTTTCTTCATAGGGCCTTTCTCCTGAGATTTTGATTGGCACCTATATCTATACAAGATAAGTGATGAAAGGAAGAATAAAATATCACTGTACGAGGAGTTCAGGCTAAGCATACATATTATCAGTATATGACGTTAGGCATTGATATGGGACGGCGTCCTGATTTGATCGGAGGGGGGCTGATTCGGAGCGCAGGCGGCTGGGAGAAGGTATCATCTCTTCGCAAAGATGGGATATTTCAAAAAAGCGATGAGCGGATATTGGGTGGCGATGATTTTGTTGAAAGCGTTTTGACCGAGGCCGATGAAAAGTTTGAGCGGCAGTGTGCACTGAAATCGCGCGGCATAAACCTGGATCATCTTTTCAGTGTGACCGCGGAGGTTTTCAACATCCATCCCG
>JBDKSM010000058.1:0-28906 GCA_039680665.1 Syntrophaceae bacterium | reverse complement strand
CCTGGAGCACAGCCGTTCAACGCTGGTGAACCGGTTTGAAACCGCGCCCAAATTAAAGACGGATTTTGCCGTCCGGCATCCGGGCGGACCGGCGCATGTCATCGTGGCCGAGGACCGGTCCATTCTCACCGGCCGGATTATGGAGCAACCCGCGAGGGAAGATGGCTACGCCGTCGCGGACCCAGGGCGCGACATCCTGAAGCTCGCTGTGATAAACCGCTACCGGGATACCGCCCCGGCGGTCGCGTTCATCAGGGGGTTCGGCTTGCAAAGGGGCGCCATGGCATCGTCCGTGGCGCATGATTCCCACAATATCGTAGCGGTGGGCGTCTCGGATAAGGACTTGTGCGCGGCCGTGAATTTGGTCATCGCAAACCGGGGAGGCCTTGCCGTCGCAAGCGGGACGCTTTGTGAAATATTGCCCTTACCCGTAGCCGGCCTGATCTCACCGGAAGATGGATATACGGTGGCCGCCCGGTATGCCCATCTTAAGGCTTTGGCCCAGGGGCTCGGTACTACCATGCATGACCCGTTCGTCACCCTCTCCTTCATGGCCCTGCTTGTCATCCCGCGTTTAAAACTGAGCGATAAGGGGCTGTTCGACGTGGAGCGTTTTGCACTGATCGATGGGTTCGCTTAGTGGAGATCTCCCACTGAGAGTTCTCTCCGGTGCGTGCCATGATTTCTTATATATATCAGCGCTATGGATTCGTCATCGCTTCTGCGGCCTGTGGATGATAGCTTAGGCCCGTCCAACCAACGATTACCTCAAAATCTATCATTTTTGATAGTAAGGAATAGCAATATTCCTAACACATTTTGAAAAATGAAAGCCACTTGAGATCCATGACTGGACCGAGGATGCATGTTTTGATGCGTCGCCCGCAATCGGTAACGACACCCTCCTTTGATGATATCATCCTATATTTACTTCATCTTTCTGACATACAGCTGTTTTTTAAGGAGGGGGCCTCAGGATAGAATCACACGTGCGGCGGTACCCTTCCTGCCTCTTGGCATTATCCCTGCATACCGCAAAAAAGAATCGTTTAGGAGGATAGCCATGGCATATCAGATCACGGAAGAATGCATATCCTGCGGGACCTGCGTGGAGGAATGCCCGGTACAAGCGATCAGCGAAGGCGCTGATCGATATATCATCGATGCCAACCTCTGCACTGATTGCGGTGCTTGCGCGGAGGCCTGTCCCACCGAAGCCATAGCGCCTGGGAAATAAGTAAAAGAAGAAGCCGTGCGCATATCAATGGCGGAAAATGAAAGGCTCAGAAGATGACAAAAGAACATATGTTGGCACTCTATGATCATGGATCATGCGGATCAGAATTCTTCGCCGAGATCGACAACGAAGAACGTTCTCGATACAAGGGCAAGTGTCCAAACCCCAACTGTAACAAGCCGGTTGAGCTCAGCCCTAAAACATTTTTTCATTCCATCGACAAGGCGAGAAGAGATTATATCAAAAAAACAAGGAACGGCGATAGTTTCGTCTTCTGGCAGGCATGAGAACAGGTAATTCTCTGTCAGATCAGATCGGACCAAGACAAATTATTGGTTTTCCATAGACCAACGCGCCCGATACCTTCTCTCCTGTTCACGCATGATTCGCCTGAAATCGAAAGGCGTCGGACCTCGGCCTTGGTCGACTGCCGAGGTCCGACGCCTCAAAAAGGCTCTTTTCTAGAATCTGGCGCTGACGATGAAGCAACCGCCGCCGGATGATCCTTCTCCGGATGAATCGGTGGCCGCCTTGGAGGCGTTTTTCTCCGTGTCGCTTTCTGTTCCATCAGAGGCATCGGCCTGGGATGTATCCGCCTCGACGGCTTCAACCTTGTCAAGCCAGGCGCCGATCTTGGGGAACACCTCGCCGGGGCTCTTCCTCCCGGCGGCTACGTCGAAATGCGCCGTGTCGGTTATCGTATACCATTCGTCCAAGGCATTAGGGGTCTTTTTCGATATGATATCCTCATAGACCGTGAGCGGGGCGACCAGCGACCCCGAATCGGACAGGCAGGCGATCATGGGCACGGTGATGCGGTCCATATGATCACTGTAATAGTAATACCCGTCGTTCCCGGGATCAGGCTCGGGGCCTCTGACCAGATTCTGGTTCTCGAGGCCGTTCTTCCAGAACTCCCGCGTGGTCTCGTGCAGTCCATTGTCCATGTACTGGCCGAAACAGCGTACCGTAAAGCCGGCCGTGGCATAGCGTGCCGTTAAGTCTCCCATGTAAGGGTCCAAGTCTTTTACGTACCAAAAATCGAGGTACCCGAATAGGCTGTTTTCCATCCCGCCCAGCGTGTAGATCTGGTCCCAGGTATTGATGGCGCCAAAGAATACCTGCTCGATCGTCACGAGGGTATCCGCGGGTATCAGGGAAACCAATTCCTCCGCGATATCGTCCATGGGAATATAAAATTTCGCGCACATGATATACCAGAACAGATCGATGTTCAGAATGTCCGGCAGGGGCGGCCGGCCGGCCGGATCGATGCCGATGAAACCCTTGACTTGGCTGTTGCGCTTCAGCGCCAGCGCGGCGTCGCCCTTGACATGCCGCTGATACCCGGCCTCGGCCGCGGCCTTATATACGGCGGCCTTGTCGGACTGGTTGTCATAATCCATGTAGCAGCCTTGCAGATAGGCATAGCATACCAGTCCGCCCGTGCTGTGCCCTCCGATATAGATGCGTTTCCCGGTAATCTGGATCACCTTGTCGATGGCGGCGGATGTATCAAGCGTGGCCCAGGTATCCAAGGTGGTCAGGGTCTTGTTGTTGTCGCCGCTGCTGTGCGTTACACCGCGGCCGCCATCGCGGTAATTGGCCAACCAGGGGTCATAGCCCTTGAGCCAGAGGTAATGCGCCAGGCTGTAGTATCTCATGTGATCGGCCTTGATGTATTTTTCGAGCACGGGCTGGCCGTTCGCATAGATCGGATTGCCTTTTGTATCTTTTGCCAGGGCCCAGTCGGCAACGGTGGCGGGCATCTCCATCTTGCCGTAAGAATCGATCATCTCATCCGGGGTGCAGGAAAGATACTGATTCATGTTCTGCACGATGCCCGGGAAGAGCAGCACCGGTGTGCCGTTGGTGCGGTACGGCTCAGACGGAACGGGGCGGTAGCGATAGAGCTTGATGGTAACATTGTCGTCGGTCGTGGCGCTATAGACCCCGGCTGCATCATATGATATGCCCGACGCCTGAGGAATTCCCGGCACCAGGCAGATACTCAAGCACACCAATAAACTCAGGATCGGGGCGCCACATTCTCTTTTCTGGAGAAAAAAACTCGTGAAATGCAACAAAATGATCCGACATCCATGCTTCATGTCCACCTCCTTAGTACTATGGAAATACATTGCAAAATCTGAGATAATTTTAAGCAATTATCATACCATGAGGTCATCATCAGTTGGCGGCGTTACCATGTACGGAAGCACTATCTTTTTTAAAAGGATAGAAACGTTTCATGGTTTTATTAGTTAATTGATAATCAAGGTCTTATCACCATGCATGCCATCAAAAATCGAACATTGATTGTAACAATATCAAGTTTGAACCAGACCATCCAGCCGAGACATATTTACCATGTGGTACTTTTCTTCCCTTGAGGATGTGTAATTTATTGCCTAACACGCGCTTAAAAAGACTTCCCCTTGCGCGGCTTGGCGCGGTTGGTGGCCTGGGCCTCGAACGGATTTTCGGGCCAGTAGTGGCGGGGATAGCGGCCGCGCAGGTCTTTGCGCACCTCGGTATAGGTGGTGCGCCAGAAATTGGCCAGGTCGCGCGTGACCTGGATGGGGCGGCCCGCCGGAGACAAGAGCTGCAGCACCACCGCTATACCGCCCGCGACGGTGGGCGTAGCCGTGCAGCCGAACATCTCCTGCAGGCGCACGGCCAGGACTGGATCATTCCCGCTTTCATAATCAAGCGGAATACACGAGCCGCTGGGTACACGGATATGCGTAGGCGCCAGCTCGTCGAGCCTGCGCTGTTTCTCCCAGTCGAGCTGGTGTAAAAGCACCGCGACAAGATCGAGGGCTTGCAGATCCTTGAGCCGCTGCATGCCCTCCAGATAGGGCGTCAGCCACTGTTCGAGCCTGTCCAAAAGGCCCGCATCCGACATATCCGGCCAAGGCCCGGTTCGTGGAGCCATCCGCGCCAGAAACGCGATGCGCTCGCGCAGCGTGCGCGCGGCCTTGCTCCAAGGCAGGACCTCCAGACCGCCCTTACGTATGCCTTCCAGAATGCCTTGCAACATAATCGCCTGATCGGGTTGGGGAAGGGCTTCTTCCCTCAGCACCACCTGCCCCAGCCTGCGCCGCCGGTAGGCTGTCACGGCTTGGACACAATCGTCCCAGCCGCTGGAATCTTCCGTAATGATACGTCGGCTGAAATGCCTCTCAATGGCCACGAGCTCAAGGGGGGCCGCCAGAAATATGCGGGCCTCGCGGGGATCACCATCCATCTCGGCCACCACGATGAATTCCTCGCCGGCCAAGAGATCGGTTACCGGCAGCCGGGCCCCACGGCCGCCGGAGAGCAGATATTTACCCTGCGATCCGGTACGCCGACGCGCGATGCGGTCGGGGTAGGCAAAGGCCAGCACCAGGCCGGCCTGGTCGGTAGTATCGCCCGTTTGCCGCTCGGTATCCGGATGGGCAAGGGTTTTCTCCAGGTTGTGCGCCAAGTCGAGCACCCGGCGCGCCAGGACCGTGTCCACGCCGGCTCCCTGACGGCCATGCCTTGCCTTGCCCTCAAGGCCATGCAGAATTTCAAGCCGCGCTCGCATATCGGCCGGCCCGGAAGATGCGCCGCCGCGCAGGATATCCCGCTCGCTCAGCAGGGCTGCGATTTCGCAAGCCAGGCGGCCAAGCCCCAGAGGCTCGCAGGCGATCAGCATGTGCGCCAGCCTGGGATGCAGGCCGAAGCCCGCCATGCGCCTTCCCGTTTCCGTTATGCGGCCCTGGTTATCGATGGCATCAAGCTCCTCAAGCATGGCGCGCGCTTGGTTGAACGCCGCCGTTGGCGGCGGATCGAGCCAGGCCAGGGTCATCGGATCGCTCACCCCCCACTGGGCCAGTTCCAGGGCCAGGGGGGCCATATCCGCGTTCCTGATCTCGGGTTCGGAAAACGGCGCCAGATGTGCGTCTTCCTCTACCCGCCACAGGCGGTAGCAGAAACCCGGCGCGGTACGGCCGGCGCGGCCGCGGCGCTGGTCGGCCGAGGCACGGCTGACCTTAAGCGTCTCGAGCCGGGTGAGCGCGCTACGTGGATCATAATGTGGCACACGCATAAAGCCTGAGTCTATGACGACCGTAACGCCTTCAATAGTCAGTGATGTCTCGGCCAGGGCGCTCGACAAAACCACCTTGCGCTTGTCCGTAGGTGGAGCGTCAATGGCGCGGTCCTGGGCCTCGCGCGGCAGCATCCCATAGAGCGGAGCCACGATGATATCCGGGCCAAGGCCGGATTCAGCGAGCAGGCCTTCCAGGCGCCGTATTTCCGGGGCGCCGGGCAGAAAGACCAGGATATTGCCCGGATGCTCGCCCAGGGCCGCATGCACGGCCTGCGCCACATCCCGCACCGGAACAGCCACCGCTCCATCACGGACGTGAGTGCGCTTAAGCGGCCGGTAACGCGTCTCAATCGGGTAAGCGCGGCCCACTGCGCTCAACACCGGGGCTTGGCCGAGAAGTTCGGCTACGGAATTGATCTCCAATGTGGCTGACATGACCACGATGCGCAGGTCCTGCCTCAAGGCCGCCTGGGTGTCCAGACACAACGCCAACCCCAGATCGGCATGCAGGCTTCTCTCATGGAACTCATCGAAGATCACCAGACCCACGCCCTCTAATCCCGGATCGTTCTGGATACGGCGTGTCAAAATGCCCTCGGTGAGAACCTCGATACGCGTTTGCGGTCCTACCTTGCTGTCCAACCTGATGCGGTACCCCACGGTACGTCCGACCGGCTCATCAAGCATCTCCGCCATGCGCCCGGCCGCGGCGCGGGTAGCCAGACGCCTGGGTTCCAGCATGAGAATGGTCCTGCCTTCAAGCCAGGCTTCATCCATGAGCGCCAGCGGCACGCAGGTGGTCTTGCCTGCTCCGGGCGGGGCCTGCACTACGGCATTACGGCCGTTATTCAGGACCGCTTTCAAGTCGGGAAGGATTGCTTTGATCGGCAGATGCGTCATCACCTGATGACTCACCATATTTTAAGCACCTGAAGCAATCGGGAAATTCAGCCGGTGGGCGTCTCTGCCGGACATATGCTTAAAAAGATATTCTTCTTAAGGCGTTATTGCTTGGCCAGCTTGGCGATGATGTCCTTGGCCTCAGCATGTCCTTGCTCGGCGGCCTTCTGAAACCATTGCAGCGAGATCTGGGGATCTTTCTTGACCCCTTCGCCGCGGCCGATCATGATGCCCAGGTTGAACTGCGCGTCGGCATCGCCCTGCTGGGCCGCCAGGTGGAACCAGTTCATGGCCTGCTGGAAGTCCTGGGGCGCGCCCTCACCGTTGTAATACATGATACCGAGATTGTACTGGGCGTCCAGGTCGCCCTCCTCGGCCTGGTGGAAAAGCTTGTCCAGGGCCTCGGGAGACATATCCGCCGCTGTCTGGGTCGCGGCATGACCCTGAGTTGCGACATGGCCCTGGGTCGCGGCTACCGGCGCTGCCCTGTCCTTCCATTTCTCGGAAGACAAGATCTTCTGGGCCGCTGCGTGGCCGTGCATGGCGGCCTTGGTGTACCAGGCATGCGCTTCATCGTCGCTGTCGCCTTTTTCCAGTAAACCGCCCAGGGCGTACTGGGCCTCGACATGTCCCTGATCGGCGGCCCGGCGATACCATAGGGTGGCCTTATCCGGATCAGGGGCAACCCCCCGGCCCTCGCAATAGGTGAGACCCAGCGTATACTGCGCGAAGACATCGCCGTGCTGGGCGGCCTTATGCATGGCTTCCAGGTCGACCGGCTTTTCACGTCCGTCAGAACGCCGCGAAACATACCAGATCAGCGACAGACACCCGATGACGATGATGATGAAAACCACGTATTCCATACGTATCCCCCGCTACCTATCCGGGACGTACAGGCGAGCGGATAGGGGCATTTATATCCTCTCGATGCTTTCGGCAAACAGCGGATCGGTCAAGAGACGTTTGGCGAAGCTTAGGTATTTGTTCACGACCGACCGCACCGCCAACTGCAAGGCATAGGGCTTGATCGGCTTTTCCAGGAGATGGTTCACCCCGGTGGCGACGCACATATCCACCACGTCGTTGCTGGCCTTGCCGGTGATCATGATCGTATCTTGGGACGCGGATGGGAACCTCTTCTCCACGACATCCAGGAACGAGAAACCGTTCTTGTCGCCGACGAATACATCCAGGATGAAGATCGCCACGCCCACATCCTGCTTCAGGCAATACTCCAGGGCTTTATCGACATCGTTGAAGCACAGAATATCTCCCCAGACATAGAATTTTCCGATCATCTGCGAGATCACCTCACAGATATTCTCTTCATCATCAATGATAATAACATCCAATCCGGCCGACATGCATTCCCCTCCTGAGCAATCCTCTCATGATCGCCGCTTGCGATCATCAAGGAGTCCAGAATATACTTTTTTGAAGAGAATGTCCATCCCTTCGACGGCGGCAACGCCGGGTGAAGGTGCGCTCCCAAGCCGTTATTCTTTCGGCTTGGTTTCTCTACTGGTCTTGCTCTTAAGGCACAGCTCGCAGCGTGCATCGCTGCACATCTGACAGGCATAACAGTCCGGACAAGGGTGTTTCTTCACGCCCCCATCATCCTCGGGCACATATACCAGGCCTTTGATGTTTGTGATGTGGATAAATGCCATACAATGCCTATCGGCACCCGCTATCCGTGCTTAATAATCAATCTTAAGGGCCCCCTTTGCCCGGCTGGGGAAGCCGGGGCAGGGGGGGTACCCTTACGGCCTAACGCATGGTCTGTTTCGTGTAACCCGCCGGTACGGTGCCGATCGTGGCGGGGGCCCTGCCCTCCTTGAATTCCAGCAACTGCATGGTCGACTGCATGGTGGCGCCCATCACGGAGGAGGTGGTGTTGGTGAACACGGTCATGCCTTTGATCTTCTTGGTCTCCTGCATCACCTGCGCCATGGATTCCCTTAAGCCCGGCTGCATGGTCATCATGGCGGCAGTGTATTTGGCGAAGATATCGCCCTTGACCTTGATATCCTCGGTAGCCCACACATCGGTGGTCGTGGGCCCCATGGCGGTGTCCAGCTTCTGGATGTACTTGCGGCAATTCCAGGCGCCGATCTTTTTCTTTTCGCCGGTCTCCGTGACCTTCATGGTGAACTTCATCATGCTCTTCACCATCCCCGACATGGCCTGCCTCTGCTCCTTGGTCATTTTCTCGCCGCCCATCTGACCCACGGCCTTGTCAAGGTTCAGGGGCATCTCGGCATACGTCTTCTTGGCGTGATCGATCATGGTGACGGTCTGTTTGTCGAGCCGCACGATCACGCTCTGCTGCTCGCTGTCGTTGCGGATGACATTATCGGTCATCCAGATGTTCTGGATGACGTCCTTGGCCGGCTGCGTCTGCCCCATGATCTGGAAACTCCCGGTATGATGTTTCTGCTTCATGAAGATATCGGCCAAGGCCATATTGGGCCACATGAGCAAGGCTGCGATGATGACCGCCAGTCCGATGGCATACCTAGGTCTGTGCATAATTTCCTCCTTTGGATTAGGTGCGAGTGTTCCCGACCAGGATAACACCCCTGCCGGAGTTTTCCAAATGAAAAACTCACGCCAAAGTCAGGATCTTGAGGGCATTCACTTTGCCCAGCTTTTCATACGGTAGATGGCGGGTGATCAGGACCTTGTCCTGGGATCGGATGAGTCCCTCTTTTTTTAGAAAGGCGATGATGGCATCATCGGAATCGATGGAAGGCAGGACAACCGGATAGACCCCGGAGGAGAGGTTGAGGAAATTACGGGTTAGGTCATCGGTGGTAAAGGCCAGGATCCATGTGCCGGCCTTGTAGCGCGCAATGCGGCGCGGCGTGCCGCCGCTGAGAGTCGGGGCCAGCACGTAGCGTATCTTGAGGGTTTTAAGGGCCTCGATCACATCCAAGGATATGACATCCTCACTCACCGCTCCGGGGCGGGATATGGAGGTCCGCACGGCCTCGCTCACCTGATTTCCGGTCGCCAGAGAGGCGCGCCCCTTTTCCGTAACCCGCGCGATTCTGGCCATCATGGCCACGGTCTGGCTGGGATAGGCCCCGATGGCCGTCTCCTCCGAGAGCATGACCGCGTCCGTACCGTCTAAGATGGCATTGGCCACATCGGTTACCTCGGCGCGCGTGGGGCGGATATTCCCGGTCATGGACTCCAGCATCTGGGTGGCGGTGATGACCGGCTTGCCCGCCAGGTTGGCCTTGAAGATGAGTCGTTTCTGCGCTATGGGCACCTCTTCGATGGGGATTTCCACGCCCAGGTCGCCGCGGGCGACCATAATGCCGTCCGCGGCCTCAAGGATGGCGTCGATATTTCTGGTCGCCTCGCGCCGCTCGATCTTGGCTATGACATGCATGGGATGCCTGCTCTGCCTTACAACGGCCCTGACCTTGTCGATATCGCGTACATCCTCGACAAAGGAGATACTCACGGCATCGATGCCCTCGGCTACGGCGAAGCGCACCAATTCCAGATCGCGCGCGGTCACCGCATCGACGCCGATATGCGCACCGGGCAGGTTTAAGCCCTTGTGCGACAGCAATTGACCGCCGATGATCACCCGGCAGAGAACGTCCTGAGCCTTGACTTCCAAGACCTTGAGCTGGATGAAGCCGTCATTGAGATAGATGACGCTGCCTTTGGCAACCGTGCGCGGCAAGTCCTGGAACCGCACCGGGATGAGGCCCGGCTTGCCCGGTAGATCCCGCGTGGTCATGGTCACCCGCTCGCCCTTTTTCAAGACCAGGGACCCGCCCTCAAGCGTGCCGATACGGATCTTGGGGCCGGGCAGATCGGCCAGGATGGCCACCGTCAGCCCCAGTTCGCTTGCCAGCTTACGAATGGCGCGGATATCGCTGCGGTGGGTTTCAAGGTCGCCGTGGCTGAAATTGAGGCGGGCCACGTTCATTCCGGCGCGCAGCATCCGCTTGAGCACCGCAGGCGTTCGCGACGCCGGGCCGATGGTGGCTACGATCTTGGTCTTGTTCGGCGGCAGCCGCATGGTCATAGCGGTAAGCTTAAGGGCAGCCCTCATAATTGTCAATCGCAAACCTGGTCGTGGGTGAACAAGCTCTCCTTGATTTTCAACGGGCTTTCGTATAATCCCTGAGCCCTGCCATGCAAGAGATACAGCTAAAAAACGGAATCGTTGTCACGATCGAGGATAAAACCGTGCCTCTGACAGGCGGCCTCTACATGGTGCGCCTGGAGATCCGGTACAGCCTGGCGCTGGAAGACACAGACACCGAGCTGCGCGCCTGTTGCGGTGATCGTATCGTCAAGACCCGCCTGATCGAGCGACCGGCCGTGCATATGCGGCACCTTAACGAGGTGACGCGCTCTATGCAGGCCTCTTACCTGGAGAGCACGCTACGTTACATGGAACGTCCCAAGTTTGCGGCCAGACTCAAGGAAAAAACTTTACAGGAATACCACGAAAAACTGGAAAAAGAGGCCAAACTCAAGGCCGCCTACGCGGACACGGAATAGCCCCGCGCTATCATCTTTCTCATCTAATCGTTGCGAAGAGCCCAATCCTTACCAAAGGAGAAAATGTGATAATTCAAGACTTGACCCCACTCTTCTCCCATGCCGTGGTTAGCGAAGCAACTTAGGCTTCAATTCTCCTGCTTGTAGCAGTTGAAGCTGATGCATACGATTTAAAAATTCTTCTTCATCAAGAAAAGATTCACGGAACAAAAGACGAAAATATTCCTCAGCTGAACTACTATCTTTTCGATTATTACAGCTACGGCAAGCAGCAACAACATTACGATAGCTATTGTTTCCCTTTGGGCGTGATACTACATGCTCAATTACAAAATTCTCAGAGTTTATCTTCCGTAGACAATAGAAGCAATGCAGTTCCTCACGCTCTAAGATGAGTTGTCTATACGTGCTATCTTCAAAAAAATCAACTTCTTCTAAATCAAATATTTTTGATTCTGCCTCAGGTGAGAATAGATTGGAAATTTCTGAAGGCAAGAATGGATGTACACGTGTACCATTACGCTCACTGCCCAAAATATTGATGAAACCCTTTTGTTCGAGAGAGCGAAGCGTTATGTAACATTGGTTTTCCGACATAGGAGTACCAGCCTTGCCAATGCCAAAAGCCATTGTCTTTCTTGCTGACTTGAAACCAATTACAACATCCTCAACACCTTCAAGGCGACTGTGACGAACGATATACAAGTAGACAGCTTGCTCATAGGTATTCATTTTGGGAGACAAGTAATCTTGGAATTGTTTGAAAAATATCGTTGCGTCCATTATGCCTCCACGTATCGCCAACGTTTATTACAATGAATCAGTCTGTTTAACCCTATGGAGAGTTGGCTATTGCTGAATCATTCCGTGCATCAAGTTGCAGTTTATTTTGCTATTATTGCTACAAACCATGGTTCCGTCAAGAAGATTACAGTGACGGTTGGGTACTATTTGGCTAGCAATCGGTCGGTCCGGATTAACTCTCGTAAATCATGCAACCGGCCCGTCAGAACAAAGAAGACCGAGGAGCGACGAAGTCGTGGAGCGAGACATACTTTTGATGTATGTCGCAGCTCCCACGGCGAGGAAGCGACGTGGGTATTCAAAGTTCTGATCGGGCCGGTCAGGTGAGCGAGAGCAGCACGTCGATGAGACACGCCGAATCAATATACGGGAACGTGCCGTGCGTGACGAGCTTGGTATCGATGATCTCGACGCCCAAGTCATGGATACGGTCATGGTCGATGGCATAGGGGTAACGGGCGTTCTTGGAATCGATGATGACATAATTCAGCAGGTCTACATTGTCGATTCCGGGCGTGTCTTTCTTCAGGCATTGAAGCAGGGTGGCCACGGACTGGGCCAGGTCCATGCCGTTCTGTTCGGGGTCGGGTCCGGTGTTGGGGATGTAGACCTTGGGGCAGATATTGGCGGCCACGGCCTCTTCGACCCCGTCCGGGATCAGGTTGGCCACGATGCTGGAATAGAAGCTGCCCATGGGATAGCAGATGAGGTCGGCCTCACGGATGAGGTTCTTGATATCGTCGTTGATACGGGCATGCACGGGCTCGGGGTCATCAAGACTCTGGGTGATGAAGATACGCTTGACCGGGCAGGCAATATGCGGCACCTCCTTGCCGGTTAAAAGGTGTTGCCCGATGATGAGCGTGCCGTCCTCCAGCTCGGCGGCCAGATGCAACAGCTCGTCCAGGAGCGGCTTGACAATGCCGCGCGCCTCCACCAGCCGCGAAAAGATGTAGATAATGGCATCGATGCTGGCATTGCTGTTGAGATACCCGCCGGCCAGGATCAAATTGCCGATGTTGGCGCCCTTCAGATCGAAATCAGACGGCATGTGCCTCAGAAAATACTTCAGATGATTGCAGATGATATCGCGCATGGGTTGGGGGATGACGGCGATGAGCGGGTCTTCGCCGGAGGCCATGCGTTCCAGCCGCTGAACCAGGACCGGATTCTCTTCGTGATAGGACAAACGGTAGACGAACAGCCGGTAGATCAAGGGATTACCCTTTACGGACTGGTCTGCCAAGGCCATGAGACGGTTCCGCAGGTCGCCCACCGAGATCATGTTGAAGGCGTCGCGCAGCTTGCGCGAAGACCCGCCGTAATCGAAGGGCGTGACCAGATGGATGGAATTATACGTGTAGTTGATGAGCTGCTGACTTAAAGACCGCAAGGCCGTGCCGCCCGAGAAGAAAAGGATGCGCGGACCCAGTTCCGGCAGCCTGCGGTAGCGTTCGATCTTGAGCAGATCCGGGATCTTCACGGTGCGGGTGATCTTGATGGCTGCATCCATAATACTTAACATATCGGCCATCCGGCGACCAAACCAAACAACTTGTCTGTCCTTCCGACATATTTTCACAGACCGCATGCCCATGTAAGGCGGACTAAACGTTCGATACTCATGCCGGCACTGCCGTTCCGGCGAGTGGGTTCTATCCTCCAATGGGTAAAGATGCTGTGGGAGCGTACCGATAATTCATAGAGTTATCACGTATCAAGGAGGCGGCATGTCCTCGCTAAAGGATGTAATCACACAGTTCATCAAAGACAACTTTATTACGGGCCGCAGCGGCGTGGTCATCGCAGACGACATCTCGCTGATCGATTCAGGCATCATGGATTCAACCGGCGTGCTCGAACTGGTCGAGTTCCTGGAGGCGACCTACGCCATCACGATCAAGGATGAAGATCTCATGCCGGAGAACCTTGAAACCATCGATAACATAATCGCCTTCCTGAGGACCAAGGGGGTCACCTAGTGGAGGGTCTGGTCCACCTCTTTGTAGAAGCAGCCGCACGCCGATACCCGGAAAAAATTGCCGTCTATCACGGAGACCTGAGCGCCACCTACCGTGAGATCGACGCCGGCGCCAACCGCATCGCCCATTGTCTTTTCAGACAGGGTTTGAAGCCCGGCCAGCGCGTCGTGGTGGTCATGGAAAACTCGCTGGAATCCATCCAGGCCTATTACGGCATCCTCAAGGCCGGCGGCGTGAGCGTCGAGGTGCCCGATCGCTCGACCTTAAGCGAGGTGGCCTACTTCATCGGCAACAGCGGCGCGCGGGCGTGCATGCTCTCCAAGGCCAGCGCCGGGCGCCTGGCCGGTATTGATATCCCGCTGATCATCGGCCCGGACATGGACTTCAACAATTCCGCTGCAAGGTATATTCCCTGGAGCAGCTTGCAAAACCAGCCGGACAGCTCGCCGGAAAGGGCGATCGACACCGGAGGATTGGCCGCCCTTGTCTACACCTCGGGCTCGACCGGCAAACCCAAAGGCGTGATGCTGACGCATGCCAACCTGTGCGCCAACACCCTTTCGATCGCGAGCTACCTGGGCCTTAATCCCGACGACCGCGCCATGGTGATCCTGCCGTTTCACTATGTCTACGGCAAGACCCTCTTGAACACGCATTTCGCCTCGGGCGGCTCGATCGTCATCAACAACCGCTTCGTCTTCCCCAATGTGGTGGTGCAAGAAATGGTCAAGAGGGAGTGCACGATCTTTGCCGGTGTGCCTTCGACCTTCGCCTTTCTCTTGAATCGTTCCATATTCAACCGCACCGCCATTGCCAGCCTGCGCATCGTGACCCAGGCCGGCGGCGCCATGGCCCCGGCCCTCACCCAGCGTCTGAGAGACACGCTGAAATCCGCCCGGCTCTATGTCATGTACGGCGCCACCGAGGCCTCAGCCCGCCTGAGCTATCTGCCTCCCGAGAGGCTGAGCGACAAGCTCGGTTCGATCGGCATCCCCATCCCGGGGGTCCAGATCGATGTGCGCGACGATACCGGGGCCGTGAAAGCGCCGTATGAGGAAGGCAACATCTGCGCCCGGGGTCCCAATATCATGCGGGGCTACTGGGACGATCCGGACGAGACCGCCAAGGCCCTCAAACCCTGGGGGCTGGTGACCGGAGACCTGGGCTACTATGACGACGAAGGCTTCCTGTTCCTCACCGGCCGCAAGAAGGAGATGCTCAAGGTCGGCGGCGAACGCGTATCGCCCAAGGAGATCGAGGATGCCATCATCGCCTCGCACCTGATCCATGAGGCCGCGGTCATCGGACGGCCGGACAAGCTCTTACATGAGGTGCCCGAGGCCTTTATCGTGCCCATCGACGCACAGACCTTCCGGCTCGAAGACTTGAGCGCCTATGTCCAGGAACAGCTCGCCCCGCGGAAGCAGCCGCGGCACTGGAACATCGTCAAGAGCCTGCCCAAAAAATCTTCGGGCAAGATCGACAAGGAGGCCTTAAAATCATGAAGACCTGCAGCCGCTGCGTGCTCTCGGAGAGCTTCCCGGGCATCACTTTTGATGAACAAGGGGTGTGCAGTTACTGCCGCACGATCAAGCTCCCCGACGCGGCCGAAAAGTCAGCCCACCTCCGGAAATTCGAGGCCCTCCTGGAGGAAAAGCGCGGCCGGCATGTCTACGACGCGCTGCTGGCCTATTCAGGCGGCAAGGATTCCACCTATACCATGATGGTGCTTAAAAAGCGCTACCGTCTGAACATCCTGGCCTTTACCTTTGACAACGGCTTCATCTCCGAGCAGGCCAAGGTCAATGTCCTGCACATGACCGACACGCTCGGGGTCACCAGCGTCATGGTGCGCCCACCCTTTGATCTCATGCGGAAGGCCTTCGCCACCGCGGCCGCCCGTGACATCTACAGCCCCAAAACCCTGGACCGCGCCAGCTCCATCTGCACCACCTGCATCGGCTTCGTCAAATCCATGATCTTGAAAACCGCCCTGGCCTACGACATTCCGTTGGTGGCTTACGGCTGGTCGCCGGGCCAGGCCCCCATCAGCTCGGCCGTCATGAAGACCAACCCGCGCCTGCAGCGCATCACCCAGCGCACCGTGCGCGATCCCTTGCTGAACGCGGTCGGTCCGGAGCTCGGCACCTACTTCCTAAACGACGCCGACCTGGAGAAACCGGCCGAATGCTGGCCCACCAACATCCATCCCCTGGCCTTCATGGAGTACGACGAGGAACGTATCCTGAGGGAGATCTCGGAGATGGGCTGGATCAAACCGGCCGACACCGACCCCAACTCCACCAACTGCCTCTTGAATGCCCTGGCAAACTACCTGCACCGAAGGCGTTTCAACTTCCACCCCTACACCTGGGAGATCGCCGGCATCGTGCGTTCGGGCTCCATGGAACGCGGCGAAGGCATCGCCAAGGTCACCCAAGAAGAGGACATGGACATGGTCAGGTATGCGGCCGAGGCGCTTAAGATCAAAATCTAAGCAGCGTATAGCCCCCCTTCTTGAACTGAGGTTGGGAGTAGAAACCTTTTACTTCCAGGATACAATCATGGAGGCCCCCATCGTCACGGCATTGCCCTTGACCGTGTAGCTTTCCTGATCGACCCAGCTGACCCCGGTCACACCATCCTTGTTTACGTCCAAATCCTTCATTTTCTGGTACTGCACCACCCCGGCCAGTTTGACCGGACCCTTGGTGATGCCGAGACCGGGGTCCAGGATATAACTGCCGCCCAGGGAAAAAACATCTTTGTCCAGATCGAGGTAGTTCGAGACCCTGCCGGACTGATCAGGCACCGGAGAAGGCTGGTGGTAATATCCGGCCATGAGGCTCGTCTTTGGGTTAAGCTTGTATTCCAGACCGACGCGATAGTTGTAGGTATCCTCGAAATCCGGTGGATCCGGGTAATGGTAGCTGTCGGTCACGGAATATTCGTAAGCACTCCACATCTGCTTGTCCACTTCCAAGGATATCAGAAGCGGATCGAGGTCGAAGGCCAGCCCGGCCGAGTATTCCTCCGGGGTAAAGAAGGCATTGATATCCAGATTCATGGGCACACTGACATCCAGTCCACCGGCGGAAACCGTGGCCACGTTCGGCATGACGCCCAGCTTGAGTTCCTGCTGGTCTTTCCAGGAAAAGCCGATGCGCACGCGCTTGTCCAGGGGCGTGAACAATAAGCCGAACACCGGTTCATATTTGAACAGGGCGCCGAACTCGGATTTGGACGCCACGTTGCCGGGGTTAAGCGTCAGACCATCGATATAGAAGCTGCCCGGACCAAACAACATGGCCTGGACGCCGGCGCCGATGGAGATGAGGTCCTTGACCGCTTCCACGCCTACGCCCACGGCCAAAGTGATGCGGTCAATATTGTCCCCGTAACGGATCAGATGCGGCTGATCAGGCGGCATGTCATGCATGCGGTACCCGACATCTCCCTGTTCAGGCAGGCAGGCCGCCAAGCCGAATGTGGTCTTTACCGGCAGCTTGGCAATCTTGTTGATGTCGAGCACGAACCCGATCACCGGCAGGCCGAGGTCGAGCCCGTCGCCGGCCGCACAATCGGTCGGGTCGGTGCGCACCGCGCCGTCGGGTCCGTAAAGAATCAGGTCCTCGCCGTTGGCCTTCTTCACCTCGATATCGGGCATGGTGTAGTGATATTCGAGCGCAAAGTGATGGCCATTGATCTGACCCAGTCCGGCCGGGTTATAGTAGGCAGCGGTGTAATCGTCGGCTACGGCCGTGAAGGCCCCTCCCAAGGCAATCGCCCTGCTCCCCACACCATAGGTGTCGGTGATACCTGAAGCCCGGACAGTTTTTGCCAAGCCGAAGATCAAGATGACAACCAGAAGATTCAAAAAAATCTTATTCCCCATGACAATTCTCCCTTCATCTCAAAGAGATGCGCTATCACATTAAAACATGAGTAAATCCGCGCCACCCGTGGCCGGGATCGTAGCCCCGCTTGTGTACGCCGCGGCGGCCGGGGCGCTCAAAATCAAAATCCAGGAACATCGCCCCCTGACCATTGAAAACTCAGTCATCGGGGGGCTCTCCTCTCTTCTATTCTCTCCCCTGAAACGTGCTGCGGTCTAGTCATGCAGACCTATGCCGCTCCCCCCAGGATTGAAATGGATACCGCAGCCCAGAGGGGATCATTGCCAGAGCGGTGATGATCCAGAAAGCCTGCCGTTCCTTATAGCCTTTAACCACGGGGGGAAGCGGGAGTCCGTTAAGTGCGGAGAGTTTTTCTTCGATCAATTCCTCGCGCTCGTCATAGAGGTTGTCTTCGATGCGCTCCAAATAGGCAATGTACCCCTGTGCCGCAAAACGCGCCAGATTGCGGTTGATGCGCTTCATGGCATAACCGAAGAAGATGCCGAAATAACTCCGGAAGAGATCCGCGGCAAACATGTCCTTAAGGATATTGGCATGCGCGAACACCCGCTCGTTGATATCGAAGATCAGCCGCTGGAGCGTGCTGGGCTTCATGCGCTTGGGAAAGTAGGTTACAAAACTGCCGGTCATGTAATCCCAGAAATCCAGGTTATTCGGGTCGGTCTTGGCATAGTGAGTCATGAAACGCCTGTTTTTCGGGATCAACAGATCCCGGTTCTCATCATCTTCCAGGTCGTGCAGGATGAACAGGTTCATGATGAGATGATTTTTGATAACAAAATCGGCCATCTCCATGGCACTCGCTGGCGTATCTTCATCATACCCCAGGACAAACGTCGAAAGGACATTCATGCCGCTGGCCGTGATGTTGCGGATGCTCTGGATCACCTGTTCATTGGTCTGCCGTTTGTTGAAGGCCTTGAGACTCTTGTCGATCAGCGATTCCACGCCCACGATCACGACCTTGACGCCGGCTTGTTTCAGCAGGTCCAGCATTTCCCCGTCCCGTCCGATCTCATGGCGTTCGAAGATGATCAACTGCAAGTCCAGGTCTTCATGGATGAGCCTTTCCAGCAGCGCCTTGGTGCTTGTGCGGTCGCTGCAGAAGTCGTTGTCCACGGCGAAGAAGATGTTGCTGTACGTCAGTTTGGCCTTGATGTCGGCGATGACGCTCTCGATGTCGCGGCTGCGGTACGAACCCTGAAACAACCTTTCCGTGGGGCAGAAATTACACCGGAAGCGGCACCCCCGGGTGGTCTGCAGCGTATTGACGAGCCAGCCGCCGAACAGGCCGCTGGTGGCTTGCGCGAAACCCTGGATCAGGGATACATCCGGAATGGTGGCCGGGATGCGGGGCGCAGGCCCGGTCGGATTGTGGACTATATGTCCGTCTTGCCGGAAGGAAATGCCCGGCACGGCCTGCACATCGCCGCCGCTGTTCAGACATTGGATCAGCCGCGGCAGGACCTCGTCCCCTTCGGTGCGCACCGCATAGGTGCAGCAATCCAATACCGTATCCGTGAAGTAACATACCTGCGGGCCGCCCATGATGACCGGCAGGCCGGGCTTGCGCTGCATGATCATCCGGCCCAGGGCGCGCGCCTTGGTTAGGGCCGGGGCAAAGACGCTCAGGCAAATAACGTCGGCATCCGTAATCACCTCGAAACCCATGGGGCTGATACCTTCGAGGAAGTAGCGCACCTCATAGCCCATATCGCGCATCAAGCTGGCCAGCAGCAGGCTGCCGTACTTGGGGAAGATCGGAACAAGCGATCCAAGGGTATTTATTTTGGCGTTATATTCAATGAAGTTGATCCTTTTGATACCTAATTGAGCCATATACGTTATCTCTCTTTTAATTTTGAATGCTGCAGATGTTTCCTGAGTTATCGGTTCAGTTAATACGTAAGCAGATCAATACCGCCGGTGACCGGGATCACGGCCCCGGTAATATATGATGCCTCATCCGAAGCCAGGAAGGCCACCACCCGGGCCACCTCTTCCGGACGCCCCAGCCGCTTGAGCGCGGTCTTTTTCTCGATCCGTTCTCTCATGCGCTCATCATAGAGCTGCACGGCCTCGGTGGCGATGAAACCCGGGCAGACCGTATTGACCGTGATGCCGTGCTTGCCGGCCTCGATGGCCAGGGATTTGCTCAACCCGATCAACCCGGCCTTGGTGGCGCCGTAGGACGGCTGCAGTGCCGCCCCCATCAGCGCCGCCACGGAGGAGATGTTGATGATCCGGCCCCAGCCTTTCTTCACCATGCCCGGCCACACGGCCTTGCTGCAATTGAACGCACCGCTCAGATTGACGCCCAAATCGCGCTGCCAGCGCTCGGGTTGTTGCTCTTCGAACGCGCCCAGGTTGTCCATGACCGCGGCATTGTTCACTAGGATATCGATTGTGCCCAATTCAGCCTCTACGGCCTGTATCACCTGGGCGATCTCGAACAAATCCGTCACGTCCATCTTGTAGGCACAGCTGCGTGCGCCCATGGATTGGATCTCCTGCGCCCCGGAGAGCGTCTTCACCGCGCCGGACTGCGCGAAATGCCCGGCCAGCACGCTGTACCGGCCAAGTTTTTCTGGGTCATGCTCCTGCCCTTCGATCAGGATATCGGTAAGCGCCACGTCTGCGCCGTCCCGTCCCAAGGCCAACGCAATGGCCCGACCAAGACCGCGCGAGGCACCGGTTATCAGGGCGACCTTCCCCTTAAGGTTCGTTTGCATAGGGAGACATTCCTTTATTGTGCGACATTCTTTGCCCTGCATTATAGGATGCTCTGCGAGTGATACAGCGCTCTCTTAAGCAGAGTTCGCAATTGCAGAAACCTTTTTCTGACATGAAGTAGATGCCGGATATGGACTTGAGCGGGCGCATACTCATGTTCTCCATGAGCCGCACCCCAACCGTTGCCGCCGACTCGCCCAGAAGGGCAAATATATGTGCCTGCTCTGAAAGGGGCCATTCCGGAAGAGATCCGGGATTCATGCATGACAATTCCCCACTACCGGTTTTGGCTCGCAAGTCGGCCTCCAGATAGCTGACCGCACAGCCGAGCGCCGTAAACATGATACCGTCGGCCCAGAATGCATGCATGGTATTGCGGATGCCTGACGACCACGCTTCGAGTTCGGCGCCACAGGTTGCCACAAAGGGAAAGACCTTGCCGGACTTGTCCAGGTTGCCGCACAGGAGCCTGCCATGCAGATGCACCCCTCCAATCGCTACTCTGTCTTGAGCGAGCAAGCATGCTTCGGACACGATGTAAGTGGCCTTGGGAGCGGCTATTCCACAGGCCTGTCTGAAGAGCATGGAAAATTGTTCAGCCATGCGTGAGCCGGCGGGTATCCGTAAAAGTTCGATGAGGGCCTGTTCTTCCACATGAAAGGGGATGTTATCCAGAATGAGCCTGTCCATCGTCCCTATCCTTTCATTGCGTAAAGGCCAGCGCGCGCAGGAAGATTTCCTGGAACTCCGGCCGCATAGTGAGCGGCACAGTATGGCATCTCCCACGCAGTGCCGCGGCACGGTCGATGAATTCTGGATCAAGGCAGGCCTTTTCTGCCGCCCGCAGGCTTGTATTTCCCATGAACATCTTCGTGGCCCTTGGAAAATCAGGGATGAATCCAACTCTTCTGAGGTGATTCAGATCTACATATTCGCCAAAAGCGCCAGCGATGATTACATGTTCGATATCGTCCGACTTCAACCCGGAGGCCATCAGCAGAAGGAGTGAGGCCGTGTGGGAGGCTGATTTGGCCAACTGGACCTGGCGGATATCCTTCTGGGTCAAGCCGATCCGACCCCAGAGCCCCAGCCTTTTGGCATTTCCCGTGTGGTTGAAACGCAGGGGAGGCAATAGATGCATTTCCTCTATCCGGCTGACGAATGCGCCCTGATTTGAAATCACACCCTGCTTAAGCAGAATGGCAATCAGATCGATCAGGGCCGTGCCGGTAATGCCTGCCGGAACGCCCTCGCCAATCATGGTATAGGCCAGGCCGCCATCTTCTTCCCGAATATGGGCAACGGCTCCGGCATGCGCCGTCATGCCCGATGAAAGATTCATCCCCTCCAGGGCCGGCCCCATGGCGCAGGATGTGATGAACGGTTTTCCCGAGCCATCCAGCACGAACAATTCCCCATTCGTACCCAAATCGATGAAAAAGACGTTGCGCGCAAGGCCCAGCGGCTCACAGAGCGCCAACGCACCGATGAGATCGCCCCCCGTGAAGGCCCCGCTTACCGGCAATGCATGGACATGAGCCGCTCCAATGACATCCAACCCGATCTCCCGGGCTGGGCGGGTCGTAAAATCCTGCACGCGGGCGATGTAAGGATGCCGGCCCAGTGATGCAACATCCAGATCGAAAAGCAGATACAGCATGGTGGTGTTGCCCGAAAACACGATGTTCTTGATCCTTTCAGCGGGTAGCGACAGTGCCATAAGGACTTTTTCCAGCCGCATCCGGATGGCCTTCCGGATAACATCACGCATGGCTGATGACTTTTCCGGATCACTGCCATTGGCGATCCGTGAAATAACGTCCTGTCCGAACCTGCATTGGGGATTGAGAAATGAAGCAATCTCGAAAGATTCTTTCGTGATGGCATCTACCAGAGACATTCTTACCGTGGTTGTCCCAATGTCCACCGCCAGGCTAAAAGCATGCTCACTCTGGACCTGCGGGTGTGGCGATAGCCCGATCACGTCGAGGGGCGGCGCATATACCTGAAGATCAGAACTGATACGATGTCGACAGGCAAGGACCCTGATCGGCGAATCAAAGGTGGGCCCGGCGATCTGGATTCCGCACTTGCCGCATGTCCCCTTGCCGCCGCACGGGAAATCGAAGGCAACGCCCATATCGAACAGGGCGTCGGCCAGCAGGGTGCCATGAGGGAAAACCCTGCTTTCCCCTGATGGTTCAAGATTCATGACGCATTTTACCATGACGTGTACCTACGCTATGAATACCAGCCCCATTTCTCGGCCGCCTCATAGATTGCCCGCACATTCTCCACCTTGGCATTGGGTGGCAGCGAGCACCCCGAGGACAGGATGAACCCCCCATCCTTTCCCACAATTTCGATCAGTTTCCGGCAATAGTCCAAGACCTCTTCCTTGGAACCCAATGCCAGCAACTCGGCTGGGACATCGCCCATAATGCACATATGCGAGCCCAGGATCTCCTTAGCCTTGAAGATGTCGGACTTGCCGTCCAGCTCCAGGATGCATTTGCGCGCGGGAAAACGCAGGAAAAGATCGAAAAACTTGGTCCAGTTCGTATCTGAATGTATGATCGGCGTAATCCCCGCCGCCACCAGCCTATTCACGGTATATTCCAGGTCAGGCATGACCAGGGTTTCAAAATTGCGGCGCGAGATGAATTCCGGCGATGCCCGCGACTGGCCGATGAAAACCCGCGGCACGCCGACGAAGCGTGAAGCAAGAATTGCCAGATTCACCATGCCCTTGCGCCAGACTTTGCCGGCCGTAAGGATGGCATCCTTGCGTTTGAAGGTATCGGCGCTCATGGCCGTGATCCCCCGGCCCAGGGAAAACCACTCGTACAAGATCCCGGGGTGGACGAAGCCGACCGCCACTTCCATGCCCTGTCTTTTCACCATCTTGGCATGGCGGCGATATTCGAGCATGGTTTTTACCAGGGGAATACCTGCCCGTAAGCCCTTCCATTCCGGTTTGAGCCTGCCCATGACATCCATCATAAAGAGTAAGAATCCTTTGCGTTCCAGGAGGGCATAATCATCCGGCGTCAAAAACTCGACCTCATTGAACTGATGGGTTGAATTGGGGGGCAGGTCCCGGCCAGGGAGCTTGATGGGGATGGGCACCCCCATCTGCAGTAGGGTAGCATTAGCCGTATCGGCCAGAAAGGTCATGTCCCATGGCCCCAGTTCCGTGGCGGTTTTGATGACCGCCGCAATGCGTTTGTCCCCTTGGGTCATGATTTCGGCACAGGTATAGCCCGCATAGGTCGCGGCATAATGGTCCAGCAAAGGGGCCACCGGCACCCGATCGGGTTTCTGAAGCGCCACTGCCGCCGCTATACGCTGTCTGGCGTTCATTGGCACACCGCCCGGGCGATATCCACGGCCGCAGTGGCATCTTTGCCCCAGAAATCGGCGCCCATATCCTGCTTCACATTCTCGTTGGTGACGCTGCCGCCAATCATGATCTTCACCTTGTCGCGCAGATTGGCCTGCGTGAATGCGGTAATGGTTTCGCGCGCGGCATCAAAAGCCGTCGTCAGCAGCATGCTCATACCGACAAGCACGGCCTGGGATTCGACGGCGGCCTCCACGAAACGCTGGGCCGGTACGTCCACCCCGATATCGACCACGGTGAAACCGGCGCACTCCAGCAAGGTAACGACGATATTCTTACCCAGGTCATGAATATCACCCTGCACCGTTCCCAGGACGACCACGCCTCCGGCTTTACCGTCCGCGGCGGTTTTACAGAGCGGCTGTAGCACGGCCATGGCATTCTTGAAAATATCTCCGGAATAGATCAGCTCGGTCAGGAAATATTCCTCCTGGCGGAAAAGCTCGCCCACCTCGGCCATGCCGGCGGAGAGCTCGTTGATAATCGCCTCCGGCGACATGCCGTGATCCAGGTGCTGACGGACAAGGTGCTCAACCCCGCCCTCATCGAGATCCGCCAAGGCCCGCCCAAGTTCAGACAGTCCATCATGTTCTTCCATGTCATTCTCCTTATTGATTTATGCGTTCTTTTGAAAACAATCGAACGCCCGGAAAAAAGCATCGATGTTCGCAAGCGGGGTCCCCGGCGGAAGATCGCATCCGGATGACAGGATGAAATTGTCATACGGCTGCATGTCCTCAAGCAGCTGAATGGCGGTGCGTTCCACATCATCCGGCGTGCCATTACGGAGGACTCCGACCGGATCGACATTGCCGAAGAACAGCCGGTCCGCCGGGATCAACGGCGCGATTTCCCGCATGTTCACCGCATTGCCGAAGTGCAGCCCGTGCGCGCCTGTATTGACCATGGAACCAACCAGTTTCTGGGTCCGGCCGCAGTTGTGCAGGATAACGGTAAAACACTCATCCTGAAGGGCATCCACCATCCGCGCCACATACCGGGACGAAAAAGTTTCACACTTCTCCGGCGATAGAAGTCCGGCCATGGGTTCGGCCACGATGATCCCATCCACCCCGGGAGCCTTGAAGGCCCCGGCGTACTCGATCAGAAAGTCCGTGCATTTTTCCAGGAGCGCATGCGCCTGTGCGACGTGCTTCATCAGCGCCAGCATAAGCGCACTGGTATCCATGAGGCGCCCAGCCAGGGATATAGGCCCGATACAGCCGCCAAACACCGGCCGGTCACTTATGGCTTCGCCTGCCAGGCGCGCCGCCCGTAAATATGCGGACGTTCGCCCGGTTCCCACAACGGGGACGGCAAGCCCTTCAATGTCTTCCATTCCGGCTATGACCCGCTTATCCACGCTCGGCACCTCGTCGTCCGTGAATCTCACGCCGCAGCCGAAGGCCTCGGCCTCGACCGAAAGATCCATGCCGGTATGGACCGCGAGTGATGGGTACTGTTTGGCCAAGGCTTCGATGCAAGCGAACTGCTTCTCACCGTTCGTGGCCATATCAATCATCCCTATTCCGGTCAGCTCGCTAGCCGGTGAGAGCATGATCGGCATGGCCGCTCTCGGCTTGGCTCCTGATATGATCGTCTGCGCCCATTTAGATGACATCATCAACTCCTTCCAACATTAGGCATAATACCATGGCGCCAGGGCGTAGCGGCCGGGCAAGCGATAATCGTGACTGCCCACGATCTCCAGGCCGGGATCGGATTGCACGAGGTCATAGACCTTATCAATGCTTGAACGAGCATCCGGGCCCTCGCTCACTAATGCTTGCATGAACTTTGATTTTGGTAGCCTTTGCTCCAGTCCTTCGGGAAAGTAGAAGGTGTCGGCACTGAAAAAAAACCTTCTGCCGGACGGCAACGTCAAATACAGGCCCATGAGACCAGGGGTGTGGCCGGGCAGATCCACCAGCACCATGGAGCCGTCGCCGAAAATATCACAGGAGGCCGGGAAGTTCTTGAAGGGCTTGCATGGATCGGTATCGATCAGTTCTATATCCAGGCCCGCCGCCCAGAACTGCTCCTTGATAAAGGCATTTTTGAACAATTGCATCCCCGCGAGCTGTGAGGCGTAAAGCCACTCCTTGCGGCCCACGATAAAGTGGGCCAGTGGAAAATCGCGCATGCCGCCGGCATGATCCCAGTGCAAGTGCGAGAGGATGACATGTTTGACATCGGACGGATGAAATCCAAGCCGCGGTAGCTGATGCACTAAAGCGTTGCGTTGCGGGTCGAACCGGGTGCGCATAACGCAGCGGTGGAAAAACAGGTTGCCCCAATATATGGAGGGCCGCATCTCCTGCTCGATGCGCGTGCCGATGCCCGTGTCGAAGAGCACCAGATCATGATCCCGCTCGATCAGAACGCTGAGGATGGGGAATCGCACCGTCTTAAAACCCGCGCCCTGAACGAAAAACCCCTTGGCGACACTGCCGAAACCAGTGGCAAGAAAGTATATTTTCATCCGGCGCCTCAATGGAACACGGTCCCGCCGCACACATTGATGGCCTGGCCGGTAATGCCGCGCGCATCATCCGAGGCCAGGAACACGGCCATAGCGGCGATCTCCTGCACATCGAGGAACCGGTTCTGCAGGTTCATGGTCTTGGCCCAGTCTATCACCTGCTCCCTGGGCATGTGGTATTGATCGGCGATCTGATCCATGGCGCCTCCCGGCCCCAGCACCAGATCGGTGGCCACGATGCCCGGACAAATCGCATTGACGGTGATCTGCGGGTATCCGGCCCTGGCCACCTCATGCGCCACGGTCCTGGTTATACCCACCAGGGCATGCTTGGCCGCACAATAGGCACTGTTCTGAAAGCTGGCCTGCTTGGCCTGAATGGAGGCCATGTTGATGATCCTGCCCCACCTCTGTTCCATGATCTTGGGGAGAAAGGCCTTGGTGCAATGGTAGTTGCCGAACAGGTGCACCTCGACGGTCCTGCGCCAGTCCTGATCGTCGGACTCCCAGATATTGGCGCGTTGTCCTTCAATGCCGGCGTTGTTGACCAGGATGTGGACCCTTCCAAACGTCTCCAGGGTTTTCATGACTCCTCGTTCCACATCCCTGGGCTGGAGCACATCCATAATCGATGCGGCTGCTTTGCCGCCGTGCTCGACTATTTCCTGGACAACGGCATTGATGGCAACGGCGTCTCTACCGGTGACCAAGACATGCGCGCCCTCTTCGGCTAACGCCAGACAGACGGCCTTACCGATGCCTTTTCCCCCGCCCGTAACCACCGCAACCTTATCTTTAAGTCTCATGTTCATCCTTATCAAATCCGGCCTTGTTTCACGGTAAAATTCCAGCATCCCTCTTTCGATCACGAAGCCTATCCGTCATCACACTCCTAATTGAGGGAACAATTGCCCCGCTCCGCTGATAATCTGGTTGTGAACTTCTTGGGTGAAAAAGCCGCCGATGTCGTTGTTGATCACATTACACGCCAGGATATAGCGTTCATCGCCCACAACCGGGAAAGGACTGAACGGGTAATCGCTGCCGAAAAGAATATGTCCTGCCCCAGCCAGCAGTAGGCAGGCGGACATGGCATATTGCGACATTGAAAGGGCCGTGTCGTAGTACAGATCGTTCAAAAAGGCGCTCGGCGCCTTCAAAGAACCATTCATTTCCAAGTAATGCTCGGTGAAATAGAGCAAATCCATACGCCATGCCAGGTAGGGCACGACTCCGCCGGCATGCGCGAAGATCCATGTGATCTTGGGATAGCGCGTGAGAACACCATTCCAGATCAGGTTGACCATGGCCCGCGAGGTGTCGAAGGTGAATTCGAGCCCGGCGGGTGGAATGGTGAGTCCGGTGAGCTCGCTGCTGGAATGAATGTTGGGATGCACCATGACCACGCAGGCACGCTTGTTCAACTCCTGCATCAGCGGCTCGAAAGCAGGGTCTCCCAGATACATATCGCCCGCGCTGGCCAGCAGGCCGATGCCGTCGGCATTGAGTGCATCCAGGGCATAGACCGCTTCCTGGATGGACGCATCCACCAGGGGCATGGGCAGCGCGGCCACGAACCGGAAACGCTTGGGATAGATTGCCACGACAGAGGCGAAGTACTCATTCACCCGCCGAGACAAATCCACGGCAAAGGCATCGCCCAGATCCTTGAAATACGTGCCAGGGCAAGAAAGCGACAGCACGGCCGCCTTGATGAAAAAGGGGTCCATGCATGTGGCGATGTCGGTCTGGGGGCCCCAGGCGGGAAAAGGCAATCCGCCGAAGGTGGTGATGCCTTTGGCCGCCAGGGCGTCCACATACAGTTTAGGCACGGCATGATGGTGCACGTCCAGGGCCCAACCGGTCTGCAGTTTGACCACCTGCATGGTTTCGAAAGCTATGGAAGCCGTGCTCGAGTCGGAGGTTGCGGGAGCTGAACCGGTGCCGGATGAAGAACCGGAGCCGCTCCCGCACGCCAACAGCGGAAGGCTTAAGCCCGCCATAGCCACCTGTGCCGATCGTTGCATGAATTCCCGTCTGTCCATAGGCCACCTACTCCAGCAGAACGAGCCTTGCTGCCGGAATTTACCCTAGCCGGCCGGCCTCACCCTGCGTTTGCTTATATCGATGCCGAGGAGCCGGCCGAGGTTGCCCCCGAACATCTTGGCCTTGTCTTCTTCGGTGAGAGCCGGGTAGCCGTACGCGGCCTGCATGTCTTCCGGGATCTGGAATTCGGCCAGGCCCTTGACCGCGTTGGCGACCTGAATGCCGTACCCGGCGTAATCCGTGCCCCAGGTGATGCGGTCCGGCCCCACAAAGCGCATGGCCTCGCCCAAAAGATGGGCGAACTTGCGCGGCGCGGTGATGGCCCAGGGCACCAGCAGGCTCATGCAGATGTAGACATTGGGGTGGCCCAAGGCCACCATGTTGAGCACATCACCGTACGGATAGCCCATGTGGAAGGCGTTGATGACCAGCCCGGGGAAGTCGCGCGCCACGTCGTCGATCTGCTCGGGATGGCAGTACTTGCTCTTGCCCGGCGGCACCCAGCAGAAGCCGGTATGCATGTCGAGCACGATGCCCAGGTCCTGGGCCTTCTCGTAGAAGGGCCACAGATCGGGATCGTTGATGTAGGTATCTTCGGGCGGATAATACTTGAAGATCTTGGCCCCTTTCTCCCTGACCCAATACTCCAGTTCCCAGATGGCGTTCTTGACGCCGCGCTGTTTGATGGGCGAAATATTGGGCTGGTACATGAACCGTTCCGGATTGGTCTCAACCACCTTGGCCATTTCGCCATTGGAAACCCACCGGCTGGAAAAGCCGGTGGT
>JBDKSM010000057.1:0-39859 GCA_039680665.1 Syntrophaceae bacterium | reverse complement strand
GACATGGAGATCATCTCACGGGTCTTCCGTGCCATGCACACCCTCAAAGGCTCCGGCGCCATGTTCGGTTTCGACGACATCGCGGGCTTCACCCATACCATCGAGACCGTGTATGACCTGGTGCGCTCGTCAAGCCTTCAAGTAACCCCGGAACTCATCAGTCTGACGCTCGCGGCCTGCGACCAGGTCAAGGTCATGCTGGAGGCCTCCCTGGGCCGGGCCGAGGTCGATGAAAGCCTGACCGCGGACTTAAGCGCTGCTTTTCGCCGCTTCCTGCCGTCCGAAGAGGCCGCGACGGCGCCGGCTGCCTCAGTACCGGCGGTGACTTCCCTGAGCGAGCCCGCGGCCCTGACGACCTACCGTATCCGTTTCCAGCCGAACCTTGACCTCTTCGCCAACGGCACCAACCCCGTGCCGCTGCTGAACGAGCTGCGGTCCCTGGGCGAATGCTCCATCATCGCCGATATCCAGAACCTGCCCGACCTGGAATCAATCGACCCGGAGAGCTGCTACACGGCCTGGGATATCATCCTTACCACCGCAAGCGATATCAATACGGTCAAGGATACCTTCATCTTCGTCGAGGACCTGTGCCACCTGACCATAACGCCCATCGAAACCCCGGCAGACGATGAAACCACCTATAAGAAGGTGGGCGAGATCCTTATCGAACGCGGCGATATCCGCCCGGAGGACCTCGAAAAGGCCCTCCATGCGCAGAAGCGCCTGGGCGAGATGCTGGTGGAGGCGGGTTCGATCAAGACCGGGCAGGTGATCTCGGCGCTCAAGGAACAGGAGCATGTGCGCGAGTACCAGAAAAAGCGCTCGACGGTTGAAGAAACCGCCAGCATACGGGTGCCGGCCCTCAAGCTGGACGCCCTGGTAAACCTGGTGGGCGAGCTGGTCACGGTGCAGGCCCGGCTTTCACAGTACGCGGGCATGATGAACGACGTCGATCTGTCGAGCATCGCCGAGGAGGTGGAGAGCTTGAGCGCCGAGCTGCGCGACATCTCCATGGGCATCCGCATGCTGCCCATCGGGACCACCTTCGCCAAGTTCAAGCGCCTGGTGCGAGACCTGTCCTCCGAACTCGGCAAGGACATCGCGTTTACCACCCAGGGAGCCGAGACCGAGCTCGACAAGACCGTGATCGACAAACTATCCGACCCCCTGGTGCACCTGATCCGCAACTCGATCGACCACGGCATTGAATCCCCGGAGGAAAGGACCACTAAGGGCAAGTCCGCCCAGGGTACGATCCACTTGGCGGCCCAGCATTCCGGCGCCTATGTCCTGATCACGGTGGCCGATGACGGCGCCGGAATCGATGCCGAGGTCCTGCGCCGCAAGGCGGTCGAGAAAGGCATCATCACCGCCGATGCCGTCTTGAGCGAACAGGAGCTCTACCAACTCATCTTCGCCCCGGGGTTCTCCACGGCCGCTCAAGTGACCAGCGTTTCCGGCCGGGGGGTCGGCATGGATGTAGTCAAGAACAGCATCGACAGTCTGGGCGGTTCGGTCGAGATCGAGAGCACCTTAGGCACAGGCACCGCCATCACCCTCAAGCTGCCGCTGACCCTGGCCATCATCGACGGTCTTCTGGTCCGCATCGCCTCCGAGTTCTTTGTCCTGCCGCTGGGCATGATCGTGGAATGCGTGGAGCTTACGTCCGAGCATATCCGGCATGCGCACGGCCGACATCTCGTCAAGGTGCGCGAGGAGATCATCCCCTATATTTCTCTGCGCGAGATCTTCTCCATCACGAGCGACAGACCGTCCATTGAACAGGTGGTCATCGCCGACTTCGCCGGGCGGCACGTCGGGTTCGTGGTCGACAAGGTGGTCGGCCAGCACCAGACCGTGATCAAGAATCTGGGCAAGATGTTCAAGGAGATCCACGGCGTCTCCGGAGCCACCATCATGGGCGACGGGTCGGTGGCATTGATTCTGGATGTCAACCGGCTGGTGCGCTCGGCCGAGATATCGGAGGTTTAAGGCTCAAAAAAGGCTAAGCGAGCTCTTCCAGCAACCGTATCAGGAACCGCCAGAAGCGCTCCACGCTACGGATATTCACCTTCTCGTAGGGCGAATGCGCCTGTTCGATGGTCGGACCGATGGAGATCATGGCTATGCCGGGGATCTTGTCGCCGATCACCCCGCATTCCAAGCCGGCATGGATGACCTTGGTGAGGGCGGCCTTGCCGAACAGGGATCGGTACACCCCCCTGGCGCTTGTCAGCAAGGCTGAATCGTAGACCGGAGGCCAGGACGGGTAGACATGCAGGTGGGCCACGCTTGCACCCGCCAGATTTCCGAAGGCGGCCACCTGAGAAGCGATGGCATCGCGTCTGCTGACGAGCGTGCCGCGCTGCGAGGTGGCAATGGTCACGCTGTCGCCCCGGGTGGCGCAGACCGCCAGGTTGGTCGAGCTGATAACCGCGCCCCGTTCCATATCGACGTCGATCAATCCATGCGGCAGACCGATAAGGAGATTGAGGATCCTCTTGGCATCGTCCGGCACAATGACCGACTCCGGGGCCGTAGCCGGCTCCACGGTGAGCCGCACATTCTCGTCGATACCCTTGAATTCGCGGGCATAGACCGTACCCAACCGATCAAGCTCCCGGAGTAGTGCCGGCCGGTCATCAGGCATAATCATCACGACGGCCTCGGCCTCACGGGGGATGGCGTTGTGCTTGTTGCCGCCCGCGATGGCGGCCAGATGCGTCTGAACAGGCAGATCGTGAAGTGCCCTGGCCAGCAGATAGACGGCGTTGCCCCGTCCGGTGTGGATATCGGTGCCGGAATGTCCGCCCTTAAGCCCGCTCACTCTCACCAGGCAGGGCTCTAAGCCTCTGGGGCTGGTCCGTTTTGACACAGCCAGACGCAAACTCGTATCCTTCCCGCCGGCGCACCCCACGATGATGGTGCCCTCCTGTTCACTGTCGAGGTTGATGAAGGTCTTGCCTGTTAAAAAATCCGCCTCCATCAGCATGGCGCCGGTCAACCCGGTCTCCTCGTCCACGGTGAAGAGCAGCTCAAGGGGCGGATGGTTGAGATCGTCAGCCTCCATGATAGCCAGCATGGCGGCCACGCCGATGCCGTTATCCGCGCCCAGGGTGGTCCCTTGCGCTTTGACCCACGCGCCGTCACGCACCAGACGGATCGGGTCGTGGTTGAAATCATGCTCGGTGTCACGGTCCTTTTCACACACCATATCGAGGTGGGCCTGCAGTACGACCGTTTCTCCGTTTCGGCGGCCGGGCTTGACGACCAACACATTGCCGGCCCGGTCGACGCGGCTCTCAAGGCCGCGGGTCCGTGCCCGCCCAGCCACATATTCGCGCGCCTGCGCTTCCTGTTTGGAGTCGCGAGGTATACGCGAGAGTTCCTCAAAACAACGCCACAGGATCTCGGGTTCCAGTCGTGCCTTCATGGTCTTCCTTTCCTATGCGGGAGAGATGACCCTGGTTACCACAGGTTTCCGGGCCAGTTCAAGAATCAAGCGCTGTCCTAAAAGGCTTCAATGCCATCATGGGCGCTTCATGCGGCCCACGTCCTGCGGGGTGTTGATGTTGGCGAAGAGCTCCTGGGGCTCGCCATAACGCTTGAGCACGCTTTCCGGGACCTTCTCGACCGCCACCTGGTCGAAGAAACGGTCGATGCGTAGCTTCCTTTCCAACACCAGCGGTTCGATCACCTTGAGCACCGTGCGGTTATAGATGGCGTGCAAGGGTTCGAACCCGCCGCTCCAAGCCGGGACGATCACATCCTGCGCCACGGCCAGGCTTTGCATATAGGCCACCAGACCGGCATGGATGGTGGGCATGTCGGCGGCAAATACAAAACAAAAGGTAGTGGCGGTCGTCTTCAAGGCGGTGTAAATCCCACCCATGGGGCCGCAGCCCGGAATAAGATCATCCACGCGTTTCAAGCCGCGCATACCGGGACGTGTTGGCCCGACAAGGAGGATATCGTCCATCAGGGGGGCAATCACCTCGATCACGTGTTCGATCAGGGGCTTGTCGCCGATGGTGGTCATGACCTTGTCCTGTCCGAAGCGCCGTGATTTGCCTCCCATGAGAATGACACCGGTCATACCTGTCTCCCGCGGATGTAGATATCCAATGAATAGCACCTCTGTGTCAAGCCTTTCATCATGAAGCGCTCACCGGCATGTGGAGTAAGATTTAAAAGACCTTGACGCTTTGGGACAGTGCCCGGAAATCATCATTGACCCTTTATCGAGCCATGTGTTAACACAGGATCTATGCAAAACAGCATAGCGCACATTGCAATCATCATGGATGGCAATGGCCGATGGGCACAGAAGCGGGACATGCCGAGAATCGCCGGGCATGAATCCGGTTCCCGGACGGCACGCGCGATCGTAGATGCCGCCAAGGTACGCGGCATCCCCTACCTGACCCTCTACGCCTTTTCGTCCGAGAACTGGCGGCGTCCCCGGGATGAGATCGAAGCCTTGTTCAAACTCCTGGAGCGCTTCATCGATGATGAAGTGGGCAAACTCAAGGACAGCGGCGTGTGCATCCATGTGATCGGCGACACCACCCGGCTGTCCGAGGGGCTGCAGGAAAAGATCCGACGAACCATGAAGGAGACGCGCGGCAATGACAGGATTCACCTCTCCATCGCCCTGAACTACGGCGGCCGGGACGAGATCATGCGGGCCGCCGCGGCCTTGGCCGGCAAAGGGGTGCAGGACATCGACGAAACCGTGTTCGCCAGCCACCTCGATACGGCCTTCATGCCCGACCCGGACCTGCTCATCCGTACCGGCGGAGAGCATCGCATCAGTAATTTTCTACTCTGGCAGCTCGCCTATACCGAGATGTATTTCACCGACACCCTCTGGCCCGATTTCGATGAGCACTGTCTGGACGAGGCCCTGGCCTGGTATGCCTCCCGGCAGCGCCGTTTCGGCATGACCGCCGAACAGACCCTGGGGAAGATGAAGCCATGACGCGCATCTTAAGCGCCCTGGTTCTGGCGGTTGTCCTGGCGCTGCCGGCCATCTTCGGTCCATCATGGGTGTTCTTCATCGTGGTCCTGCTGGTGCTGCCCCTGTGCATCTTCGAGCTGATGCGTGCCTGTCTGTCGGATGGCGCCCGCCTTCTGGGCTGGGTCGTCTTCTACGGGTCCTTTCCCTTCCTATGGTTCATCTGGAGGGGACAGTCTTGGGTGGCGTATCTGACCTTAAGCGTTCTGGCCTTGGCCATCATCGTGCTGGGACTGATCCTGTTCGAGCGCCGGCAGGCCAGCGGCCGCGAGGTGGCCTTAGCGCTTTCCGGGCTCATGTACCCCCTGGTGCTCATGAGCTTCTGGGTGAATCTGCGTATGGGCATCGACGGACGCTTCTGGATGATCTTCGGTCTCGTGTGCACCTTTCTGGCCGATATCGGGGCCTACTATGTGGGCAAAAACTTCGGCCGCAAACGCCTGGCCGAACGATTGAGCCCCAAGAAGACCTGGGAGGGCTTCTTGGGCGGCTGTGCCGCGGCCGTACTCACCGGCATCCTCTTTTCCCGCGTCTATCCTCTGTTCGATCCCTTAAACGGCACCTACGCGCTGTGGATGATCGGCCTTTTGAGCCTGAGCGTGGCGGTCCTCGATCTGATCGGTGATTTGACCGCCTCGATGTTCAAACGGGAATTCAATATCAAGGACCTGGGATCGCTCATCCCCGGCCATGGAGGCATGTTGGACAGGATGGATGGGATTGTTCCGGTAGGCGCGGCCCTTTATATCATTATCCAGGTGCTGACCTAAGATGAAACGTATCCTTGTTCTGGGTTCAACCGGCTCGATCGGACTGGCGGCGCTGAATGTCATCCGGGCGTATCCCGAGCACTATGTCGTGGTGGGTCTCTCGGCCCATACGGCCTCGCACACGCTTAAGGAGCAGGCCCAGGACTTCGGGGTCAAACGTCTGGCTCTGACCGGGGCTGCGGCCGGTCCCGAATTCCTCACCGGTCCGGATGCCGCCGTGAAACTCGTGCAGGCCACCGAGCCTGATATTGTATTGAACGGCATCGCCGGCGCGGCGGGGTTTCTGCCCTCGCTGGCCGCCGTACGCATGGGCGCGACCCTGGCTTTGGCCAATAAAGAGTCGCTGGTGGTGGGCGGCAAGTTCATCCGGGCCACGGCCCAGAAGTCAGGAGCGGCCATCATCCCGGTCGATTCGGAACATTCGGCCGTCTTTCAATGCCTGCAGGGTGAACGCCATGAGGATATCAAGCGCATCATCCTGACCGCCTCGGGCGGGCCCTTTTACGAACGCCCCCTGGAAACCTTCGGCGCCATCACGCCCGAAGAGGCGCTGAAACATCCGGTATGGCGGATGGGGCCGCGCATCACGATCGACTCCGCCACCATGATGAACAAGGCCCTGGAGATCATCGAGGCCGCCTGGCTTTTCGACCTGCCGGAAGGTCAGATCGACGTATGCATCCACCCCCAGAGCATCGTGCATTCCCTGGTAGAGTTCAAGGATACCAGCCTCAAGGCCCAACTGAGCCTGCCCGACATGCGCCTGCCGATCGCCATCGCCCTGGCATGGCCGGATCGCATCGATCTCAACCTGCCTAGGCTCGATTTCTCACGTATGCCGGCGCTGACGTTCAACCTGCCGGACGAGACAAAATTCCGGGCCCTGGGGATCGCCCGCCGGGCTCTGACGCGCCCGGAGACCGCCCCCTGCATCATGAACGCCGCGGACGAGGTCGCGATCAAGGCCTTCCTGGACAGGCGCATCCCCTTTAACCGCATTACCGATCTGGTTGAAAAAACCCTGGAGACCCTCTGGGATGATCACATCGCCGGCCCCGAGGACCTCCTGGACCTGGACCGCAAGGCGCGCGGCATTACGGAAGGATTGATACCATGTTCATAACCATCATTGCGTTTGTCATTGTATTGGGCATTTTAATCTTCTTTCATGAACTCGGGCATTTCCTGGTGGCCAAGGCCAACGGCGTGGGGGTCTTAAAGTTTTCGCTGGGCTTCGGTCCGGCCCTGATCAAGAAGCGTTTGGGAGAAACCGAGTATCTGCTCTCGGCCCTGCCATTGGGCGGTTATGTGAAGATGCTGGGCGAGGATGAACAGGGCGACAAGGATATCCTCACCCATATCGATCCTGCCAAGTCGTTCTCGGCCAAACCGCTCAAGGTCAAGGCGGCCATCGTGGCGGCCGGGCCGGGTTTCAATCTGGTACTGGCGGTGCTTATCTACACCTTGATCGCCTGGGTGGGCATACCGACGCTTTCGCCTGTGATCGGCACCATCCAGGACAAATCCCCGGCCTACACGGCCGGTTTGATGAACGGCGACCGTATTATTTCCATCGACTCAACGCCGATCAAGGCCTGGGATGAAATACCGGGCTTGCTTGAAAGATCAGGCGCTAAGCCCGTGGATGTAATTATCGAGCGCAGCGGAACCCAGTTCCGCGTGCATGTCACGCCGCAGCTGAAGAAGGACAAGAACATCTATGGCGAAACCGTCACACATCCCATCATCGGGATCAGCCCGGCGGGAGATACGTTCAACACACGCTACGGCCCCTTGTCCGGCATCGGGTACGGTTTCAGCCAGACATGGTGGGTGATCAAGGTTACGGGCATCGCCTTCTCCAAGATCGCCAGCGGCGCCATCAATCTCAAGGAAAGCCTGGGCGGCCCGATCATGATCGCCCAGGTCTCGGGCAAGACCTTCAAGGCCGGCGCCCTGCCCTTCCTGGCGCTGATCGCCTTCATCAGCATCAACTTGGCCATTATCAATATCCTGCCCATCCCCGTATTGGACGGCGGTTATCTCATGATCTTCCTGATCGAAGGCATCACCGGCAAACCCATCAAGGACCGGCCGCGCGAGATCGCCCAGCAGATCGGGCTCTTTCTCCTGATCCTCCTCATGCTCTTCGCCTTCTACAACGACATCGCCCGTATCATTGCCGGAAAGTAGTCATGCCCGTCCTGGCCCTGGATACCTGCACCGACCGGTGCTCGGTGGCGCTCTTGAACGATGGCCGCATCTTGGCCGAGCTCGACCTCAAGGTCCTCAGCGGTCATGCCGGCATGCTCCTGAAGCTCATCGATACCCTGATGGACATGGCCGGTTGCACGCCGGCGAATGTCGATCTCATCGCCGTGGGACGTGGTCCGGGGTCCTTTACCGGGATCAGGATCGGCATCGCCACCGCCAAGGGACTGGCCACGGCGCTTGCCTGCCCGCTCAAGGGCATATGCAGCTTAGACGCCATGGTACATGCGGCCCTGCCCGGCGATAAACCCATCGTGCCCGTCATGGATGCCCGAAAGAGCGAGGTCTTCTGCGCCCTCTATTCAGCCTCCGGAGAGCGTCAAAGCCCCTACCTCAACCTCCCGCCTGAAAAAATCCGTGACTATTGCTCGGGTCCCACGCTCTTCCTGGGCAATGGACTCGAACTCTACTCAGACCTGCTGGCCAGGGACCTCGGGCCTGATTTTCATCGAGCCCCTGAAGCGCTGTGGCACCCAAAAGCCGCGGTGATCGGAGCCATGGCGAGCGAAAGCCCCGAGAAAGCCGAGGCCGACGTGAACCCTCTCTATATCCGGGCCTCGGACGCCGCCTTGACCCTCAATAAGACCTGAACGTCTTTATCTCGCGCGTTGATCCGTCTCAGTAACGTTGGCGAGCCCCGCCATCTGACGATCATGCACCTTTGCAAGGCCGAGAACCGCCAGGGTGGACCCAATCAAACACCAGAACATATCCGATTGGGTGTCCCATTGATATCCCTGTGTACCTAAAAACTCATCCGCGCCTTGTCCCAGGGCTAGAGCTGACCACCACTCGACGAGCTCATAGCACGCGCTGATGGCCATGGCCACGCACACCGCGAGAAAGGCGGCCATACGTGTCCCGGATACATATTTACCCCGTAAGAATATCTCGCGCGCCACCAGGGCCGGGACAAAACCCTGCATGAAATGTCCGAGCTTGTCGTAGGGGTTGCGGCCCAGATCGAAGAGGTCCTGCACCCAAAAGCCCAACGGAACGCGCGCATAGGTATAGGCCCCGCCCATGATGAGCACCAGCGCGTGCAGGGTAATCAGACCATAGAGGAGTGTGGTAAGCGGAAAGCGCTTGTACGTATAGAAAAGGATCGGGGCCGCGATCAGCACCGGCGCCACTTCCATGAACCACGTCAGCCGGTCATGCGGGTCTACGCCGGAGATCACCAGGGCGATCAAAACCACGATTCCAAGGATCAGGAGCATATAACCCCGATTTATCATAGCGTCTCCTTTCAAAATCATCCCCCTGCCCTTCAATTCTCTGTCCCATCTTGTTTACTTGGCCCGCTCCTGCATCTTGCGCAAGGCATTGATCATGCCCAGCTCGTACATCATCTTTCTCCCCACGGCCTCGGTGGGGGCGAAGCGCCGGATGAAATCGATCTCCTCGTCCTTGGGCGCGGGTGTCACCGTAAGGTCCTGGGCCACCTTGAGGTCCCAGGGGATGTCTTTTTTGACCATATCAAGACTCACCCCCGGATGGACCTGGGAGAGATAGAGCTCCTTGGTCACGAGGTCGAAGCGGAATACGCCCTTGGTGGTCAGCAGCATGGATGGTCCTGATCCGACCGGGAACAACCCGCTCTTGTCGCGGCTGTCGCCTCCTTCCAGGTAGCCGGGCGAGGTGAAGTAGTCGAGCTTTTCCACAAACTCGCCGCCGCGCATGGTAAGGATGGTATGCTTGGCGTAGGAGAGAAAATCGCAGGCCCCACCCGAACCGGGCAATCTGAGTTTAGGGTTGTAGTAGTCGCCGATCACCGTGGTATTGATATTCCCGTACCGGTCGATCTGTCCTACCCCCAGGAAGCAGACATCCACATAGCCGCGGTAGGTCATGGTGAACATGGAGAACAAATCCGTGGCCGAGGAGAAACCCCGGCAGGCATTGGCGTCGGCGATGTGGTTGGGCGGCACCAGGGGCTCAAAGTCGATGATCCCGGATTCCATCATCAGGGTGGCATGCGGGGCATACAAGGCCTTGGCCATGGCGCCGGCCGTTGTCGGTAAGCCGACTCCCAGGATGACCCGATCGCCATCACGGATCTCACGGGCCACGGTGATGATCAAAAGCTCGTCGAGCGTATAGCGCTTAGCCATAGAGCAACCCCCTTTCCTCCATGATCTTTTCCAGCTCGGCCAAGGTGACCCCCATGGTGCGTTCCCGGTTCTCGTTGTCCCAGCATGAGGTATAGGCCGCCCCGTAATTGGCCGGGGCTGAATAGTAGGCCTTGGCGCGGATCGCATCGAGCCCCTGGGATCCGAACTTGCTGATATAATTATCGAGATAGGCCTGCCGGTCGCGACAGGCATACACCCATTCGTCCATCCAGGCTTTCAGCCCCTCGCCGGTCATGTCAGCCAGGAAGAAATTGGCATAGGCGGCGCGGTCAAGGTTGTAGTAACCCAGCACCTCGGTTGGATGCGCGCCCCAGGGTATTTCAACCACGGCGTCCACGCGGTAGGCCGGGATGATGGTCAAATGCGGGCTGGACTGGATGATATCGTGCTGAACGATCTCCTCGCACGAGATAATGATGCGTTTGCTGGCCAGGGCCGCGGCGGCCACGCTCCCTAAAGCGCCCCAGTACTGGGCGTTGCCGAATTGATCGGCCCGCTGCACATGCACGATGCAGACATCCGGGTTGGCGGCCGGTACGGTGAGGACCTGCTTGCCGGTATAAGGACAGGTGATGACGCGGTACTTGTCCTCGCCCAGAAAAGAGCGTTTCTTGAACAGATCGGTCACCATGGCGCCTTCGAGCACCTGCATGTAGGTGAAGCCGTGCATGCCGGCAACCAGGCGGGCATTGTACTGAAAGTTGGTATAGTCTTCCATCTGGAGCGTACCGGCCTGCAAGGCGCGTTCGACCGCCGATCCGCCCTCCTTGCCGCCGGCGCGGTAGACATAGGTGCTGACCAGCTTCTCCACACAGCCGCCCGCTACCAGCACCTCTACATCGAAGACCCCGGACTGTGAATAGAGCGTCAGACCCTTTTTCTGTTGCCGGATGACCTCGAAAACCAACTCGGCACAAGTGCCCACGGTATAATTCCCGATCACCAGATGATCGCCGTCATGCACGAAGGTGCTGATGGCCTCCTTGGCTTGCATGACCTTGCTTGCCGGTGACGCCATATATCCTCCTATAAAATAGATAGAAATAGATAGTAGTATCTGTATGAATGAGCTTAGGCGTGCCTGTCAATACGGGAAACACCGCCGCACGCGAAAACGGCTTGTCAGTACTGCTGTTTTTCATGTAATAAATGATATCGATTATTGCTGGTTATGAAAGGAGATGACATGGCACGCAATCCCAAAGAGTCAAAGAAGGGCAAGGTTGTCGAGGTGCTCAACAAGGCACGCTCCATGGAACTGCACGCGATCTACCAGTACATGAACCAGCACTACAATCTTGATAACATGGACTACGGAGAATTGGCGCTCAAGGTCAAGCTCATCGCCATCGATGAGATGCGCCATGCCGAGATGTTCGCCGAGCGCATCAAGGAACTGGACGGCGAGCCCACGGCCGACATCGCCGCCAAGGTCCTCAAAGGTCAAAAGATCGAGGCCATCTTCCCGTTCGACGCTGGACTCGAGGACAATACGATCGAGGTCTACAACCAGTTCGCGCTTGTCTGCCGCGAGAACGGCGACAGCATCAGCATGAAGCTCTTCGAGACCATCATCGATGAAGAACAGACGCATTTCAATTACTTCGACAACGTCGATCAGCACATCGCCAAGCTGGGTGCGGCGTATCTGTCCAAGATCGCCGGCACCCCGGCCGATACCGCGGCACCGGCGCAAGGCTTTATCGCCAGCCAGGGCGGCGTCGCTTAAAACCGTGCGCGCCTGAGAGGGGCGGCCGCTTACGCTGATCTAGGCCGTATATTCCTCGGCCTGGTCTTCAAAGCGGCCCTCCTTGACGGCCGAAAGGACCATGAGCTTATCGCCCTTGGCGTAAGGGTGGCAATGCATTGTCGCCCAATTAATGTCGCCGTCCTTATGTTTGAGAAGATAGGAATGTGACCCGTGCTTGCCCTGGAAGATCCCAGCGTAGCTCTGCAGAGCCTGGGGAATCTGCTCGGGAATGATGAACTCGGTAAAGTGCCGGCCGGCGATCTCCTCGCTGCCATACCCGATAAAAGGCCCACTGGCATGCAGGATATAACCGGTTTCATCGTAGATGATATGCTTCCCCACCATGTGGTTGAGTATCCACGCGGGCGCGTCCTGCCGTTCGGCTTCATTGGCGGCTCCGAAGATCGACGAGTACAACAGGCGTGGATAGAAAAGCCCTTCGCGGCCGAAGACCAGAGGCGCCGTCGCCAACTCCAGGACGCTCAAGTACGCGTTCAGGAACGCTAGGGGTTCACGCCTTTTCTCTTCCGGGACATATTTCATGATCACGCGGCGGATCTCCTGCATGCCCTGCTTGATCTCCCATAATTGCTCTTTGGTGCACTGCTGGGCGGCATTTCCGGTCTCCAGATGCACGACAAAGAGATTAAAGAGCCGGTGGTTGATTTCGAGCAGTTCGGGCCTGGTATCGGATTTCACGCTGCAGCTGGACTCCGGCACGTCTTCATCTCGGAACATGATTTGTATCCTCGCGTTCTTTATTTTTCTAATCCTGGAGATAGTCCTCGGATTGTCCGGGTTTAATGGCTGAGAGGACCATGAGCTTGCCGTCCTTGGTATAGGGGTGGCAGTGCGAGGTGTACCAGTCTTCACTGCCGTCCTTTTGCCGCATGAGGTACGAATGGGATCCGCGTTTGCCTTTCAAGAGGTTGCCGTATTGCTCCGTGGCTCCGGGGAGATGCTCGGGCACGATAAAGTGGGCGAAGTGTTTGCCGATAATCTCCTCTGAGTCATACCCTCCCATGGTCCCGGTGGCATGCAGGATATAGCCGGCATCGTTATAGATGATATGGGATCCTACCATGTGCTCGATGAGCCACGCGGGCGAGTCATGACACTCCGCCTCGTTGGCGGCTTCAAAGAGTTCGGAGTAGAGTGTGCGGGGGTAAAAGAGCTTCTCGCTGCCGAACACGAACGGCATGGTCGCCAGATTGAGCACATCCAGGTACTCTTCCAGCAGCTTGAGCGGCCGGGCCCGTTTGGTTTCCGGCGCATATTGAATCAGGATGCGTCGGATCTCGCCCAGCCCATTCTTGATGTCCCATAATTGTCTGCTGGTACAGTGCTGAATGCTGTTGCCGGTCTCGACATGCACGAGAAAGATCTCGTAAAGCCTGTTCTTTATCTCAAGGATGTCCTTTCGGGTGGTTTCTGAATCAGACGACTCTACGAGCTTGTACCTCGCTTGTTCCTCCCACATGCTAAAAACACCCCCAACATTACTTCTTATTAGTCAAAATAAGTATATTATAATTTATGAAGGTTTTCAAGCAAGGAGTTTTAGTTGAGGTTTGGGCCTGCTACACGTTACGATCCGGAAGATGAGATGCGCTTATGGTTCACCTTACGGATAGCGGATTTCATAAACAGGTCAACCAAAGCCGGGACATGGCGCTTCATGAAATAGGCAAGCTTACCCTCCCAGCCCGGGATGATCATGAAACGGCCTCTGGCCATCCCTTTGATCAAGGCCCATGCGACCTCATCCGGTGACATGATACGGGCGCCGGCCGATATGGCCTTGGTCTCGGGTAACTTGGTAAGGTTTTCCACGGCATAACCGGGTGTATCCGTATCGGGCGGGCACAGGACATGCACGCTTATCTTGTCACGACGCAGTTCCTGTCTGAGCACCTCGGAAAGACCGATCACGCCGAACTTGGAGGCGCAGTAGTCACTATAGCCGAAAACACCCGTAAAACCGGCCATCGAGGCTACATTGACGATTGCCCCACCCGAGGCTTGCATGGCCGGGACCAGGGCCGCAACCGTATTCCAGATGCCGTAGAGGTTGATCCGCATGGTCTCGTCGAACTGAGCGAAGGTTATATCCTCGAAGGCATGCGGGATGGCTCGTCCCGCGCAGTTGATCAGCACATCGGGGGCACCGAAGGTCTGCACGGCCTCGCCCATGACCGCCTGCACCATGGTATGCTCGGCCACATCGAGAACGCGGTAACCAAAGCGCTGTTCCGATGAGACGCGCCGGCGCTGCACCTCGCGCAGGGCGGCTTCGAGCTTATGTCTGGTGCGGGCGAACACGATGATATTGGCCCCGCGCTTCGCCATCAGCCGGGCTAAGGACAACCCGATCCCGGTCGAACCACCGGTTATATACACATTCTTGGCATGAAAATCGCGCATGCGACCCCCTCATCACGCATAACCGAATAAAAATTATTTCATGTGCCAGCCCCAGTGACTTCAGGACCGACTACTAGGCCAACCTACCATATGTAGTGAATACTGAAAAGATTTTTTGAAGATGAGGGGGGGCTTCCCGGCGCCGCGCCGAGCCCCCCCTTAAGCGTATGGCTATTTCGCAGGCATGAGCATGTCCTGAATACGCACCATGAAGGATCCCATGGTGCCGGCGTATTCGGGTGAGCCCACCAGCTTCACGTCGCCGTCGATCGTGGCGCGCAGGGTGTCCTTGCCCTCCGCCAGCACCTTGTAAGCGCCGTCCAGGCCATTGAACTGCATATGCACGAAGGGCGCTTTGCGGGCATAGTAGCCACGCCCGGCCTTGGTCTTGCCGCCCTTGACGCGCAGATAGGCCGCCGGGCCGCCGGGTTCCACGGACATCTGATAAATGCGGTCGGGCTGCTTGGAGGTCCAGAACTGCATATCCTCATCCCCGCCCTTGTTGAGCTGGCTCAAGGCATTGGTGACCATGTACATGATGAGTGTGACCTTGAGCAGGCGTTTTTCAGGGTCCTTAGGGTTGACATTGGGCATGAGCAGCAACAGGCCCAGGAAGAGCATGATCAGTTTGACGAGCAGGGGCAGTTTCCATAAACCCTTGGGAAAACCGCCGAAGACCGGCACGCCGCCCGTGAACATGGCGTTCATGCCCTCGGCGTGCTTGAAAGGCAGTGTAATGTCGGGCCTGGGGTGCAGTCCCTGGATGACATCCAGTAAGCCGTCCTTGAATTCAAGGTAGGCCCCGGTTTCCGTACCCTTGACATACAGCTGGATCACACCGTCGAAACGTGCCAGAAGCTTCTTGATGGGGGTCTTGTCCGCCTCGTAGAGCACCTTGAAGAGCGGCATGATCGAGCGCAGGATGATGCGATTGGTGAGCATGACCTTGTCTGCCATGACCGTCCTCCCCTAGGCCTCGTCTTCCCAGTCTTCGTCCTCTTCGATCTCGCGGCGCATGAGCTCGCCCACCGTCTCCACGATGCCGTCGGCGTCGAACTTGTAGTGGTGGTAGAGATCTTCGGGATAGCCCACGATGGAGAAACAGTCCGGGACGCCCAGCTTCTTGAAGCCGCAGGCCTTGCCGCTCTCGACAATGACCTCGCCGACGGCGGTTCCCAGTCCGCCTATGATGCTGTGGTCTTCGATGGTGACGATGCGGCGGGTCTCCTGCACGGCCTTCAGGATAATATCACGGTCGATGGGCTTGATGGTGTGCATGTTGATCACCCGCGCCGAAAGTCCTTGTTTGTCGAGCACCTCGGCCGCGCGCATGGCCTGCAGCACGCCCACGCCGCAGGCGATCAAGGTGATATCCTTGCCGTCGCGCATGGTGATGGCCTTGCCGATGGCAAAGCCGTAGTTCTGTTCCTTGTACACGGGTGGCTCGAATCCGCGTCCGATGCGGATATAGACCGGCCCGTTTATTTCCATGGCCGCGGCTACGGCGTTGCCGGTCTCGATGCCGTCCGCCGGGGCGATGACGGTCATGTTGGGGAAAGAGCGCATGACGGCTAGATCCTCGGTGCAGTGGTGGGTGCTTCCGGCCTGCCCGAAGGAGATGCCCGCATGCGTGGAAATGATCTTGACGTTCAAGTTCTGGTAGCAGATGTCCGTGCGTACCTGCTCGGCGCTCCTAAGCGCGGTAAAGACCGCAAAGGTGGAGACCACCGGTCTCAAACCCGCCAGGGCCAAACCGGCGGCCAGGCCGAACATGGAGTTCTCGGCAATGCCCACATTGATGAAACGCTTGGGGTATTGTTTGCCGAAACGCCCGATCTTGGTGGATGTGGCCAGATCGGCCGTGATCGCCACGATATCAGGATACCTGTCTCCCAACTGGGACAAGACTTCGCCGTAGATCTCCGCCTGGGTGAGCTTATCGCCATCCGTTACCGACCATGACATACCTTCAGCCATTGTTGCCTCCTTATCCCAGAATGGTCTTATAGTGGCTATCGATGCAGGCCAGGGCCTGATCGCGCAGGTCGGAGTTGAGTCCGCCGTAATGCCACTGCGGCTGATTTTCCATCAGCTCCACGCACTTGCCCTTGACCGTATTGCAGATGATCACGGTGGGCTTGTCCTTGACGGTCCAGGCCTGCTCAATGGCGCCGCCGATGGCGGCGAAGTCGTGGCCGTCGATGTTCAGGGTTTCCCAGCCGAAGGCCTTGAACTTGTCGGCCAGGGGCTCCAGGGTGGTGATCTGCTCGGTAGGGCCGTCGATCATGAGCTTGTTGCGGTCGACAAAGGCCGTGAGGTTGTCGAGCTTATGGTGTCCAGCCAGGATGGCGGCCTCCCAGACCGAGCCTTCGCAGAGCTCGCCGTCGCCCATCATGCAATAGGAACGGAAGGTCTTTTCCTGGAGCTTGGCGCCGATGGCCAGACCGGTGGCGATGGCCAGACCATGGCCCAGAGAGCCGGTGGAGGCGTCGCAGCCCTTGACCTTGAGGCTATCCAGGTGCATGCCGAAGGGGCTGCCGGTCTTGTTGAAGTTCTTGAGCAGGGCCTTGTCGAAGTAGCCCTTGTCGCCCAGCACGGCCGCCCAGCCGACCCCTCCGTGGCCCTTGCTCAGGATGAAACGGTCGCGGTCTTCCCAGTCGGGCCTGGCCGGATCGATGTTCAGATACTTGTAGTAGAGCGCGACGAGCACATCGGTCTGTGAAAGCGATCCTCCCAGATGGGAGCCGCCGCAGGTGAACGTTATCTCAATGATGCTCTTGCGGATATCCCATGCCTTGCGCTCCAAACCCCTGATCTCTTCTTGTGATAGCGGCATGCAGTCCTCCTCTGCCTAAGTTTTCGGGCCTTGGGCCCGATCAGTCCCGAACATGCGCTTGCAGATCCGGATGGTCTCGTCGATGACACGTTCCTGATTAACGCTGCCTTCCAGGAAGGTCTCCTGTCTGATCTTGAGATAGAGTGAGATTTGCGAAAACGCAAACATCATGAGGTGATTGTCCAGGAAAAAAATAAGCGCGCCGACATCAACATCCTTGTCGACGTAACCATCCTGCTGGCCTTGGAGTATGATATGTTTCAGATAGGTATGGCCGACATCCTCGATGATGTTGGCGTAACGCTGCGCGAAGTCATCCATGTTGGAGCCCAGGAGGGCCATGTAGACCTGCAATGCCTGCGGCCGTTCGCGGGCAATATCCAGAACCTTCAAGAACATGGTGCGGATTTTCTCGAACGGGTCGTTGGAGGCATGCTCCACCCCTTCGTAGGTATCCCGTATGAAACGCACTCCCCACTCGAGCGCCTCGCAGAACAGGTCCTCCTTGTTGGCAAAATATTTATACATGGCGCCGATGGAGATGCCGGCCTTGGAGGCGATGGTATTGATGTTGGCCTTGTGGTACCCGTGTTCGGCGAACTCGCGGTTGGCTACGTCCAGGACAAGCGCCTGCTTCTCGGGCGGAATGCGGTTAAAGGTGGCACGCGCCATGGAATCTCCTTAGTGAGCGATTGCTCACTCTCTACATGATCACCCCTCTCCTGTCAAGGGCAATGTTCCAGCAAGGGCTCGCCTCAGGTCATGACCATGCACAGTCATGGAAGCAGATCCTTGACGACCCGGTAGAGCTCGTATGATGATTCGAGGATCTTGAAGATCTCTTCCTTGGTGTAGCGATGGCCCTTGCCGATGCCGGGACAACCGGACGCCACCCTGCGCCAGTCTTGGATCGAACGGAGGTTCTGGACCCAGAAGGGAAAGGTTCGACATTGCATCGGCCTGACCGGATAGATGGCGCAGCCGTTCTCATAGAATATGCAGCGGCCGGTCTCATCCTCGCGGATGCTGTAGCTATCCTGAAAGGGATACAGACAGTGCGCGATAAAGACGTCCTTATCCACATCCATAAATTGCGCTATTGGGGCTATCTCGCCGGCCGACACATAGATTACGCCCGGCGCGCCGTTGCAGCAGGCGCCGCATTGGCGGCACGCGAACTTGAGACCCTCATCGAAGAAATAAGGTCTCTCATGCAGGACCTTGAGCGGGTCATCTTCCGGCAAGAAAATCCTCCCGGCAGGGGAAAAAGACATCGATGATGTAGCAGTCGGTCAGGGGCATGCCGGAGTGACGGGCGTTGGGCGGAATAACGAGCGCAGATCCTTCCTCCAGAAGTACGGTCTTGCCTTCCACGATCATTTCGAAACGCCCCCGTATGAGCGTACTGACCTGTTCGTGGGGATGGGCATGCTCAGGCATGGGCGAGCCGGCCGTGATCGTGCAGTACTGGAGCGTGACATTTCCCGTGTGAACGTAGCAGGCGCGATATCCCGGGGCGATTTCCTTGGCGTTTTGCTGCATGAGGTCGACAAATTCCATGAGCACCTCCACATCTCCGACACATACAGATATCGCAGGGTGCGGTCAACGCCAAAAATGGCTTGCTTTTTGTAACCGTTTCTTATAGCTGCATGAATCAAACAAGCCTTAAGGAGGAAACCCATGGCATATAAGATCACGGACGAATGTATCTCATGCGGTACTTGTGTGGAGGAATGCCCCGTCAATGCAATCAGCGAAGGCGACGATAAATATGTCATCGATGCCAAACTCTGCACGGATTGCGGCGCATGCGCGGAAGTGTGCCCCACCGAGGCCATTGAGCCAGGAAACTGACAGAACACCTACGTTTTAAAAAAGAGCAGGCGGAGGGACCATCCCCGCCTGCTCTCGTTATAGATCGACTCCTTCTTGCTAAAGCCGTTGTCGTCCGGACTATTTTCCTTTCGTATCGGTCAGTTTCGCCCGTAAGACATTCGATAGGGAAAAGGTGACCACGCGGCGCGGGGTTATGATGATTTCCTCTCCGGTTTGCGGATTGCGACCCCGCCTTGCATTTTTATCCCGCACCTTCCACTTTCCGAAACCCGAAATCGAAACACTCTGCCCTTCCTCGAGCTGACCCTTGATGATATCAATAAACGTCTCTATCGCCTCCGAAGCCTCTTTGCGTGATAAACCAGTGTCTAGAACGATTTCATCGATAATGCCACTTTTTGTAAGGGTGCTCATCCTGATTACCTCCTGTGAATTGATAACTGTATAAAATTATTAATGGCAAAAAAAGATAAGTCAATACCTTGGCGTAAAAGAATCTTTCATCACCTTGGGTATGGTAATATCACGGGCCATGATAACCCGGATCCCCATGACATCGAGCAGTTGAATATCATGGTTGACGCCATAGGTAAACGCGTAGATGTGCATCTTGCCGTAGGCGTCCTCCTCTTCGACCGGCTCGACCAAGACTTTCCATCCCCGGGCACGGAAATAGGGGATCACCTTTTTCAAATCCTCCCAAGTGAAGCATTCCGCCCAGTATTCCATCTCCTGATTGCCATGAGGGAGGTTGTTATCCTTAATGAGCTCGAACCTGCCGTTGCCGGACATGGATGCATAGACATTGTATCTTCTCATATAGCCCCGCTCCTGATGATGCTTATCGTCATCAGGCTAAATCCACTTTAGGTGGGCTTACTAAACCGTTTCGATCTCATCGTTACAGTTTAATTCTTTATCATGACCTACTCCCCATGTTATAAGATGGTAAGGTCAAAAAAAAGGAGCGGGCATGAAACGATTGTCTACGGTGTTCATAGCGGCCCTGTTTTTTTTATTCCCTTTACGGCTCATGGCATTTGACGCCACGGTGCAGGTCAACGGGCCCGACGATCTCGTCAAGCTCAAACCCGGCATAGAACAGAGCCTGCAGGCGCGTCTTATCGCCCGAGGGGTCGATCTCTCCACCCCCGGCAACCTCACGGTCACCATCTCCCAGCTGGGAACAAGCCTTTCGTTCGACGCCATCCTGGCGGTTGTACCCCCCAAGGGCTACCATAAGGATATTTCGGGCGCGGATGCGCTCTCACCCACAATCGATGAGATGATCGCGGCCCTCTTTGGCCCGCGCGCAGTCCCGGCCGCGGCCCTCAAGGCCCCGTCCGTGAGATCCGCGGCAAAAACCATCGAGCTGCCCTTCCTTCTGACCTCAATTACTACGCTGGACGATTCAGTTTTCGTCGCCGACGGCAGCGCCATCTACAAGCTCCAGGGCGACAAGCCCGCGGTCTGGTGGAAGATCCCGGACAAGGACACGATCTTGAGGATATCGTCCTATCAAGGATCGATCATTGCCATTACCAGACACGATAATCATTTCCTGCTCAACGAAGCGGACCAGCTCATTTCCTATCGGATAACCGATGGCCGTACCGCTCAGAAATGGAACAGCGCGGTGGTTCCGGCGGGGGACGGACTTATCTCTTCCGTGCTCAAGATCGCCCCGGATATCACGTTCCAGGCCAACCGCTGGTCCGTGGCCACAGCGCTTGAGGGCAGGCCGGTCATTCCGCCGGCCGGCACGGATATCATTGCCACCACGATCCAAGACGTTGACCCTCAGAATCCGGGGCCTGAGATCATCACCTTCAATTCAATGGGTAAACTGAGGATTGCCAATGCGAATGAAGTCGTCTGGTCATCTCAGGCAAGCTTTGCCACGCTGCCCATAAGCCTGCAGGAGGATTATCTCGTAGCGCCCGGATCCGTGGATTCTGATGATTCAAGGACGCGCACGCAGTATTACTACTTACCGCCGCGCATTATGGTCTGGCAAGGCATGGTCATGACCATCGACAACAATGCCGGCCTCTTCGGCGTGCTCGAAAGCGGCAAGATTTATAAGTCCTGTCAGATTCGCGCCTATACCTGGTCAGGTGAAGATTTCGAAGAACGCATCCTGTATAAGACCTCGCTCGGTTACTGCATGGACATCACGTTCCAGAACGACATGCTTCTGGCCTTGATCATCAAGAAAAAGGGGACGCTCCTGACCTATACCACGCTCACGCGAGGCTAGTCAGATAGGCCACAAGCCCTTCTTGGGCTTCTTTTCCTCTTTCTTGGCGTCCTTGGGCTCTTCGTCCGCCGAAGCTTTGATGGTGACATCGCGGCTGAAATCGGGGCAATTCATGCTATCTCCGGAGCTGAATTTCTTGTTGCAATCACCTCTCCAAGCACAAATGGGACAAAGCGTTCTATCTCTACTCATAGCGTCTCCTATACCTGCATGCTCATGCATCGTTAAAACAGCTCAAACCTTGCGGTTTCCTTACAACTTTCACCCATATACCCTATCGAACGTTCCTTGTCCGACCTTAACAGTCCGTCTGATCAAGCATAAAATCGGTTACGCGGCCGGCTCCGTGGGCTCCTCCTGAGGCGCAGCCTCCTCGTGCTTCGCCTCCGCCGCCCGTGCAACCATGAATGCGGCCAGAATGCGTTCTTTTTCAGATTCGCCCGCCAACGATACACCCTTGGGCAGCTTAATGTCGGAGACATGAATTACGCCTTCCTTGGTTTGAACCAGGGCGCGATCAACCTCGATCTCGCCCGGAATATCCTTAGGCAGGCATTTGACATGCAAGGTCATGGCCTGTTGACTTACCACCCCCAGGCCGTCATCCTCAAGGGCTGACCGGCCTACCAGAACCAGGGGGACCTCCACGCTAACCTTTTCCTTGAGATCCACCTTATGGAAATCAATGTGCCTTATTCTATGGCTCAATTTATCCCTCTGGAGGGCATGAACCAAGACCTTCATCGATTCACCTTCGACATTGAGGTCAAACATCGATGCGCCGTGAATTTTCTTATACAGCAGCTCGAAATCCTTATATCGCACCTGTATCGGCAACGGTTCGAATCCTTTCCCGAAGATCACGCCCGGAATGATGTCCTGACGTCGTAATGCATTAACCTTCTTTCTCATGGTGGTGCGCTTGCTTACGTCCAATTTTACCTGTGCTCGCATGCTACCTCCTTGATTTACGTATACACTTGGATTCCATTATAGGGCAACGCCAAGGAAAGTCAATCAATCTCCCATATGGTTGTTCATAATCCTCAATAACTATTCTTTTGCTTTGTCATGCCATATCTGCTAGCGTTGACATCCGTTTTCAAACAATCTGGGGGGCATACATGAATCGGACGGCACAACAGGGCGATACAGTACGGGTGGACTACACGGGACGTTACGAAAGCGGTGAAATTTTCGACACCTCGTCGGGAAATGAGCCGCTCGAATTCAAGCTGGGTGGTGAGCAAGTCATCCCCGGCTTTGAAAAAGCCGTGCTCGGAATGCAGACGGGCGATAAAAAAACCGTGACCATCAATCCCGAAGACGGCTACGGCGAACATTACGACACCTTGGTCCTGGTCATGCCGCGGGAAAACTTCCCTGGGGACATCGCACCGGAGATCGGCATGCAGCTGCACCTGGTGGATGAAAACGAACATGCCATGCCCGTCATGGTGACCGAAGTCACCAACGATACTATCACCCTGGACGCCAACCACCCTCTGGCTGGCGTGCCCCTGATCTTCGAGATCGAGCTTAAAGAGATCGTCGGCGGACTGATCATCACGCCTTGAAACGGATATCTCCGGGCCCCGAACGCCGGCGCCCGACTGCGAACTAAAGGCCGGTATCGTCCCTCACCTTCCTAAAACCCGCCCGACAGAGTTCACCCGAGCGCTGGAGCGTATCGGCGATGACCTCCCTGACTTTATTCACCAGCAGGTCCTTGTCGGCTTCGGTATACGGCGTGGTATCGATCGGGTCGCCGACGATGATCTTGATCTCGCCCGGCCGAATGCGCATGGCTTTTTTCGGCAGCAGCGCATGGCTGCCGACAATCGTGATGGGGATGATGGGCAGCTTGGCCTTAAGCGCCAGCACCACCCCACCCTTCTTGAACGACTTGAGCATACCATCGATGCTGCGGGTGCCTTCGGCAAAAAAGAAGGCGCTGATGCCATCCCTGAGATCCCTGACCGCTTTGTTGATAACTTCGACGGCCTTGGCGTTGTCGGTACGGTCGATAAAGATCATGTGCGCCAACTTGGCCGCCCAACCGAATATCGGGATCTTGGCCAGTGATTTTTTGGCCACGAAACGCAGCGGCTGCTTCAAGCCCACGATAATGGCCGGCGGGTCCAGGTTGCTGGCATGGTTGGAAATGAAGACATATGACTTTTGCATGACAATTTTTTCCATCCCCACTACCTGAATCTTCACCCGGTTGGTTTTCATGATCAGCCATCCCCAGAGTCTGCCGATCTTGAAAGGAGCCCGACCCGTCCTGCTCACCATCGATACGAAGATCGTGGGGATTCCGAGCACGATAGTATAGGCAATGGTGGTCACCATGGTCCAGGCCGACATGACAATGTCAACGAGTCTTGGCATTTGCTGTTCCTCTCTGAGACCTAATTATGCTAGAATATCTGAATATTTCAAGCCAAGGCTTGTAAATTATTTGTAAAAAAACGATGAACATACTTTTCGCCTCCGACCTGCATGGCCAAGCACGCCACTATGGCGAGCTTTTGAGCCTGGCCCACAAGCTTGGCAGCGACTGCCTCCTGCTGGGCGGCGATCTGCTGCCGACCAAGCTCGGCGGCTTCTCCCCGCTCTTCTCCGGCGGCATTGATTTCAATGCCGGACTTCAGAACCAACTAGAGTTTATCGACACCACCTTGGCGCCCCTCTTGAACGAATTCATGGGCTCCCATCCTGGCACGCGCGTGTTCTACATACCCGGCAACCACGATTGGGTCATCGCCATGGAACACCTGGCCGCCACGGTGCCGCGAGCCGTCAACCTGCACTTGTATCAGGCCTGCCTCCAGGGATACTGTTTCGTAGGGTACGCCTGTGTTACCGATTCATCCTTCTGGGTCAAGGATTATGTCCGTCGCGACAACCCCTTGGACGGAGCAGTGCCGAGCCGTTATGCCTGCATCAGCACCCCCCAAGGCATCCAACCCACGGCCGATGGCGCATATATCCGGCGCCACTCCAGCATCCAGGAGGAGCTTGCCGGCTTGAGCATACACGATCCTGAACATACCATCTGCCTCTTCCATTCCCCACCCTTCGATTCAGGTCTGGATACGCTGCACAACGGTCGTGCAATCGGCAGCCGCGCCATCGGCGAATTCATCTTAGCGCGCCAACCGCTCGTGACCCTGCACGGACACATCCACGAATCGCCCTACATGTCGGGCGTCTTTCACACCCATATCGGTCGGACCCTGTCCGTGAATGCAGGCCACGGTCATAAACGACTGCATGCCGTATCCTTCGACCCCGCGAACCCCGACGCCACCCTCACCCACTCCCTGTTCGGATCGGGAGGCCCTGTGGCAGGCGGGTATGGTCTGGACCGCTTCAGCCTGAAAATCAAGGCGTTGGTCTTGCAGTCTTTTTTCTCAAAATAATACGAGGCATAGGTCTCCCTTGATTTTTACCCCGATTTATGGCCTTAGGATTTTTTAAGAGAGGTGTGGGATGCCCATATATGAGTTCTATTGCCGAGGGTGCAATACGATCTACAATTTCTTCTCGCGTCGTGTGAATACGGAGAAGATCCCCACCTGTCCGCGCTGCAAGGACGTGCCCCTGAAACGCAAAGTCTCGGTTTTCTTTACCACCTCCGGCAAAGCTTCCGCGGCAACGGACGGCCTGCCGGACATCGATGAGTCGCGCATGGAAAAGGCCATGGCCATGCTGGCCAGCCAGGCCGAAGGCCTCAACGAAAGCGATCCGCGTCAGGCGGCCCTGCTCCTGCGCAAGCTCAGCCAGGCGGCCGGACTGCCCCTGGGCGATGGCATGGAGGAGGCCTTGACGCGTATGGAACGCGGCGATGATATCGAACAGATCGAGAAAGACATGGGCGATATCCTGGACGGCGAAGACCCCTTCGCCCCCGGCTCTGCGGCGAAAAAGTATCGCCGGGAATCCACACCCCAGATCGACGAAACCATTTACGAACTCTAAGCCCTCTCCCTTAGTCTCGGGTATGCATGCTAGTACACCGACACCATAACTAAGGGCACGCATACCATATACCTGCCCTGCGGATACATACTCTGCCTGAATCATTTATACCTCCCAATCGAGTATTCATGCCATTCTTCATAAAATCATGCCGGGTGCTCGCCTTGGCTTTTGATTTGCATATCAATGCATGACATGCATCGGATGCCTTCGATGCACGTCTACCGCGCTTAAAGGATAAAAGCTTGAGGGGTGGAGAGATGAACGATTTTCAGAACCTCACCATGGCGGAACTCCTGCAAGATATCGCCGGACGGTATTCGGACGGCGAAGCCCTGATATTCCCCGACACCGGTCTAAAGCAAAGCTACGGGGAATTCTATGATGCCTGTCGGACCGTAGCCAAAGGCTTTATGGCCTTAGGCGTGCAAAAGGGAGATCGGGTGTGCGTATGGACCACCAATCTACCGGAATGGGTCCACCTGCAGTTTGGCCTGGGTATGATCGGCGCCGTGCTGGTAACGATCAACATCAATTATAAAACCAGCGAGCTCGAATACATTCTGTCCCAATCGGAATCGACCACCTTGGTCCTCATAGAAGGCTACCGGGACACAAGCTTTTACGACATGATCCGTGAGATCGCTCCCGAGCTCAAATGGTCGCCGCCCGGCAAGCTCAAGTCGGACAAACTGCATTTTTTGAAAAACGTGGTCTACCTGGGCCGGCGCAAGGAGACCCCGGGGATGTTCTGCTTTGCGGAAATCCTGCGCCAAGCCCACTCGATTACGGACCAGGAACTGATCGAGCGTGGACAGTCCCTGAATACCCATGATGTCATCAACATGCAATATACCTCCGGCACCACCGGTTTTCCCAAGGGCGTGATGCTCACCCACCACAACATCATCAACAACGCGCGCATGGTCGGCGACGTCTTGGGCTTTACGTCCCAAGACCGCCTGCTCATTCATGTGCCCCTGTTCCATTGCTTCGGTTGCGTGATGAGCACCCTGAACTGCGTCACCCACGGCAGCACCATGGTGGTCATGGAAGGCTTCGACGCCCTGAAAGGCCTCAAGACCATCGAACAGGAACGATGCACCGCCGTCAACGGCGTGCCTACCATGTTCATCACCATGCTCAGCCACCCTGATTTCGACCAATACAACTACGCCAGCCTGCGTACGGGCATCATGGCAGGCGCCCCCTGTCCGGTGGAGGTAATGCAAGCGGTGCGTGAAAAGATGCATTGCCCAGAGATCGTGATCGCCTTCGGCCAAACCGAGAGCTCCCCGGTCATGACCATGACGCGTCGTGACGATCCGCTGGAGATCCGTGTATCAACGGTCGGCAGGCTTCTGCCCGGCATCGAGGGGCGCATCGTCGATCCCTTCAGCGGCCGCGAGCTGCCGCCCGGAAGTCAGGGGGAGATCGTCACCCGCAGCCCCTGCGTCATGCTTGGTTACTATAAGATGCCCGAGGCCACCATGGAAACCATCGACGATGACGGCTGGCTGCATACCGGCGATCTCGGAACCATGGATGAACAGGGGTATTTCAAGGTCACCGGCCGCATCAAGGAGATGATCATCCGCGGGGGCGAAAACATCTATCCCCGTGAGATCGAGGAATTTCTGCACCACCACCCCAAGGTCAACGACGTCTATGTCGTGGGGGTCCCTGACCGAAAATACGGAGAACAAATTCTGGCCGTGATCAGACTCCAGGAAGGAGAAACGGCAAGCGCCGATGACCTTGAGCGTTTCTGCCGGGGCAAGATCGCGCGGCATAAGATTCCGTATTACTGGGAATTCGTGGAGACCTTCCCCATGACCGCCAGCGGCAAGGTGCAGAAATTTAAGCTCATAGAGCAGTATGTGAACAAATACGCCGCCTGAACAGGCGCTGTCCTCAGGCTTCGATACTCACCCGCACGCGCGTGATGCGGTTGCCGCGCATCCGCTCCACGCGTAGGCTCAGATCCTCCCAACGTACGGTTTCGCCTTCGTCAGGGATGCGATCCAGCACGGAATAGATCAGTCCGGAAAGGGTATCGAGATCGGCCGGGAAATCATGCACGATAAATCGTCCCAGATCACGCAGGCCGATGTTGCCCCGCACCAGGAAACTTCTGGTTCCCACCGGCACGATGGTCGCGAGCACGGCGTCGTGCTCGTCCGTGATGTCGCCGGTGATCTCCTCGATGATATCCTCCAGCGTGATGACACCCTTGACCGTGCCGAACTCGTCCACCACAAAGGCCATGTGAATGTGCCCCTGCTGGAAATCGATCAACTGCTTCAAGACGGACTTGGTTTCAGGCACGAAGTGGGCCTCGCGCAGGCTGGAGCGCACGGTGAACTGCTCACGCCGGTCGATATACTGCCAGGCGTCGCGAATATGGAAATACCCCAGGATATTATCGATTGCCCCATCATAGACCGGGTAACGACTGTAGTTCTTCTTGACGGCCGTCTCCACGATCTTTTCGAAAGAGGCGTCGATCGCGATGGCATCAACGTCATGGATGGGTATCATGGCCTTGCGCACCGGCACCGACTCCATGTCGAGGATGCCCATGAGCATCTTGGCCTTGGGCTCCTTGATAAAACCGTCCTTGGTCCCCACCACGATGGCCGAGCCGATGTCCTGCTCGGTGATATGGTCGATCTTGCTTATATCCACGCCCAGGAGGCCGGCGACCCCCGTGGATATGAGGTTCAACAGTCGCACGATGGGGCTTAAGGCCCGGATGACCCATTGCATGGGCAAGGCCACCAGGCGTGAAATCTCGTCCGCGCGATAGGAGGCCAGCGTCTTGGGGATGACCTCACAGAAGACCAGCAGCAGCAACGTCATGGCCACCGTGGCATAGATGATGCCGCGTTCCCCGAATACGGCGATGAAGACGGCCGTGGCCAGGGCCGAGGCCAGGATGTTGGTGAAGTTGTTGCCTAAGAGGATGGCCCCCAGGATCTTGTCGGGTGTCTTGAGGATGGTGGCGAGTCTCTGCGCTTCGTGATCGCCCTGTTCTGCCATGTGGCGGATACGATAGCGGTTTGTGCGCATGAGGGCCGTCTCGCTGGCGGAGAAAAAGGCCGAGAGGATGAACAGGACAATCAGCAGGAACAAATACAGAATATCGGTGGTGGTCAAGGCCATATGAGTCCCCTACTCAAAGAGCGTCATCTGTTCCGTGCGTGTTTTCAGGCGTTCTTTATACAGCTCTATGAACTCCCGCGGAAGGCAGGCGCTGAACCGCCCATTGGCGCAGATATACAGGTGGTCCCTGGCCCGGGTCATGGCGACATAGAAGAGGTTGCGTTCCTCCCACAACGGCATATCCGGCAAGGGAAACGTACCCGCGATGAACACGCAGTCAAACTCCAGGCCCTTGGCCGCATGCGCGGTCAAGACCCGCACCTTCTCGCCCGCCGGCGCGTCATGCCGGAGCCGGCAGAAATGCATGAACCCGAGTGCATCCGTTCCGAAGGTGCGCGCGTACTGATAGAAATCGTGGTCCGCATCCAGGGCAGGCAGGCTGAAGAGCGCTGAGGTCTCCATGGCTTGAATACGACTGCTGATGTCTTCGGGCAGCGTCTCCAGGAACGCTTGCGCCCGTGCGATCAGCGCCGTAACGCCCGCGCCCGGATTGCCTCCGGCGCGAATGGCGGCCAGCGTCTTGTCGCCCACTCCCTTTAGGCAGGGCAGGATATCACCCCCCTCCAGAAGGGTCAGCCGCTGGCGTATGCCGTTCATCTCGGCCATGGGCCTGGCGTAGGAGGCATCGTAGGGAACGCCCGCTTTGTCAAGGGCCTCCATGACCGGCATGGCCTGCGTGCGGGTGCGTACAATCACGGCGATGCGCGAGGGCGCGAGCTCCTGCTTGGCTTTGTGGACCGTGCCGTGGCTCAAGCCCCCCAGCAGGGTCTCGATCTCAGCCGCGATAAAGCGCGGCGGCCATGAGACCTCGACCACTTTGATCGGCGAACCTTCGCGCGGACTGACGATGCTTTCACGCTCGATCAGGGCGTTGGACGCCCGTGCGATTGTACGGGTCAGACGATAGGTATCGCTTAGGTCGATACGCACGCACCCGGGGTAATCGCCCGCGAAATCGTCAAAGGCTTTGGGGTTGCCGCCTCGGAAACTATAAATGGCCTGATGGGGATCGCCGATAACCATCAGGCTTGAGGAGGCGCGCGCCAGGAGCTTGAGAAAGGCATACTGCAGCGGGTTGATGTCCTGAAACTCATCCACCAGGATATGGTCCCAGGCGGGAGCCGAATCCGTTTCCAGGATACGCATGGCCTCGATGATAAGCCCTTCAAAGGTATAGTACCCCTGGGCTTTGAACTCCTCCAGCGCGGCTCTCAGATCCGGATCCAGGGCCTGCATGGTGCTCTGGCGATAGAAGAGATCTTCGAGGGCTATCGGTATGCGGCCCGCGAGCAGGTCATCATCCGCGATCGTGAAGCTCTGCCCCGTTTCACGGATGATCCGGGCCGCCAGGGCATGGAAGGTCGTCACCTCCGGGCGGTCGTCATCCAGACGGGTCCGCATCTCCTCGCAGGCCTTGGTGGTGAAGGTAACGGCCAGGATGCTTTGGGCGCCCTTATCACGCAGGGCGCGGATGCGTTCGGTCAGGACGCGTGTCTTGCCCGTGCCGGGCCCGGCCATCACGATCAGGGAGCCCTCGCCGAAGCCGATGGCCCGGCTCTGAGCGGCATTGAATCCCGAGCCGGTACCGGATTGTTCCGCGGCGGCTTGCGCTTCCGGCGCGGCGCAGGCCTTGACCTTGCGGCGCACCGGCTTGGTGTCGAAGAGCAGGTCGATCTCGCTGTCCAGGAAGACGCGGATGCGTCCGAACTGGCCGTCAAAGCCGGCCTGCTTGTGCACCTTACCTAAGCGCATGCGTTCGATCGCCAGGGCCAAAGTATCGCCGCCCGCCCGGCGGATATCGTCGAGAGGAGCTTCGAGCAGGACCATAAGCTCGGGACCCAGTTTGCGGATAAGGTTTTCGTACAGGACTTTCACCTTGCCCGAGGCCGGACCGACCTGCAGGATTTCGCCCAGGATCTCCGTAAGCGGTATGGCTGAATAAAAGGGCCTGGCCGTAGTGGGCTCTCCATCCTGACGGTCGGCCAAGGCATGCACGCGGCTCAAGACCCCGACCGTGAGCGCACGGCCGCATACCGGGCAGCGGCCCTTCAAGCGTTCGGTCTCCTCCGGTTCCAGCACGATGGAGCAGTCGCGGTGGCCGTCCAGGTGATATTTGCCCTCCTCGGGAAAGAACTCGACCGTGCCTTCAAGGCCCGCGCCCGTCTGCAGGGCCGTGCGGATGGCGTCGTAATCCCGTTCACAGGTGAAGACCGTGGCCTCGCGGCCGAGTTTCTCGGCCGAATGGGCATCGGAGTTGGAGACCAGGTGATAGCGGTCCAGACTCCTGACCCGGCGGTTCATGAGGGGGTCGGACGACAGACCGGTCTCGACCGCGAAAATATAGGGCTCGAGATCCAGGTAGCATTCGGCGATGGAGTCGAATCCCGATTTCGACCCCAGGGCGGAAAACCAGGGCGTCCAGATATGGGCCGGGATCAGGTAGGCTTTGGGGTCGGCCTGAAGCACGATCTCCAAGAGATCCCGCGACGCCAGCCCCAGGATGGGTCTCCCGTCCGAAACGATGTTTCCGATCCTTGCCAGCGCCTTGTTGATGGACCGCACCGCATCAAGATCGGGGGCCACCAGGAGGTGATGGACCTTGCGTACCTTGTCCCCCTGTTTATAGATGGTGCTGATCTCGGCCGTGAGCATGAAACGCATGTCGAGGTCGCTTTTAAGCCTTAAAAGACCCGGTTCCGCTTCGACCAACTGCTCTTCGATCTCGGACATCCAGGTCGGATGGGTGAAATCACCCGTGCCGAGTACCGCGATCCCTTTGCGCAACGCCCCTTGTGCCAGCGCTCTCAGATTGAGTTCGCGACTGGTCGCCCGCGAGAACCGGGAGTGCACGTGCAGGTCCGCATAAAAGTTCTTTCCCACTATCCTGGGTACTCCTGTCATATCCATATCACGGCTTGTCCAAACATGGCCGTTCTGCTATCCTGTTGAGCCATGCGGCAAATAACAAAAACACTTATCGTAGCGGCCATGGTAATACTGCTGAGTTTCATAGCATGCTCCAAGGAGAATAACAAGGCGCCCCAGCGCGCCGAATCGAACACCCCGGCCTACGGCGATGTGTTCATGGAGGCCTCCATTGGAGACGCCTCCAACCTAATCCCCATCCTGGCCTCGGACTCCTCTTCGCATGATGTAGCCGGGCTGATCTACAACGGCCTGGTCAAGTACGACAAGGACTTCACGGTCGTTCCCGACCTGGCCGAGAAGTGGGACATCGAACAGGACGGCAAACTGATCCGTTTTCATCTACGCAAAAATGTCCGCTGGCACGACGGCAAGCCTTTCACGGCCCGCGACGTGCTCTTCACCTACCGGACCGTGATCGACCCCAAGACCCCCACGGCCTATGCCGGCGACTTCAAGCAGGTCAAAACGGTGCGGCTGCTGGACGATTACACCATCGAGGTTTCCTACGATAAGCCTTTTGCGCCGGCCTTGATCAGCTGGGGCATGAGCGTGCTGCCCGAGCACTTGTTGAAGGGCCAGGACATCACCACGTCCACGCTTGCGCGAGCGCCGGTGGGCACCGGGCCCTATGTATTCAAGAGCTGGCAGCCCGGCAGCCGCATCGTGCTTCAATACAATCCCGAATATTTCGAAGGCCGCCCGCGCTTGGACGGTCTGGTATACCGCATCATCCCGGACGATGCCACGCAGTTCCTGGAGCTTAAGTCCGGCAATATCGATGTCAAGGGCCTGACCCCCCTGCAATACCTGCGGCAGACCTCTGCCCCGGAATTCACCCGCAATTTCGTCAAATACAAGTACCTGGACAGCGTCTACACCTTCCTGGGCTTCAACCTCAAACGGCCCCCCTTCGATGATCTCAAGGTGCGCCAGGCCATGGCGCACGCCATCGACAAAGAGGAGATCATCAAAGGCGTGCTCTTCGGTTTGGGCATGGCGACCACCGGCCCCTACAAGCCCGGCACACGCTGGTACAACCCGGACGTGCCGAAATATGCCTATGACCCGGCCAAGGCACGCGCGCTCCTGGCCGAGGCCGGGTTCAAGGACGCCAATGGCGACGGCATCCTGGAGAAGAACGGTAAGCCCTTTACCTTCACCATCATCACCAACCAGGGCAACCCTCTCCGCGAAAAGACGGCCCAAATCATCCAACAGCGGCTCAAAGCCATCGGGATCGACACCAAGATCCGCATCGTGGAGTGGACGGTCTTCCTGAAAGAGTTCGTGGACCCCGGCAACTTCGATGCCATCATCCTGGGCTGGACCATTACCCCGGACCCCGACGCCTTCGATGTCTGGCATTCCTCCAACATCGGACCCAAGAAACTCAACTTCATCACTTACCGCAACGCCGAAGTGGACGACCTGCTCGACAAGGGCCGGCATACCTTTGATGAAAAGTCACGCAAAGCCTGCTATGATCGCTTCCAGGTCATCCTGGCCCAGGAGCAGCCCTACATATTCCTGTACGCCCCCTACGCCCTGCCGGCCGTGAGCAGCCGCATCAAGGGCATCGTGCCGGCCCCGGCCGGGATCAGCTATAACTTCAAGGATTGGTACGTGCCCAAGGGGCAGCAGAAATACAGCGTCGTGCCCTAGCAGCCATGCTGACCTACCTTGTCAAAAAGCTCGCCCTGTTGATACCGACCTTCGTCGGCATCACCATCGTGTGTTTTGCCGTCATCCATCTTGCCCCGGGCGAACCCACGGCCATGCAGGCCGACCTCAACCCCAAGATCACCCAAGAGGCCATCGAGCGCATGCGCGCGCACTATGGACTGGATAAACCGCTGAGTGCACAATACTTCGTCTGGATGAAAAACCTGATGGTGCTCGATTTCGGCCGGTCCATCTCCACGGACGAACGGCCGGTGTGGGACAAGATCAAGGAACGCTTGCCCATCACCATTGCCATCAATATCGCCGCCCTGATCCTGGAATTTCTGCTGGCCATACCCTTGGGCGTGCTCTCGGCCGTCAGACGCGGCAGCTTCTATGACAGGACCGTGACGGTCATCGTCTTCATCGGGTTTTCCATTCCCGGCTTCTGGCTGGCGCTGATCTGCATGGACTTTTTCGGCGCGCGTCTGGGCTGGCTGCCCATATCGGGCATCCATTCCCTGGAATATACGGGCCTGTCGTTTGCGGGCCAGGTTTGGGACGTCACCAAGCATCTCATGCTGCCGGTGCTGATCTCGGCCTTCGGGTCGCTGGCGGGTTTGAGTCGCTACATGCGCGCCAGCATGCTCGAGATCGTACGCCAGGACTATATCCTTACCGCGCGCGCCAAGGGTTTATCCGAACGGGTCGTGATCTATAAACACGCCATGCGCAACGCCCTGCTGCCCGTCATCACCATCCTGGGCCTTTCCATACCCGGCCTGATCGGCGGCAGCGTCATCTTCGAGAGCATGTTCGCCATCCCCGGCCTGGGGCAGCTCTTCTATCAGGCCATCATGATGCGCGATTACAATATGATCATGGGCAGCCTCACCATCGGCGCCGTCCTGACCCTTTTGGGCAATTTCCTGGCCGACTTGTGCTACAGCGTGGCCGACCCACGCATACGGGTGCGCTGATATGGACTTCCGGGCGCGCTTCTTTCATGACAAACTCGCCATGGCAGGTTTGGTCACGGTACTGTTCTTCTTCTTCATCTCCCTTGGGGCCCCGATCCTGGCACCCTACGATCCCAACGTCATCGACGTCGCCAACGTGCTGTCCCCACCCTCGCCGTCGCACCCCTTCGGCACCGACGAGCTGGGTCGCGACGTGCTGTCGCGCATGATCTACGGGGCCGGCATTTCGCTTAAAGTGGGCTTCGTGGCGGTGGGTATCGCGGTCGTTATCGGCATTCTGCTCGGGGCGGTGGCCGGCTATTACGGCGGATGGATCGACATGGTGATCATGCGCCTGGTGGACATCATGCTGTGCTTCCCCTCCTTCTTCCTGATCCTGGCCGTGATCGCCTTCCTTGAACCCAGCATCTTCAATATCATGGCCGTGATCGGCCTGACATCCTGGATGGGGATCACCCGTCTGGTGCGCGCCGAGTTTCTGACCCTCAAGGAGCGCGATTTCATCCTGGCCGAGCGTGCCATGGGCGCCGGCAGCGCGCGCATCATCTTCAGCCACATCCTACCCAATGCCTTAGCACCCGTGCTCGTATCCGCCACCTTGGGCGTGGCCGCGGCCGTGCTGACCGAGAGCGCCCTATCCTTCCTGGGCATCGGCGTGCAGCCGCCCACCCCCAGTTGGGGCAATATCCTGACCCAGGGCAAGGAGGTCCTGGGCGTGGCCTGGTGGATGTCCGTCTATCCGGGACTGGCCATTCTCTTAACCGTGCTGGGCTACAACCTCCTGGGCGAAGGCATCCGGGATGCCATCGATCCACGCTTGAAAGGCTAGCGTAGACGATATTTTAACGTTTCATCAAACCCGGCTCCACATTCCTTTCAACCAATGCTGTATATTAAGCCCGCCGGCAGGGGGACAATTCCGCCCGCTTGCATAATATAATATGTTATATTGATATGTTACGATTATTTCAGCCATGCCGGGGCGATTTGGCACGCAGCTTGCGATATATTGAGCATGCAGCCCAAACAAAGGAGGACAAAGAAAATGAAAAGGACCATACAGACCGCCGTCGTAGCACTCTTCGTGGTTATGATTACGGCCGGATTCGCGTTTGCCGCCGATGCAACGGCCGGCGCCGGGAATTTCCCCTATTTCCACCTGGGCTGCCTGATCATGGGCGGGCTCACCATCACCTCTCTGAAGTATCGCTACCAGGGGATCTACCTCAGCGAGGCCGTCGGTTCCTTTGCCCTGTACGCGGTGTTCGTGGCCCTGTTCACGGCCCCGGTGATCGAAGCGGTCAAAGGTTTGGTGAGCTAGTTCTGAACGAATAATACCGCCCTCCGTAGTGAGGGCGGAGGAATCTTACGGGAGGACGCCATGCTGACAAAGAAACGCAACACCGCCGATGCCAAAAGCATTAACCAGATCGTGCTGGTCAGCGCCTGGAGCTTCACCATCGTGGTTTCTTCTCTATTGTTCCTCTATGTCGGCCGGCAGATCGATGTGGCCTTCAACACCGAGCCGGCCTTCATGATCGGCCTCTTGGTGCTGGGCATCTCGCTCTGCATCCTGCGCCTGTACAAGGACTACACACGAACCAGCCAATACCTAAGCCGCGCCAGACAGCGCCGGGCTTAGGCTTGGCACTGAGACGATATAACAAGTTTTTTACGGCACCCCAGATAAGGAAGACCCTTGGGATTATCTCCCAAGGGTCTTCCTCTTTTTTAAGCATTGTACTCATGAGGCATAAGGATGTAACAGAACATTGGGGTTTGTACAATGGCCGCTTGGAAAATGCCGCCCAAGGCAAAAGTCTATGAGGCCTTAAGCGCCGTGGCCGACCGGAGGGTCACGCTCACGGGCCCGACCACGGCGCAGGTTGTCTCCTCGTCGCGGGATAAGGCGTACGATGTCACCTGGTCCGCGGACATGCGCCGGATCACGTCGAATGACAATGCCTCATATTGGCAGGGGTACATCGGCTACCCCATCATCGCGGTCCTCTTGAAGACAAGCACCATACCCTTTAGCCCCTACATAGCCGGGCTGCTTGCAGGTATACCATGGAAACAGGTGAACGATCAGTTCAAGCGCGACTATAACAAGGCCGTCAACCATGTCCTGGATCAGATTGAGGCCAAAGGAGGCAATCGATCGCAAATCATCAAAGAGGTTGAAAGGATCTACCAAGTTCTCGTTTCACTCGCGCTCGAACGCGACCAGCAGCGCCCACCGCGATCGCGGAACACTACCAAGAATTCCCGCTGAAGCCCTTCGACGCTCACCCTTTGCGTAAAATGTGATGGGTTACGCTTCGCTGCACCCATCCTTGCTACTGCATAAAAAATCAGATTGATTTGAAACGGCCGGATGATTCTGGTACGATAGGCAAATAAGGCGCAAGGGGTGTTCTCATGAACGATGGCAAAGGCAACCATTTGCCGAAAAACCCGATCGAGGCTCAAGGGTATCTGATCAAGGCCGTCTATGAGCGGTTTGGAGACGAAGCGCTCCCGATCATAGCCGATGTCCTGGCCAAGCAGGGATGCTCCCTGGGTTTGAAAATCAAGGCCAAGCTGCCGGACAACCGACTCTCAACCGTGGCCGCGGCCTTCACGAAAAGCTTTGATCCGAATCTGGTCAAGGTTATCTCCGTTTCCGATGAAGAATTTCAAATCCAGGGGACCAAGTGCCCTTTCGGCCTCGAGAACACCTCCAGGGAACTGTGCGAAGCGGTCATGGCTATCGACCATGCATACTTCCGCGCCGCCGTCAGCGATAGCATCAGCCTGGAAATCAAGCAGACCGTGGCGGCCGGCGACGCTTTCTGCGACACGATCTACACCCTACCGCGCCCCTGATCATTTCACCCGGCCCGACCCGGGATAAAGGAGAGATGATCAGCCGCATGACGAGCTCATCGAAATCGGGAAAGGGGATAAACGATCAGTGCCGTATGGCGCTAGGCGAGGTGGCATGGCCCCTGCGCTAATATATTTTTGTATTTTGCCTTTGAGTAATGCTTCGCCACCTTGACGAAAGGAGGCTCTATGCCTGAACTGCAATTTGATCCGGATCTCTGTGCCGCCTGTACTTCAATCGATTGCATCATGAAATGCCAGTACCTGAGCCTTGACCTCGCCAGGGCCAGGGAAGAGCGCATGCGCATCATACAAGGGGAGATGTCGTCCGTCCTGGAAGACTGCGTCACTTGCTATGCCTGCGAGGAATACTGTCCACACGGCAACCACCCCTTCTATCATATCGTGGAACAGCAGGAGCGGCTGGGGGTCCACCCCGTGCCCATACCCATCGAAAAGTCGCAGGTGGTCATGATGGCCCCGCGCGGCAGGATGCAGGAGATGGATCTGAAAAGCCCGCTCATCAATATGTGCTTCTTTTCCATCATGAAGAGCACTATCCGCGGTGCGCTCTTTGAAGGCGCCACCACCATCGAGGGGAGCGATATCTTCTGCAACCTCATGTTCCTGCACTTCGCCCGGAACTCCACCATCAAGGAGCGGCTCCCGCTGATGATCGACAATATCATGCGCTTCGCTCTCAAGCCGTCGGGGGTGCAGGATGTCATCTGCTACCATGATGAGTGCTATGGCACCTACACCTCATGGGCCAGAGCGTTCGGCATCGAGGTACCCTTCCGGCCGGTGCATCTCTTTGATTATCTCTATCACCGGCTCGCCGCGCTTAAGGACCGCATCAGACCGCTGGGCGTCAAAGTGGCCTACCAGCGGCCCTGTTCCAATCGTCTCTGCCCAGAGACTGACCATTATGTGGACGACATCTTCACCCTCATCGGGGCTGATCGGCCCAAGCGGACGTACGACTACGGCAATGCCCTGTGCTGCGGCGGGGTGGCCGAGGCTGCCCAGAGATTCGAGCTGGTGGACGATATCAGGGCCAAAAACGTGGCCGACATGAAGGCCGCGGGAGTCCAGTACTGCGTTTTCAACTGTCCGTTCTGCTTCTGGACCCTGGCGGAGCCGGTAGCCAAGGCCGGTATCTTCCCCATCATGATGTCGGACCTGTGTCACCTGTCATTGGGCGAGTAAGGAGGGATTATGGTGCAATCGGCCATCAACGGTAAGCTTAAGGCCATCGTCGGCGAGGCGTATGTCTCGGATGCGGCGGAAGAAATATTTATCTATTCGCGGGATCAGGGCGTGCAGGATCCGCACAACCCGGACGTGGTCGTGCTCCCCGGGAGCACCGAGGAAGTCAAGGGTATCATACAGTTGGCGGCCGCGGAGAAGATCCCGGTAGTGCCCATGGGCGGCGGCCTCGTGCTCTCGGGGCTGACCGTTCCGCTCAAGGGCGGCATCGTGCTGGACATGAAGCGCATGAACCACGTGATCGAGGTCAATGAGCACAGCCATTATGCCGTGGTGGAGGCCGGCACCTCGCAAGGGATGCTGGACGCCCATCTGAAAAAACATCATCCCGGTCTCAAGCATTCGCTGCCCGACGCGCCGCCTGCCGCCACCATCGCGGGCAACATAGCCATCCACGGGTCCGGCCACCTCTCCCAGAGCGAAGGAGGGTTCCACTCCGAGATGGTTACCGGGCTCGAAGTGGTGCTGGGCACGGGCGAGGTTGTAAAACTCGGCTCGTGCTCCACGGTGCCCGGCTGGTTCTCGCGCGCCCCCCTGCCCGACCTCGTGGGCCTGTTCCTCGGCTGGAACGGCACCACCGGCGTCATAACCAAGATCGGGCTGAAACTCTTTCCCCGGCCGAAGTTCCACGACGTCCTGGTCTACATGACCGAGGACATCGATCTGGCGCCAGTGGTGCTGAACCGGGTGATAGCAACCTCGATGGCCGAAGACATCAACTATGCCCTGGCACCCAAACCCGATTACCTGCGCGGGTTCCAGATGATCGTCATCAATTTCACGGCCAATACCGAGGACGAGCTCAACTTCAAGCGCAAGAACATCAGGGCGGTGATGAAGGACCTCTATGCCACGAAGGAGTCGGGGTTCATGCCCGTTCCGCCCAATATGAAGGCCGGCTTCCTCGAAGCGCCCCAGAAGGCTCTGAGCAAGTTCGCCGACGTGCGCAAGGGCGGGGGCTTCGAGTACGTGGGGGCCATCATGCCCATCGAGCAGATACCCGCCGCATGCCGGGCCGGCATGGAGATCACGTCCCGCCATTCCATCACCTATTCGCTCGGCGCGCGGATCATCGGCCGGGGCCATGCGGTCATGTTCTTCTTTGCCTACCCGTTCAACCGGGTGGACCTCGATGAGGTGGAACGCGTGAAGAAAGCCCTCGAAGACACCAATGAGAGCGTCCTGAAGCTGGGCGGAATACCCTGGAAGACCGAAGTCCAGGGCCAACGGCTCATCCTCGATCAGATGGACCCCGCCACAAGATCGCTCATTCAGCGCATCAGGGGGGTCCTCGATCCGGCCGGGATCATGAACCCCGGGAACTGGGAGGTAGCCTGAGATGGAAAGCGCATACCGCGACATCCTTCACCGGTGCTTTCGGTGCGGCTGGTGCAAATTCCCGCTCAATTATGCCGACTTCAACTGTCCGGCGTACCTCAAATACCGCTTCGACTCGTTCTATCCCGGCGGCAGGATGTGGCTTATCAGGGCCTGGAGAAACGGCGAGATAAAAACCAGCGCGCGGCTCGGACAGATCCTCTTTTCCTGCGTGACCTGCCGGAACTGCGCGGAGGCCTGCGCCATACCCGAGGTCAGGGACAGGCTGGTGGATGTGTTCATCGAAGCGCGCGCCGAGATGGTGGAACAGGGTATCATCCCTCCTGAGGTCAGGGATTACTTCAAGGCCTTAAGCGT
>JBDKSM010000056.1:0-14947 GCA_039680665.1 Syntrophaceae bacterium | reverse complement strand
TGGGATGGGTGCATGAGAACAGCGGCCTTGATATATTATCGATTGCCTTCCACCACATCTGGTACCCGGGGAAGTACTCATAGTATGAACCATTTTTCCCGATCAGGTGGGGCTCGGGGTCGATCTTAAAAAAACCATCATCGTTTATTTTTGCCATAAGGTGCTCCTTTTTTATTTATCGCAATCCGTCAACGTATTTTGGATGAGCCTATCTCAGTTTCTAATCCTTATACGTCCATGATCTGCTCGATTTCTTCATTGGTGTATTCCCATATCGCGGACGGTTCCTTGCGACCCCAATCCGCGACGGTCTGCCACACGCGATTCTTCAACGGCAGGATGGGGCGTCTGGCATATTCCTCGATATGCTCTTCCAGGCCTGTTCGCGGGTTCTTGATGCACCGTACCGGAAGCATTGCCACAAAGCGTATGAGGCAGCCCAGGTTGCAGCGGGTGCATTTGATGATCTCCTTCTCTCTGCCTTCCCTCACCTTGTTCACCCAGTCTGGATCAGCAATCTGCTGGCGCCCCTGCAGAACCATCTGCGCCTTGCCTTTTTGCAGGACATCCACGACATTATCGGGGTTATGAACGGAGGGACACATGACCGGGATCTTGACCGCAGCCTGAATGACGGCGGACTTGTCCATGACCTGGCCCTCGGTGTTGGGAAGAAAATCACTCATGGCTTCATACGAACCGTCGGACAAATCGATGAAATCAGCCCCTTCTTCCTCCACCCGTTTTGCTATCATAGCGGCAATATTGGGATCATACCCATCGGGCAGGTCGTCGGAGGCGGAGAAACGCACTCCCACGGGGTAATCAGGTCCCACGGTCCGCCGCACCGACCGGACCAGCTCCAGCAGAAAACGGATACGGTTTTCAAAACCGCCGCCGTACTCGTCCTTTCGGAAATTAGACCGTTCGACGAGGAAGGAATGCACCAGATAGCCGTGACAGGCATGGATCTCGACCCCGTCATATCCGGCCAGTTTCGCCAGCCTTGCTCCCTTGCCTTCATCGATGACAAGCTGCTTGATCTCTTCCCGCGTGATTTCCCGGGGCGGCCGCCCCATCATATGCATCATGGGAATCTTATCCACCAGGGCGATAAAGGCCTCGGGGTCTTTCTCGATATCAGGGATAGCGCCATGGTATCCCGACATCCTGATCCCTCCCTTTAAGACCTTCATATCCATTGAGCCGTTCATGGCCTTATGAAACTGCCAGCGCCAGGGAATGGCTGAGGCTGAAGCCGGCTCCGCAGCTCCTATATCGTGGGATCCCTGCCGCCCGGGGCCGGTAAAGAGCTGGGCAAAGATCTTGGCGCCGAAGGAATGCACATGCTCCACCAGCTCGGATTGCAGGGGCACATAACGATAATCGGTCAGGTATGGATTGTTGTACTTGCGGTAGGTATCCGCACAGGGCAGCGTGGATACCGCCTGCGCCTCGGTGATGATGAGGCCGGTACCACCTTTTGCCCTGGCTGCATAATAGGCCATCTGCTGCTTGCTGATGTAATGATCCGGCGCCGTGTAATTGCAGTTCATGGGTGACATGACAATGCGGTTCTTGATCTCGCACCCGTTGATCGTGATCGGTTCAAAAATGGGGGCATACTTTTCATTCGCCAAACCTTGATCATGCTTGTCTTTCATCGGGTTTCCTCCTCTTAATTTTTTTATAAAGCATTCAATACATTTATATGAACCTTGGTTCGCATTTTATTTATGAACAATGGTTCATATATTGTCAATAGAAAATTGCGAACCAAAGATCAGAAAATAGAATCTCAATGATTGCCGCCTGCTTGATCTGTGGTATAGGGTAACCTCATGAACTCACAGAAAAGATACAAGGCCCGCATGCCTCAGCAAGATCGAGGCATAAACACTAAAGAACGCATTATGAACGCTGCCGAGCAACTCTTCATTAAACAGGGTTTTTACAAAACCACCTCAAAGCAGATCGTTCGGTATGCCGATGTTTCCATCGGCAGCTTCTACGGCTATTTTCATGATAAAAAGGATGTCTTTATCGCTGTGGTCTGGGAACACATCCAACACACCGTGGCCGCGATGAAAGCATATTTGGACAAACAGGATCGATCCCATGACTTGAGGGAGGTCGCGTCGTCTCTCATTGCCCTGACCATGGAACACCTCTCGCCCGGCTTGTTCCGTGAGATAACCATTCTCAGATACCATGACCCCGATATCGGTCGTCTCCAAGAAAAGACCTTCAGGTCTATTTACGAACTTCTTATTCCCTGGAGAACATCATTGGGTAATCAATTGCGGGTCAAAGACGTGGAGGCCGGTCTCGAAATGCTGATCATGGCAGTTATGGATATCATCCACGTGACCACCACCTATACGCATAACATCCAACAGGAGCGCATCATCAATGAGCTCACGGACATGATCGTCCGTTATCTCGTGGGTGATTCTCAGGGTTCGGCCTAAGGAATTGGCCGCGTGCTTCTTTAATCTGTTGTTCGCCATTCCTTGGCCAATTTCGCAAGTCCATGCTTTATTGGCTCATATTCTTCTCTATGGGAGGTGAAGCGCATGTGACGCTGCGAGCATCACTAATCCTGACACACCCAGCACCGCGATCAACAGCTCTCGCTTGAACTGCAGACACTCTCCAACCCTTACGCTCATGTAGCGGGTCAGTACCTTCCAGTTTAGAAACAGGTGGGCTGTCGCCGCTGCTATGAAGAGCAGGGCAGCGACGTTATGCATGCTCATGAACAGGTGGCTCCACCTGGTGGCCCCTTCGTGCGAGGCAAAGTGGAGCGCTATGCCTGAAGGGACCAACCACGCTCCAGCGCAGAACAGAACCAGCGATGCTAAGGGTCGAATGTTGATTCCACCCCGTCGTGCAACTTTTTCAGTCATCTCAGATAAGGATTTTTTCAATGGAGCAGCTCTGTTCAAGATTGACTTCTTTCACGACAGCTCTTTTTTCAAATCCTATCCTGATTGTATAAAGGCCGCTGTCAGGGTCCAGATCGTCAAATTTGAAATCACCGAAACAGTCCGTCCTGGCCTCCTGCAATTTCTTTCCTTCATGATACAGGACCACGGGTTCACCGTTCACGCAATCCTCTATGCCATCATGGGCGGAGGCCACACTGCCTGCAATGAAACATTTCATGTAGCGGTAGAGATTTTTATAATAGACGCGAGGTTTTGTCTGATATTCAGGATAAAGGACTTCCAGCCGCTCGTCCTGTATGATCTTCTCCATTTCCGAATCTTCCACGTGCAGCATTCTTAGCGCTCCGGTTGGACAAGCCTGCACGCAGCGTGATTTCTGCCACCCATCATCCAGAAGATGCGCGCAGAAAACGCACTTTTGCGGAATCCCCTTTTCGGCATTCCACCAGATGGCGCCATATGGGCAGCTTTGGACGAGATTCCGCTGTCCTTTTGATCGTATGGGGTCAATGACGACGATACCGTCATCTCTCTTATACACGGCATTATCCGCCGCATGCTTTATACACGGTGCATCGTCGCAGTGCATGCATGGTCTGGGCAGATACGCCACATCGATTAATGGGAATTGGCCTCTTTCCTTGCGCATGATATTGATCCAGCGGTGGATATGTTTGGGCTGAGAAGATGAGTAGGGCGGAAAATCATTGTCGACATGCTCATCTTTACAGGCGAGAAAACAGCTATTACAATCTTCGCAATTTCTGACATCGATGATCATGTTCCATTTTCTCATCTTATGCCCCTCTCCACTTTTCAATTTGAACAAGGCAGGAATTGGCCGCCGTCGAGCTTGATCTTGAGATAATGGGTCGCTTCGGGGTAAGGGTGTTGACGCAGCCTCCCCGGTCGGGAGACGAACCAGGCTCGCCTATGGGATCATATACTGCCGAGGATGAGTACGAATGAACCGTGCCGTGAGGAAGCCGCTCCGTGACTTGCGCCGCACAAATGACTGCTCCCCGGTCGTTGAACATCTTGACCAAGTCCCCGTTGGCAATACCCCTCGCCATGGCATCCTTGTTGTTCATGCGGACAATCCAATAGTAATACCCGTCAATCAGAACCCGGTGGTCTTTGACATCGTTCACACAGCTGCCCTTGCCGTCATTCATGGTATTGAAGGTGTAGCGTGCATGGGGGGTGATCAGATGCAGAGGATACTTTCGCAGCAGATCGGTCACATGATGACCCTCCCAGGAAGGGATATATTTGCTCATCGGCGGTCTTTCGCGATCATCGGGGTCATATCGTTTCAAGGTTGTGGCGACAAATTCTATCTTTCCTGATGGGGTTTGCAGGCCCTCATAGGCCATGCCATCCTTGAAGTCGGCTGCCAGCGGCCCCATCTTATATTCATCATTATTTCTTCCTTCTGCAAACCACCGGTAAGCAGGCTTTTGGGTTAATCCTTCTTTTGGCGCGGGAACCACGAAATAGCCCTTTTTCATGAAGTCTTTCCAGGAGATGTATCGCGGCAGATCCGAGGCATCAAACGTCCTTTTCACCCAGTCTAATTCAGTACACCCCTCGGAATAGTATCCCGCGAGGTTCAGTCGCTTGGCTAACTCAAAAAATATATCATAATCCGATTTTGATTCTCCCAAGGGTTCTATGCATTTATGCTGCAAGGTTACGACTCGGTGGTTAAGTTGCGAAAACAGACCAGCACCATATCCTCCAGGATTGGATGCCTCGCTGATATCCCACCTTTCGAAATTCGTACAGGCAGGCAAAATGATATCCGCAAACTTGGCCTCGCCCTCCAGCCATATGGACTGGTTTACGACAAACTCCACTTCCTCGGACTTATAGGCTTTGACGTAACGATTCGATTCGGGCATGGTCCCAATGAAGGACCCGCCATACCGGTAATACATCTTGATCTTCGAATAACCCTGCTGCGGATATTCATAGGTCTGGAACTGATGTTCAATGCTCTTGGCATCCATGATATTGCCGTAGCCCTTGCATTTACCCTCCAGGATTGCTTCCGGCACATTAATCCTTGGCACCATCTGCCTATAATATGGATTGATAGTCGGCAGCTGGGGCATTTTCTGGTACATGTTGATCGCCAACCCGGTCTGTGCGAGATCCCCGGAGAACCCGCCTTCGGTGTAGCCGGGGAAGAAGAACGTAAAGTCAACCGGGGTTGTCACCTGCATATTCCCCAGGCTGACCCCCTCTTTTCCCAAACCCCGCATGGCCATCAGATAGACCATGGAACGGGCCCATTCTATTCCTGTCGCCGCCCGGCACGCACCGCCCAACGTACAGCCCATCCCCCCAACACCCAGGAAGGTCTTCTTTGAAGCCCATTCCCTTGCCAGTGCCCTGACATCTTTTGCAGGGACATTCGTTTCCTTCTCCTGCCATTCGGGTGTCTTGAGTATGCCGTCTTCTCTGCCAAGAACATAATCCTTCCATTCATCAAATCCTGTTGTCCGGGTTTTCACATATTCCTTGTCATAGAGGTCTTCGGTGATCCAGACATAGGCAATGGCCAATGATAAAGCATTCCCGTAATCCGGTCTTGGAGCAATCCACTTGCCTCCAAGCAACGCGGCGGTATGGTTATAATACGGGTCGATATGCACGAATTTGACCCCCAGATCCTTAAGCCAGAGACGACGGATAGTTCCTTCCATGCCGCCGTAGGCCCCGTTTGTGGATTCCGGATCGCTCGACCAGAAGATCATCATCTCACAGTGTTTTAGAGCCTCCTCAACGCACCCTGATGGATCGCCCGCCCCCAGCGACATGCTGCCACCCCAGTGATGCATGGCGCCCCAGTACCATCCTTCCCAACTGTCCACATTCTGCAAAACGAAGGTATGGCCGATCAAATTCATGAACCTTCGCTGCGCGCTCATGAAATAACCGAGATTCCCCAACGTATGGTGGGAACCGGTGCTTTGCAGGATGGCGCTCGGACCATATTCGCGCTTGATCCGTTTGATCTCGCCCGCAACGATATCAAGGGCCTCGTCCCAGCTGATCCTTTCGTAACCCGACACTCCTCTGTTTTGACAGTTGCGCTCTCCCGTGGGATTGAAATCTACCCGTTTCAGGGGATAAAGCAACCTGTCCGGAGAGTAGACCTGTGATTTGAAATTGTACCCATGCGGAGAGAGGGTTGAAATCCGGGGAGGGGTAAACTCTTTGCCGCGGGCTTTTATGGTCCAGGAATCCGCGTCGATGTTATCGAATTCTATGGGAGTGATGCGCAGGATCTTTCCATTTTTCACATATACAAATACTGGGCCGGCGACGGTGCCATTGGTGTATTTCATTACCCCATTACCGATATCGACACCATAGTGCTGGTATTGCCCGACTGTGATCAACATTTGGCCGAGTCGGGCGAACCACATGGTCAATTCCTCGGGCCCTTCCTGGGTTATCTTGAAATTCTTCATGGCATGAATCTGGTCCAGCTGGGTGTGCCCAGGCATCATCAGCGCGACAGCGGTTTCGGCATCATAAAATATCAAAGCGGCATCCGGGTGAGGGTGAATACCGTTCTTGGAACATACGTTCCCATTATTAAAGATGAAATATCTGCCCTGGGAATTATCTTTGAGCTTTATTTGTATGCAGCAATTTTTTTGTTTCATGAATTCTCGTATTTCAATATGTCGACGGGCCTGGATTTTCAACATCTTCTCAAGGCCTAGGAGTGCCGCAAAAAATGTCATTTTGGGTATTTTTTTATCTTTTGCTTGCATGGGTTTCTCCTGTTATATTATGAGCAATTACTCATATATGTGGAATATATATGAACGAATGATGTATTTCTACTCGCATTGGAAAGGAGCGGATTATGACAAAGTCCAAGCGGCTTATCCCGCTCAGGGAGCCGCGGCAGAGTCGTTCCAGGGTCACGTACGATGCAATCCTGGAGGCAACGACTCAGCTTCTGATTGAGAGGGGATATGCCGCAACCACAACCAATCACATTGCCGAAAGGGCCGGCATCTCCATCGGTTCGCTGTACCAATACTTTCCCAACAAAGAGGCTATTGCCGTGGAGTTGCTGCAACGCCATATCTTGGGCGGACCGGCTTACATGGAGTCCAAGATCACCCATGCAATGAAATATCTGCGCGACCCAGTTAAGATAGTGAAGGCTTTTATTGAGGCTGCGTGCGACCATCATGCCGACAATCCCACCCTGCATAAGGTGCTGGAAGAGGAGGTTCCTCATCCGCCACATATCCGAGAGGCCATCCGGCGCAACGAAGACCTCTTTGCTGTGGCCCTTGCAAACTTAATCGAGCAACAACGTCCGCAGCAGGTGCCCAACCTCACCGTTGCGGCCCGGTTGGTTTTCGTTATAATCAAGACGATGTCCCATTGGTATATCCTCTACCAACAGGCCGAGATCGAACGCGATGTGTTCGTTGATGAGATGACTGCAATAGTTATACGCTATTTACTCCCATCCCAATCACCGAAAGATCTGTGTTAATACCTGCTCGCTTATAGGGTAAGCAGATCGATACCGCCGGTGACCGGGATCACGGCCCCGGTGATATATAGGATGAGGCTTGCGAGGCCAGGAAGGCCACCACTTGGGCCACCTCTTCCGGACGCCCCAGCCGCTTGAGCGCGGTCTTTTTCTCGATGCGCTCTGTCATGCGCTCATCGTAGAGCTTCAATGCCTCGGTCGCGATGAAACCCTGGCAGACCGTATTGACCATGATGCCGTGCTTGCCGGCCTCGATGGCCAGGGATTTGGTCAACCCGATCAACGCGGCCTTGGTGGCGCCGTAGGACGGCTGCAGTGCCGCCCCCATCAGCGCCGCCACGGATGAGATGTTGATAATCCGGCCCCACCCTTTCTTGACCATGCCCGGCCATACCGACTTTGTGCAGTTGTACGCGCCGGTAAGATTTACGTTCAAATCGCGCTGCCAGCGTTCGGGCTGTTGCTCGTCGAACCTGCCCAGGTTATCCATGACTGCGGCGTTGTTGATGAGAATATCGATGGTCCTAATATCAGCATCAAAGGTCTGAAATCGTGCACCGCTTCGCCTATGCCGATTTCAGGAACGATCTGCACAAACTTTAATGTTACTCCACTCTCGCCAGGTTCGCGAACCTTATAAGAGGTAAAGAGCATGCGACGCTACGAGCAGCACAAAACCCGACACGCCCAGCGCCGCAATCAACAACTCGCGCTTAAACTGTAGATACGCTCCAACCCTGGCACTCATGTATCGAGCCAGCACCTTCCAGTGCAGAATCAGACGGGTCACTACCGCTGCAACGAAGAGCAGGGAAGCGGCGTTATGCATGCTCATGAACAGGTGGCTCCACCTGGTGGCCCCTTCGTGCGAGGCAACGTGTAGCGCTATGCATGAAGGGACCAACCACGCTCCAGCGCAGAACAGAACCAGCGATGCTATGGGTCGGATGTTGATCCCACCCCGCCGCGCATTTTTTTCAGTCATCTCAGAACAGAATTTTCTCAATAGAGCAGCTATATTTCAGATTAATCTCCTTCAGAACCGCTGTTTTCTCAAATCCTATGCTAATCTTGTAAGGGCCGCAGTCTGGGTCCAGATCATCAAATTTGAAATCGCCGAAGCAATCCGTCTTGGTCTCCTGTAATTTCTTACCGTCCTGATACAAGACCACGGTTTCCCCATTCACGCAATCCTCGACGCCATCATGAGCTGTGGCAACACAGCCGGCTATGAAACACCTCGTGTAGCGATAGAGATTTTTATAATAGACGCGGGGTTTTGTCTGAAATTCCGGATGCAGGACTTCCAGCTTCTCGTCCTGAATGATCTTCTCCATTTCCCAATCATCAATCCACGACCTTGAGCGCATGCAGTCTCACGGCCAGGCCCGCGGCGACATTGATATCGCCCTGGCCGGGTATATCGTCATGGGCATGTCGGAATATGCCGCGGACCTCATACATCAAGGGGTATGTTCCGGGCAACTGGTCATCGACAATATGAATGTCATCTTTCAAACAGGTTTGAAAATATCGTAGTCTAAAGCAGTGATCTCAGCGGATATACTTTCCGACATGCGTATAGCCATCGAACCGATGGGAGAAGGCTCTTTAGGACCGAGGCTTAAAGGGAATGGTTACTGATCCTCAAGGTATTTCATGAACAACCGATACTTGGCGTCCTCGCCGTCTTCCAGGAGGACGAGCAGCTGCATATCGCCCAGGGAAAAGGCATCGCGTACGGTGCCTGTTACCTTGATCTTCTCGCCCGTGGCTGGCATTGACTTCTTGGTGACCACATACATCTCGCCGGTGCCGTCGTTGAGAATGAAATATTTCAAAACCAGGAGGCTGAAGGTCTCGGTGACCGTGCCGGAAATCTGCACCCGTTTATCTGAATATTGCCTGGGATTCGACTTTATCTGCTGAATCGGCGTGGTGATGAAAGCGCTGCAGGCCGTCAGGGTTGAAAGAAAAAAACCTACCGTTATCAACAGACCAAGGCGTTGTTTCATCGCTACACTCCTCCTTACCCGTTCATCAGTTGCCTTTTCAAAGGGAGGTGTTTGCAAAGCCTCAGTGCCCGTTCTTTATCTGGTTTGGCTGCGGCGTGGCCGGCACGACCGGCGGCTGCTCGACCACTTCAATCAGATTCTTGGGCTCGGCATCCTTGATGTTGACCTCGCGTAGGAAGCGCCGCAACAGGGTGTCTTCCGGGTCCTTGAGCTTCTTGATGGCCTGGGCCAGTTCCACCTTGCCGGCGGCATAGGTCTCGTGCCCGCCTCCGGAACCGATGCCGTGGCTGATTTTGTGCGCCAGGACACCCGCCATGTGGGTCGAACGCGTGGTGCGGATGGAGAACAGCAGGTGACCGTTGTGACGTCCATAACACATGCACCAGTGCACACCTTCGATCTTGATGAGCTCATCCGCGAACTCGCCGATCATTTCGGGCCAGCTGATCCGGTCCACGCGCGCCACCACGGCGTCACCATAAAGCCTGGCATTCTTGAGGATGCCATAGAGTTCGGCGAAATATTCGCGCGGCAGCCGGGGGTGCTCGATGCGTGAGAGCTGCTTGGGCATAATATAGGGGTAGAGGTATACCGAGGCGCGGATATCCTGTTCGGTTGATTGTCGGCCCAGGTCGCGGGTGTCGGACTTTATGCCGTAGTACAGGGCGGTGGCCACCCTGCGGTCAACCGGCAGGTTCAGTATCCTGATGTACTGGGTGATGATGGACGAGGTCGATCCGATATCACGGCGCACATCGACGAATTCGGCATTCAGCGCTGATTTGCGCAAGGGGTGGTGGTCGATGACGATAGTGGGGTTCAAGCCTTTGGGCAGGGGCACATTGCCCGTATGCGGCTGGCCGTCGACCAGGGCCACGACCGAGAAGTTACGCGGCGTAACCTTGGGGTAGGGCACCATGTCGATGCCCAGGAGCTGCACCATGTGCTGGTTCTCCGCCCGGCCGATGATACCACTGTAAGCAATGATGGAGGGGATCCCCATGGTCTTGCGGAAGATATATTTTAACCCGAAGGCGGCGGCAATACAATCCGGGTCGGGATTCTCATGGGTAAGGATGAGAACCTTGCGTTTGCCTCTGACTATACTCAGCAGCTTTTCTTCCAAGTCCTGTTTCGTCATCACGCATTCCTACCCTAGCACATTCTTGAACACTTCTTCAACCCTATCGCGGTGCGTACCCGGCCAATAGATTTTCTTACAAAGTGGACAGCGCATGAAACGCTCGTGCCGGATAAAAACAAACTCGGGTACCCTGCCTTTGACCTCGTGCCGGTCAATCGCTTCGAGCACGGCATTGCAGATGCTGCAACGGGTAAAGGCCCGGGCCATGCCTTTTAGGTCGAACAAATTCGCGAGTTGTCGTAACTGCTCAGCCAGATCGTCGCTCTTCAGGAAAATGATCCCATGTTGTCCCTGCAAGCTCGCACGACGGGTCAGTACGATCCGATCAGCGTGCCGGGCCTGCTGCACCAGATCTTCATCCCAAGAGTGCATCGTCAGTGTATCGAATCCCATCATTCTCAGCCACTTTCCCAGACGCCGCAGATTCTGATCACACAAAAAAGCGTTCTGACGGTCTGAAGGCATCCCTAATATGGGTAACCTCTCCCCCGGCATCCACGGTCACCACGTCAAAGCGTATGGCACTCTGCGCCAACCGGTGGGCCTTGATATAGACGATGGACGCCTTCACGATACGATCCTGCTTGCGGGGTGGTATCCAGGCCAGGGGGTCATCGAAAACCTTGCTGACGCTGGCCTTGACCTCAATGAAGACCAGGTAGTCTTTATCCCGCGCCACGATATCGATCTCGCCCCCGGTGGTCCGGTAATTGACATCCATGATCTTGAAACCGCGGCGTTTCAGGTATTTGCGGGCGATTTTCTCGCCCTTTTCCCCCTTAGCCCGGCTGGATGGAGCGGCAGAATCAGCCACGCTCGCGCCGGAAGTCTTGGAGTCATGAGAACCATTGAAGTTGGGTAACACCTTTGTATGATCTCCTGTGGATGGGACAAGGCCCCAGAATGCGGATAGCCTCGTGATGGGCGCGCGTGGGGTAGCCCTTATGCCGGGCAAAGCCATAGCCGGGGTAGGTGATATCCAGGGACGCCATAAGTCTGTCACGGGTGACCTTGGCCACGATGCTGGCCGCCGATATGCTGGGCTCGGTGGCGTCGCCGCCGATGACCGCCGTGCTCGCGCAGGTTAGTTCCGGGCAATGGTTGCCGTCAATGAGCGCATGGCTCGGCATGATTTTCAGGTCGACCACCGCCCGGCGCATGGCCAGCATGGTGGCTTGAAAGATGTTGATCTCGTCGATGGTCCGGGCGTCTACAATAGCGACACCCACGCAGACATCCGTATCCGCCATGAGGAGTTCAAAGAGCGCTTCCCTTTGGGACGCGCTCAGAACCTTTGAATCTCTGACCAGACTCCGCAGGGGGCATCCGGGAGTTAATACCGCGGCTGCCGCCACCACTGGACCAGCCAGCGGCCCACGGCCCGCCTCGTCAACCCCGCAGACCGGCCAAACTCCCTGCGCGATCAGATCCTCTTCGAGAGGCATAGACCTTAGCTGACTTCCTTGAGCCGCGCCGCCTTGCCCCTTCTTTCTCTTAGGTAGTAGAGCTTTGCCCTTCTGATCTTGGTATGGGTCACGACTTCGATCTTATCCACATTCGGGGAGTGCACTGGGAAGACCCTCTCCACGCCGACGCCGTAGGAGACCTTTCTTACCGTGATGGTCTCACGGTTGTTGCCCTTATGCCGGCCGATGATCGTGCCTTCGAAGATCTGCAGCCGTTGCCGGTTGCCTTCCACGATCTTGGTCGAAACCTTGACCTTGTCACCGATGCGAATGGCCGGCAGATCGGCCTTCATCTGCGCCTTCTCGAAATCCTCTACGTATCCCATGTGTTACCTCCTAGAACCCTATCTATCGCTATGGCCATGGCGGCACGCACCGGCAGATGATTGAAATCCCCCCTGCCCGTTATCGGCTCCACCACGGCATCTGCTTGCTCGAATGCCTGCGGGGCAAGCCCCCAGCCCGTACCAAAGAGCAGACATACATCGCACTTTGCTGCCAGGTCCCGCAGTTCGGCCCAGCTGATCGCGCCCTGAACGCTACGCGCGCTCGTTGCGACCACTTTGATCCCGCCCTGCGCGCGCAGGGCCGCCAGATCATCCACCACGCGCACCACCTTAAAGGCCCGCTTGCGTAACGGGTTATACTCCCCGCCGAAGCCCGTGCGCCAATGATCCATGATCTTGGCCGCAAAATCCCGCTGGCTCTGGTACGGATGAACGATATAGAGCGTATTTATGCCATATGTCAAGCACACTCTTGCGCCGTCGTGCAGATCGAGGTTGGTAATGGCGGTAGTGATCACATCCCCGTGCTTGTCCAGACACGGCCAATGGGCAAGGGCGATGCTCAGCATCTAGTCCTCCTCGGCCAGGAGGATCAGATCCGAAGCGCTGAGTTCAAGGTTGTTGAACAGATCGGGGCGTTCTGAGCGCGTTTTGCGCAAGGCCATCTTCCTACGCCAGCGTTTGATGCGGTCATGGTCGCCCGACAGGAGTACCTCGGGCACCGTCAGCCCTAAAAATTCCGGCGGCCGGGTGTACTGGGGATGCTCAAGGAGACCCTCGTAGTGTGAATCGCCGGTGATACAGGTATCCATGCCGAGCACGGACGGGATCAAGCGCACCACGGCATCCAAAATCGCCATGGCCGGAATCTCGCCGCCGGTCAGGACATAATCGCCGATGGAAATCTCTTCATCGACAAAGAGTTCGCTCACGCGTTCGTCGATGCCTTCATAGTGTCCGCAGATCAGGGTGATGACCGGCAAACCGCTCAGACGCAGGGCCGTGGCCTGCCGGAACAATGTTCCCCTGGGTGTGGTGAGGATAACATGCCCCCTCTCCGGCAGGCTGTCCAAGGCCGCGGCGATCGGTTCGGGCTTCATCACCATCCCGCCTCCGCCGCCATAGGGGGTGTCGTCCGCCACCTTGTGGCGGCCTATCCCATAGGCACGCAGATCGACGATGTTGATTTCTATCGCCCCCCGCGCTTGCGCGCGCTTAATGATGCTCTCGCCGAAGACAGCCGGGAACATGGCAGGGAAAAGCGTGATGATGTTTATGATCATAGGCTCAAGAATAAGAAGTCAGAAGTGAGGAGTCAGTAATCAGAATGAAGAATATAGAGCAGGACACCATGAACGATCCGCACCGAAAATATTCTTGCTGCAGTAAATCATAGCTTTCGATTCCTCCTTTAATTTACCATTCTGACTTCTGTCTGCTGAGTTCTGAGTGCTCGCTTTTCAATCCAGAAGCCCTTCCAGCGGCGAGCTGTCGATCAGCATCTCGCCCTTGGCGATCGAGATCTCCTTGACCACGTCCTTGATGGCCGGGATATAATACTGCTTGTTCTGATCCACGACATACACGTCATTGGCGCCGGTTCTGAAGATATTCACGATCTCGCCCAACAGTCTTCCGGAGAGATCCTTGACCGTAAGCCCGATCAGATCGGCCCAGTAATACTCACCCTCTTCCGGCTCCGGCAGCCAGGCACGTTTGACGCAGAGTTCAACGCCCTTGATTCGATCCACCTGCGAAATATCAGTGATGCCCTCCAGGGCAACGACAAAACCATGTCTGCGTTTTTCCACTGAGAGCAACTTAACCGGCTTGTCATTACCGTTGATAATCAGGTTTTCGTACTGGAAAAGCCCTTCCCCGTAGGGGATGATCCACATCTTGCCTTTCAGGCCACTGGGGGACTTGACCCTGGCAATGGCGATGAGATCTTCTTTCTTCAAATTCTATTCGATGATCTCCAGAACCGCCCGCTTTTTGATTTTGGTGGAGGCTGCGGTGAGTAGTGTGCGCATGGCGCGGGCGGTACGGCCTTCCTTGCCGATGACCTTGCCCAAATCGGACTTTGCGACACGGAGCTCAATAACGGAAGTAACCTCGCCTTCAATCTCGTTCACCGCAACCTCATTGGGATTGTCAACCAACGCCTTGGCAATGTACTCTATCAGTTCCTTCATGCGCTCACCCTCGCTCCCACGGTTATTGGTCAGACTGAATAGCCTTTATCCTTTATGAGCTTTTTTACGGCCGGGCTTAATTGTCCGCCCTTTTCGACCCAAGTCTTAATCTTGTCCATCTTGAGCGTGATGCTGTCTTCCCGGTTTTTGGGATTAAAGAAACCGACGATGTCCAGTACTCGGCCGTCACGCCTGTTCCTGGAATCCGCAACAATCACGCGGTAAAACGGTTTTTTCTTCGCCCCACCACGCGTTAATCTGATACAAACTGCCATGCTTTGTAAACCTCCTGGAGATGTGTATTTTGCTCCACATATATTACAAGTTCGAGGACTGTCAACACATTTCACAGCCG
>JBDKSM010000055.1:0-1529 GCA_039680665.1 Syntrophaceae bacterium | reverse complement strand
GATCAATCCTTTGCCGATGTAGGCATATTCATCCAGGTAATCCCTTCTTTCGTAGGCCCAGAACAGCAAGCCTATCACGCTCGCCCTTTTCATGTAGTGGCGCAGGGCATAGATCAGGGCTTGATCGTGGAAATCCGCCTCGTAGACCCCCAGCGCATTGAGGAACCCATGCCCGATGACCTCTTTCTCCAGAGGCAGGCGGTAGGACTTCAGATGACTTTCTCCGGTCACCATCTCATAGTAAACGTGCAGATGACAGATCTTGCCGGTCTGCTCGTCATACCCGTAAAAGTGCTCGACCGCGGGGAATCTGAGTGAGGTGAACTCGGCGTGCACGAAGCCGAACGCGCGGGCCAGTTGTCGGAATTGCCGCCCATATCCGGAATCAACCAGCAGATCCATGTCGCCGTCGCCATCCAAGGTTCTGCTCAGTTCATGACAGGCCTTCCAGACCACATACGGTATCTCCTGGTTGAGGCGTCTGAAGAGGGCGGCGTAGAGACTCAACAAGGGTTCACCTCTGCGCAGGTGACCTCGAGACCGGCCGCAAGCAGCGCCTGCTTGTATTGTACGGCGATCGTGCGGTTTCTCTCGACAAAGGCCTCGGCGTCGCGCGCCGTTCGCAGCCGTTTATGTCCGCGCGTCGTCAATCGCTGTATCAGAATTTCCTTGGGCGGCGTCTCGATGAAAATGATACGTTGCTTCATCAGGTGCGCATGAAACAGATCCACGAAGGCCTCGATCTCCGCCTTTCCCAGGCCGAGGATGAACGGGATATGACTGATGCCTTCATCGATGACCCACGGCTCCCGCGCCCGGGCCGTGAAGAATCCGTAACCGAACTTGGTCATGCTGTTGCGCAGGGCATTCATTCTGTTGAACAGGGTCTCATCGTACGAGGCCGCCTGCTTCGCCAGCCACCATAGCTGCCTTAAGCCGACCGCTCCGGTTGCGCCCGCATAGCATGGCAGGAAGATCGAATACAGGATCCTTCTCGCCGTGCCGTACGGCAGCGGCATTCCGCCCAACAATATCATCCCATCCGGGTAGGTTGCTTTCACAAAGGATGATTTGCCGCTGCCGGGAGCGCCGGTGACCTCGATGATTTCATGACGGGTTTCCATAATGCGCAAGCTCAAGGCGTTAGTGATCTTTTACCTTTATGCATAAAAAGAGAACATCATGTGCCGCGATTTCATCTTCAAATATCAGTGTGTCCGCTGTGCGACTTTCCACGGATTGCATCTGTCCACGCTCGTTAATACGCATGACGTCGTAAGTGCTCTCATTCGAAATGGGATAGTCTTCGGGGGAAAGACCAAATGTAAAGCCCGACTTTCGATCGGAAATATTTACGATAAAAACGCCAATGCTGCCGTCGTTGGCCCTAAAAACCCCGGTCTGCAACGTCTTGACTCTAATGAAACCATCCTTGTATCTTTGACTTTTCTCATAATAGGACACTGACTGATCCGGCTCAATCCGCATTAACCTCAAAGGTCTGAGAAGCTGGCCGTACACCAGATAAG
>JBDKSM010000054.1:0-1989 GCA_039680665.1 Syntrophaceae bacterium | reverse complement strand
TTTTTTTCAACTGAAAGGAGACCTGTATGAAAGAAGCAGTCATTGTTTCGTGTGCTAGAACCGCGATCGGCCAGTTCGGTCAGTCATTGAAGGACGTACCCGTTGTCCAGCTTGGCGGAACCGCCATCAAGGAAGCCATCAAGAGGGCAGGGATCAGACCGTCGAAGAGCAAGGATAAGGAATTCGCGCCTGCCATCTTCGAAGGCAAGACGGACACCGAACTAGAAGCGAAGTACTATGATTACGACAGCAGTCTGAAAGAGGTCGTGATCGATGAAGTTATCATGGGTAATGTTCTTCAGGCGGGACTCGGTCAGAACTCGGGGCGCCAGGCCAGCATTCACGGAGGCGTGCCGAAGGAAACAGCTGCTTATACGATTAATAAAGTATGTTCATCGGGATTGAGGGCAATCATTAACGCCAACCAGTCGATTATGGTGGGCGATAATGAGGTGGTTGTGGCAGGCGGCATGGAGAATATGAGCCAGGCCCCCTTTACGCTCCCGGGATTGAGGTGGGGCGCGCGCATGTTCGATACAAAGGCCGTCGACCTTATGGTCCTCGATGGTGTGTGGGAAATCTTCTACGGCTATCATATGGGATTCACCGCCGAGAATATCGCGGCAAAATACGGTATCTCCAGGGAAGAACAGGACAAGTTCGGACTTTTGAGCCACCAGAGAGCGAGAGCCGCCATCAAGGCAGGCTGGTTCAAAGATGAGATCGTTCCCGTAGTCATTCCCCAGAGAAAGGGCAACCCCATCATTTTTGATACTGACGAAAGACCGATGGACACCACGCTGGAAAAAATGCTTTCCCTGGCACCGGCCTTCAAGAAAGACGGTGGCACCGTCACCGCGGGAAACGCCTCCGGCCTCAACGACGCCGCATCCGCCGTGGTCATGATGTCGCGGGATAAGGCGAAGGAACTCGGCATCAAACCCATGGGCAGGGTGACCTCCTGGGCCAACGGCGGCCTTGACCCGGCTTACATGGGCTTAGGTCCCATCCCGGCCATCAAGAAGGCCCTCAAGAAGGCCAACATGACGATCGATCAGATCGACTGCATTGAGCTCAATGAGGCCTTTGCTTCACAGTCCATCGGCTGTATCAGGGAGCTTGGGATCAATATGGATAAGTGCAATATGTTCGGCGGCGGCATCTCCCTCGGTCACCCCATCGGCTGCACGGGCGCCCGGCTCGTCACCACCGCGCTTTACCAGATGAAACGGCTCGGTCTGAAGTATGGTCTCGTGTCAATGTGCATCGGCGGCGGTATGGGTCTCGCCGCAATAATCGAATGTGAGGCGTAAATGATGGAGTTCAAGAACCTTATCGTCGAAAAGAAGGACGGTATTGCGATTTTGAAATTCAACCGGCCGAAAGCGCTGAACGCCCTCAACTCCGAGACGCTCATTGAGTTGAAGGCAGCCGGTATTGCCCTGAACGCCGATAAGGAGGTCAGGGTGGTTGTAGTGACCGGCGAAGGCAAGGCTTTCGTCGCGGGCGCCGACATCCTTGAGATGAAGGACCTGACGGCACTGGAAGGCATGGCCTTTTCCGCACGGGGTCATGAGGCCTTCGCCACTCTGGAGAACATGGAAAAACCGGTGATAGCCGCTGTGAACGGATTCGCCCTTGGCGGCGGATTCGAGGTGGCCCTTGCCTGTGATATTATTTATGCTTCCGACAAGGCAAAGGTGGGTTTTCCCGAGACAACTCTGGGCATACACCCCGGTTTTGGAGGAACGCAACGGACAGCAAAACTTGCCGGGCTGGCAAAGGCGAAAGAGCTTATCTTTACGGGCAAGACGATTGGCGCCGCCGAGGCCTATGAAATGGGTCTCCTCAACAAGGTAGTGCCCGATGATCAGCTAATGGCCGAAGTTATGGCCCTTGCCGCAAAGATCTCTACAAACGGCCCGTTCGCAGTCAGGCTGGCCAAGGAATGCGTCAATAAGAGCCTCTCCCTTGATAACAAGGAAGGGC
>JBDKSM010000053.1:0-39640 GCA_039680665.1 Syntrophaceae bacterium | reverse complement strand
CCGCCCTTGCTCAGCGCGAAGATTTGCGCGGGACAATGACGACCTTCTTGAACACGCCCTCGCCGATGCTCTTGGTGTTGATCCCGGCCTCGTTTTTCAGCGCCAGGTGAATGATGCGCCGGTCGTAGGGATTCATCTTCTCCAGGGAGACGGAGCGGCCGGTGCGTCTGGCCTTTTCTCCCATTTTCAGGGCGATGGACCGTAGGTGCTCGATATGGCGCTCGCGGTATTTTTCCGTGTCGATGGAGACATGTACGGGCTCTTCGCGGTTCTTGTTGGCGATGCGGTTCAGGATGAACTGAAGGGCGTCCAGGGTCTGTCCGTGCTTGCCGATCAACAGCCCCGAACCGTCACCGACGATCTCCAATACGCCGTCATCACGGAGCTTGACCTCGCTGTCCATATTCATGTGCTTAAGGATCTCGGCCAGGATAACCTGCATCTCTTCCAGGACCTGGCGAGGGGCCTCGGCGACGGCCGAGGTTTGCGGCGCTGATTCCGCGGGCGTCTCGGCGGCGAGGTCATCATTATTTTCCAATACGTCTTCATCCTCGCCCGTAGCCAGACGCGCCTTTATTTTGGCCATTTTGCTGCCGAGCCCGAAAAGTCCCTTGGTGCCTTCCGCCAGCACCTGTATATCGAGTTCTTCGAAACTTACCCGAAATGATCGCATAGCGGCCACAATGGCCTCATCCACACTCTTGCCCTCGAATTCCTTATACTCCATAGCGGTTGTCCGTCCTCCTTTATGCATGTACACGGTTGATATATGCCTGCTGCAGTATTGACAGGATATTGCTCACCAGCCAATAGATCACGAGCCCGGACGGGAAGTTCAGGAACATGACGGTGAATACGATCGGCATGAACATCATGATCTTCTGCTGCATGGGATCGCCGGGCGCGGGGGTCATCTTCTGCTGCACGAACCAGCTCAACCCCATCAGGATCGGCGTGATGTAGTAAGGGTCCTTGGCCGACAGGTCCGGCAGCCAGGTGCCCCAGATATGGAACGGCGTATGTCTGAGCTCGATCGACGACAGGAACACCCTGTAGAGCGCAAACAGGATCGGGATCTGCAACAGCATCGGCAGGCAGCCGCCCATGGGGTTGATCTTATGCTCCTGGTAGAGTTTCATGAGCGCCTGGTTGAGCTTCTGTTTGTCATCTTTATATTTCTGCTGGATCTCTTTCATGAGCGGCTGGACCTTCTGGAGCTCCTTCATGGACGTGAAGCTCTTCAACGTCAACGGGTAGAGCAGGATCTTGATGAGGAAGGTCAGGATGATGATGCCCAGCCCATAGCTGCCGACATACTTTTCGATCCAGTTAAGCGATATCAAGAGCGGTTTGGCGATGATGTCGAAGAAGCCGAAATCCAAGGCCTTGCCCAGTTCGTAGCCGCTGGCCTTGAGGGTTCCCAGTACCTTGGGCCCCACGAAGAGCGCCAGTTCCTGGGTCTGGGCATAGCCGGGCTTGATGTTCACGCCCGGAAGGGCGCACGTTTGCTTTACGGACTTCTCATCGGTACGCCGGATGGTCACCGTGGTTTGAGGCGCGTCCTTGATGATTACGGCCTTGAGGAAGTATTTGTCCTCGAAGCCGAACCATTTGATCTGGCCTGAAAACTCGCGATAAGCCCCTGGCTTTTTGATCTTGGAGAGCTTGAACTCCTCCAGGTGTTTGCCGTTGAGCAGGGCCGGCCCTTCAAAGGTGTATCTCGACCCTTCTCCCTCGACCGGGAAGCGGTCCGCCAACGTCAGATTTGTGCCCAGCGCGAGCGGAGTGTCAGTCTGGTTTTCCAGGGTGTTGCGATAACCGATGAGATAGCCTGCGGGGTCAATGGTAAAGACTTTTTTGACGATGATCCCCTGAGCCATCTGAGCGGTGAAGGTCAACTGGTAAGGTGTGTGGTCCACGACGACGGTGCCGTGAGAGCTGGCGGTGTAGATGAGATTATCGTCCGACATCCCGCCCGTGATGGTCAGACCGGGCATGGGGGTCTTGATCATCTCCACCATGTTTGCCCCCTCGGACAGGCTTTCTTTGTAGCGCTTGAGCTTAAGCGATGCCAGACGTCCGCCCCTGGTGCTCCAGGCGGCGCGGTACAGCGGCGTCTCGGTGACGATTATTTCTTCGTTGACGGCGGCCTCGCTCATGGTCTGTGGTGTTGCCGGGGGGGCCTGGGCCACGGTCGCAGCGGCCGTGTTGGGCTTCTGGGGAGGAGCCTGTTTCTGCATCTCGGCCCGGCGTGGCTCCATGACCAGAAACCAGACCGAGATAATCACCATCGAGATCGCGAATGCCAGCAAAGTCCGTTTTTCCATGTCCATAGCGTCAATGCTTCCTTTCGGGGATTAGACCGGATCGTAGCCGCCGGGATGCAGGGGGTGGCATTTCAAGATCCTTAACGCAGCCTTGCCTAAGCCCTTGAGTGCCCCGTATCTCTGTATGGCCTGGACGGCATACTCCGAGCAGGTGGGATAAAAACGGCAGCTTTGGGGAAAGAAAGGGGAGATCGCCATCTGGTAGAGGCGTACCATCCCGATCAGGATATGGCGTATCATGCCGGACCCAGAGCCTTGATGATCTCCTGCGCTATCGTAGAAATGCCCACGATGCGTGGAGATCTGGCGATCAGCACATAATCGTTTCCGGGTTTGAAGACACCCTTGTTCTTCCGATAGGCCTCGCGCAGGACCCTCTTTACCCTGTTTCTTTCCACGGATTTTCCTATTTTCTTGCTCACGGTTATACCGATGCGGACATGATCAAGGGTATTGGGGGCTCTCAATATAATCAGATTGGGGGTTACAACGCGCGCTGTCTTGTGGGCGTCCGCGCTCTTGAATTCGCGCCTTTTCCTTAACCGCTCCGCCTTGGGAAAGCGTTCATCCGACATCAGACGGCCAGACGTTTGCGCCCCTTTGCCCTCCTTCGGTTGATAACATTCCGGCCGCCACTGGTGCGCATACGAACGAGAAATCCATGCGTGCGTTTCCGCCGCGTGTTATGTGGCTGATATGTCCGCTTCATCACTTCACCTCGAATCTTACAAATTTAGGGGGATACTATTTGCATACCCTGCCGTTTGTTGTCAAGACTATTCCCGGCACCCGTCAGGCCTCATCCCGGGCGTATCGGTAGGCGTCCTTGCGTGGGCGGGGATCCGCTCATAACCACCCTCCCATGGATATGCCGCTTGAACGCCCGGCATGGTTTCGGGTATAGAAGGGCACATGTACGGGGTGTTCTGCACAAGGGAATTCACCGCCGGCGTCATGGGCAAACCGCGGCCGGTCAGGGAACTCGTTCGACGGGTGACCTTAAGGGATAATATTTTTCTGCTTACCCAGGTGCATGGGGATCGGATCGTTTTGGCCGGCGATGCCGCGGGCCTGCCCGAAGCGGACGGCATCATCTCGGACGACCCGGACGATATGCTGGGCATCCTGACGGCCGACTGTCTCCCTGTCCTGGCCTGGTCGGATGATCCGCCCCTGATCGGTGCCCTGCATGCCGGTTGGCGCGGCTTGGCCAATGGCATTGTCGCCAAGGGCGTGAAGCGCATGCAATCCCTGGGCGCACGTGATATCCACGTAAGCCTCGGACCGGCCATCGGGCCTTGCTGTTTTGAGGTGGGCCTTGACGTGGCGCTTGAATTTCAGGGCGCCACGGTGCGCCATGAACACGGCGGACACTTCCTGGATCTTTGGGAGATCGCGGCCTCTCAGGCAATGGAGGCCGGCGTTGAGCGCCATGCCGTCAGAACCGTGCGGTTGTGTACCATGTGCCAGGCGGCCCTGTTTTTTTCCTACCGTCGCGAGGGGTATGCCACGGGCAGGAATATTTCACTCATAGGAGGTTCGTCGTGTTCGTTACCGGGCTTACAGGCGGGATAGCCACCGGGAAATCAACGGTGGCCGGCTTCTTGGCGCAGGCCGGCGCCACCATTATCGACGCGGACAAGATCGCGCACAGCGTGGTCAGAAAAGGCCAGAGCGCCTGGGAAAAGATCGTGGCGCATTTCACCGAAGCGGTGCTCCTCCCGGATGGCGAGATCAACCGGGTTTTGCTGGGAGATATCATCTTCAAGGATACAGGACAGAAGGACATATTGAACAGTATCGTACATCCCGAGGTTTTCAGGGAAATGGCCAGGCAGATCGATGCGGCCGCCGGCCGTCCGGGCGCGGTCATTATCCTGGACGTGCCCCTGCTGATCGAATCCGGGATGCATAGCTCCATGGAGGAAGTGATCCTGGTCTATACCCCGCAGGCCGTGCAGATACGTCGGCTCATGGAGCGTGACGGCATCAACGAAGTCGATGCCCGGGCGCGGATCGATTCCCAGATGCCGATCGAAGACAAGCGCGCTCATGCCACCATCATTATCGACAACAGCGCCGATCTCGATGCCACCCGGGCGCGGAGCATCGAGGTGTACCGGCAGCTTAAGGAAAAAGTAAAATAGAAAGCGCGCCGGAAGCGCTGCGCGGTATGCCGCGATATTTTTTAAGAAGTCGTGGTTGAGTCGGGCTTGGTTTTCTTTCCGGCCGAGGCCAGGACATCTTTGAACTGTCTTGCTTCTCGAAAGTCGGGATTGATATTCAAGGCCTTTTCCAGCCATTCCTGGGCTTTGGAGGCATCCTCTTTGTCATAGTAGAGGCGGGCGATATTGAAATACAGGTTCTCGTCCTGGGGGGATATCTCCAGGGCCTTCATGTAATTGGCCAGGGCCTCGTCATACATCTTGGTCTTGCGCAGCGTGATGCCGAACTCATTGAAGATGTGCTTGTTCTCTTCCTCGAAGATGGCCTCGACCTGGGCCAACTTTTTGAAGACGCCCTTGGCCTTTTCGGTCTCGCCCATTTCCATGTAGAGCGTGCCGACGCCGAAGTTGGCCCGGATGTTCTCGGGCTCGATCTTTAAGGCTTTGTTGTACTCCCATTCGGCGGAGAAGAACTCTTTGCGCTCGCGGTGTTTCTCGGCCATGGAGGAATGTTTGTCGGCCAGCTTCTGATCCTTGCTTTTGGCTTTGGGCGGCATGAAGTTGGGCTCGAAGGTGAAGCGCTTTAAGAATTCATCCACGGGCATGGTGATCTCGATGCCGGTGGGTTCGCCGTCATCGCCCAGGAATGTGAGCTTGATCTGGGCCTCATCGACCTGGTCGGCCATGCAATAGTTTTTCAGCTTCTGGTTCTTCTGCGTATGTCCGGTTCCCAGGGTCAGATTCGACTCTTCATAGAAGATGCCATGGATACGATTCATACCTGCTGCCATGCACCAGAGTATCGGCCTGGCGGAAGAAATAGTTTAATAGTGCTTGAATATTATGCACGCCAATGATTGACTTCTGTAGGATATGTATGGCAACCCATACACATCGTCTTGACAAGGAGGTTGTCCATGCCGCCATTAGGCTTTATCGGTGCCGGGAATATGGCCGAGGCCATCATCGCCGGCATTATACAGAAGCATATGTTCGCCCCGGGCGATATCGTCGCCTTCGATATCGATCCCAAGCGCATGGAGGCCATGGCCGGGCGTTTCGGAATAAGCACCGCCCCTCATCTGGAGGATGTGGCCCTGAGCGCCGACACCATCATCCTGGCCGTGAAGCCCGGCACCGTTCAGGCCGTTGTCCGCCCGATCAAAGACCTTTTGCAAGGCAAACTGCTCATCAGCATCGCCGCCGGCGTCAGCATAGCCTCCATCCAGGCCCTGACCAACTCGGAGGCGCGGGTGATCCGCGTCATGCCCAACACCCCGGCCCTGGTCATGGAGGGGGTGTCATGCCTGGCCTGCTCGCCTACGTGTCTGGAGAAGGACAGGGAACTGGCGCTGAGGATTTTTCAGGGTATCGGTATATGCCTGGAATTGGATGAGCGGCTCATCAATGCCGTAACCGGTCTGTCCGGCTCCGGACCGGCCTACGGCTTCCTGTTCATCGAGGCCCTGGCGGACGGCGGCGTGCGCGCCGGCCTGCCGCGCGATGTGGCGCTCAAGCTCGCGGCCGCCACCGTCAAGGGCGCCGCGGCCCTGGTGCTCTCCACCGGCAGGCACCCCGGCGATCTGAAGGACATGGTGGCTTCTCCCGGCGGCACGACGATCGAGGGTCTGGCCGTGCTCGAATCCCGGGGCTTCCGCTCGGCGGTCATGGACGCCGTCTTTGCGGCCTACCAGAAGGCCGCCGGGTTGGGCAAATAATCTTATGCCCGATATCCGCTTCCGACTCCATGCAGCCGACGGGTGGGCGCGCCGCGGCGAGTTTACCACGACCCGTGGCACGGTTCAGACCCCGGCCTTTATGCCGGTGGGCACGGCCGGGTTCGTGCGTTCCATCACCCCGCGGGAGATCGGCTTGACCGGCGCCCAGGTGATCCTGGCCAACACCTACCACCTCTCGCTGGGCGAACGCCTCCAGGCGGTCAAGCATATGGGCGGGCTGCACCGCTTCATGGGCTGGAACCAGACCATCCTGACCGATTCGGGCGGTTTCCAGGTTTTTTCACTGCCTGAGCGCAAGATCACGGATGACGGCGTGATCTTCGCCTACGAGGAGAACGGCGAAAAGCTCACCCTGACCCCGGAACGCTCCATGGAGATCCAGCGCGATCTGGGTGCGGATATCGTCATGGCCTTTGATGAATGCGTGGAGTACCCGGCCGAGCATGAATATGTCAAGCGCGCCGTGGGCCGCACCACCAAGTGGGCTAGACGCTGCCGGACCGTGGAGCTGCAACGGCATCAATTCCTCTTCGGGATTGTGCAGGGCGGCGTCTACGAGGACCTGCGCCGCTTAAGCGCCCAGCGGATCACGGAGATACCTTTCGACGGCTATGCCATCGGCGGCGTGAGCGTGGGCGAAGGCCACGATCTGATGAAACAGGTCGTGGGCATGTGCGCCCCGCTGTTGCCCGAGGACAAGCCCCGCTATCTCATGGGCGTGGGCCTGCCCGAGGACATCCTGGCGGCCGTAGCCCTGGGCATGGATATGTTCGACTGCGTCATCCCCACGCGCTTTGCCCGCGGCGGCACCCTGTTCACGCGCACGGGCAAACTGCGCATACAGGACAAGGCCTACCGCAAGGACCGCTACCCCGTCGATACCGGCTGCCGGTGTTATACCTGCCAGACGTTTTCCCGCATGGTGCTGCGCTATCTGTTCTTTTCCGGCGATCCCCTGGCCGAGACCCTGGCCACCATCCATAATATCGCCTTTTACCAGGACCTTATGTCCGGCATCCGGGATGCCATTGCCGCAGGTGGCTTTGAGGCCTTCTGCGAGGAGTGGCTCCGGACGTATACCCTCAAGAAGTCTCGCGCTAGGGCATAGCCTTTTCAGGGTGCAGGGGGCAGCCCCGATGCGACCTTTGGCGGCCGCGGCATCTTAAAGCCCATGGGCGCTTGAAAAATGCCTTAAAAAATTAAAGCTTTCATGGTATGATCCGAAAAAGAAGGTATGATGAACGCCAGCGACCATGGAACGCATAAGCATATGGTATGGTTGATCGTCACCTGTGCAGCATTGATCTTTATCGGCGGGTGCGGCATGTATCCCTTGGGCATGGGTTTACCTGCTGGTTCAGGTGCGGCTCAGGTATCCGTCAATGATCTCAAGTTTAACGAGGCCTCGCCGATCTTCTACAGCCAGGCCTTTATCCGGCAATATGCCGCGTTCAATGAGCGCATGCGAGGCTTCTATCGCGGCGTCATCACCCCCGAGATCTGGAGCCAGAACGGGTGTGTGAACACCACCGGCATGGATCCCGCCTTGCGGGCCCTGAAAAACGCCGGCGCCAGGATGGAAAACGGATCACACTCGTATTCGTTTTCCTATCGCCCCGAGCTACCGGCGTCTTATTTCGCGAACTTCTGCGCGCCCCACTAAAGAGTTTCGGGGTTTCAAGATCAATCCCGCCGGCAACCCCTGGCGGAGCAAAGCTATTCTCCGAGCATTGCTGAGAACGCCTTGACTTGTGCGCTGTGCGCATTACTATTATGGGAATAGCTGAAACCAATCCGCGCTAGAGGTCAACCAAATTATTTCAACACGAAACCGCGAGGCTGGATGTACACAACCATGCTGCGCTCGCCGGACCGGCAGCCTCCGGCGTGTGAGGCGAACCGTGTATTTAGAATGCCATGCCAATGAAAAAGAGGAGGCTGATCATGCAGCGGTTTGTTCTGAAAGCTTTTATGCGGATTTTCGGGGTTTGTGTCGTCATCTTTTTGCCGGTCTACAGCGCAGGCCAGGAACAGGGCATCGGGTTCCCTCTATCGACCTGGAGCAAGGAGCAGATACAAAAGCTGCCGGATACGTTCTGGTCGCTCCAGAGGCAGACGGAAAAGAGTTGGGCGACGTACATCTCGCGTATGGAGCAACAGTATGCCCAGGTATACGGGCCGGACATCAAGAATGGCTACGATCTTTTTTTGCAGGAGCAAACGCAGGCCGGGACCCAACCGAAGCATCCTCAGATCAAGGAACGGAAGACCTTGCGGCGTCTGACCGATCTGGTCGGCGTACCAGGCAGGGGCTTAGGCCGAATCAAAGGGACACCGCTGGGCTCCATCCGGGTCCTGGCGTTCAAGGCCGGGGCTTTGCGGGTCATCCCGCATGATGTCATGGAATGTACGGCCGCCGGCCGGCTTGTTTTACCCTACGGGCCGGAAGGGAATCCCAAGGACGGGGACGGTGTGCTGGGAGACGCCGATACCTTGTATTTCATGGCCATGGATGCCGGAGACAGGGTCGGAACGAAATTTATCACCGATACCTTGGCCGGCGCCAAAGCCGTGATCGAAATCGAGCTTACCTATGCCCAGCAGAATGAACAAGGCTGGGTATATGTGGCGGCCTTCGGTAGTCAGGCGCCGGAGACGTCCGTGTTCGAGTATGTGAAGATATTTCCGGAGGCCGCCATCATTTATTCCCCGTTCATGCTGGTCCAGAGCATGCCGCGCGCCGGCAAACAGATGGTGTCGCCCACGGTGGATGTTCGCACCTGGGCCGTGGCGCCGAGCTTCGGCGGTACGGCGCGCGACATCCATAACAAACTGATCTTGGTGTTGAAGGTCCTTTTCCGCGGCGGCTTCAAGATCTCACAGAACCAGGACGAGTCCAACCTTACGTTTCGGGCTTGGTACGCAGGCCCAGTGATCGTCTATGGCCGGGCCACCTGGAAGATGAAGACGCCCCTGGGCATCGGCGCACCGGTCATCTTCGCCGATCTGGTGGGGACCGCGTTCACCTGTACTGATCAGAACTTCCTCTGGACCCCGTTCGATCCTTCCATCATGATGAAGACCTTTAACCTGACCCTGGGCGAGGAGCTCAACCAACAGGCGCTTATGCCGGAGCCGGGTGCCGAGCGCATCATCACCTCGCAGGATCGTAAGGTCTATCCCATCAAGGCGCAATCATCGGCGCAGATCGTGGTCCAGGATGCTCAGAACCATGGAACCAAACAGGATATATGGCATGTCCTGACCGGTCCGGCCGGGAGTATGTGCATGTACGCGGGCTTGAACGACTATCTTACCCAACACGCCCAAACCTTTACCATGCTCTGGCAGGACTCGCCGGAGCACATCGGCGCCTACCTGTACAACCTGGATGTGACGGATTTCAAGAACCGTCAGGAGTCCATGTTCCTGGAATGGTACGGCGTGCCGTTCTTCTGGGACAACGGCAGGTACAACTGGGGTAAACTCGACCTGGTGTTGAAGCCGCGCCTCAAGCCCCTGACGTGCATCGTCGATGGATCGGCGCGGTTTGTGTCCCCGCGTTTCGTGCACGTACCGAACATCAAGGAAGATCGCGCCTTATACAGATACTAAGTTCTCACCGGCTTTCTGAGGCCTCGACCGGCTCCTGGAACAGTATGCGGCGCAGGCGTTGGCGGTACTCGCCGAGCACGCCGCGATACTGCTCGATGATGGCCTCGCCGTCTTCGCCGGAGGTGGACATGAAGGCGCGGGTCAAGGTTTTCTTGGTTTCCACATGCTGTTTGATGTCCGCGGTATCAATGGAATGAAAAAAGATCTCGATCATCTTTTTGCGCAGCGGCCGGCAGGTATGCGAGAAGAGCAGAAAGACGATATTGTTGGCGACCTGGGCGACCAGTTCCTGGGTCTGGAGTTCCAACTCCACCAGCATTTCCCTGTTGTCAAGATTGGCGAGCTCGGTGTCCAGGATGTCCATCATGGCCTTGAGATCGCGCAGCGTAAAACGCGTGGAGGCCAGTTTGAGCATATCCGGGAAGAACGCGATCCAGAATTCCCAGACCTCATCCAGGATAAAGCGATCCACCAGCCACTCGCTCTCGGGTTCCTGGGCCTGGAGGAACAGGACGCGCAGAAAATCCAGACTGGCGCCCTTGAGGTAATCCCGGACGTAGATGCCGTCGCCCTGCCGGATAGTCAGCACATTCATGGTTTCCAGATGTTTGAGCCCCACCCTGAGCGAGGCCCGGTCGACGTCCATCTCCTTGGCCAAGAGGCGCTCGGGTGGGAGCTTGTCGCCCGGTTTGAGTTCTCGGCTGAAGATCCGGCCGATCAGGATATTCATGACGCGTTCATGTGATTGGACCGTTTCCATAGGCACCCGTCTAGCATCTCTGATACGTATTGGCAATCCTCATTGAGGGCCGTCCATGAACCCCAAAGCCTTCAGGAAACCATACCAGGCCCTACCCCTGAGCGAATCGAACACCAGCCAGTGGCCGCCGGTGCGGAAATGGCAGCGGGTCAGCCGCCAGCGCCGTTCGAGATCCTCAACCAGGTCGAAAGGGCAGACGCGATCCCCGCGCGAGGCCACGACCAAGATATTCTCGGATGGAATGCGGGGGGTGAGATTCAAGGGCGAGTAGAAGTCGGCCGCGCGGAGGACCTGGGCGCGCCAGGCGTCGTCATACGGGGCGCTTTTGAGGAACCTGTCCGGACCCAATGGCCTTAAGAAACTCAGGGCCGGCACCATCAGGGCGGCAAAACGCATGTGGTCGCGCAGGCAGGCATACACCCCGGTGACATAGCCGCCCAGGCTGGCGCCCACCATGCCGATATCCGTTATGCCCATTTCAGCCAGGATCAGGAAGGCATTATCGAGATCGAAGACGCTCTGGGCGATGCATTCGTTGGTAAAGGCCGCGTCGCCCAAGGTCAGGTAGATGCGGCGCGCGCTGCGCCCGCCTTTGATCCTTCGCCAGTGAAAGGGCAGGACGCACAGGGCCACATCAAGACCCAGGCCATAAAGCTTGCGGATCTTGAACATGCGCTCGGCCTCGCGCGGTTCTCCCATCATGAAGCCGTGCACGCACAGCACGGTTTTGCGGGGTTTATCGCCGTGCACCCAGCGTACCAGATAACCGGTCCGGTTCTCGGGATAGGCCATATAGCGGCGACGGATAAAGGGGTTGTGGGGAACAAAGCCGCTGGGAAAGCTGATGACCTGGCAGGCGCCACCCTGGTAGGGCGTCTGGGACTCGATGCGGTAGGCGGGTTTCTCTGCGGGCCGGGAGAAGAAATTCATGGGTTGGTCCACGTAGCCCATTTCATGGTAGTAGGCCGCCTCGCGGGCGTACATCCGCCAATTCACGGCGCGCCGGGCCTGGAGAGAGGCAATCAAACGCCCCGGTGCCAGGAACAGCTCGTCGACGATGCTCCCGATGGAATCTAGGGTGCGGTCCTGCATAGGCAATGCTTATCGATGAAGGCGATGATATCCGGGGCAAGCAGTTCCGGACATTCCAGGGCGGTCATATGCCCGACGCCCGGATACATGATGAGCTTGGCCCCGGGAATCTCACGGGCCATGAGCTTGCTCGATTCGATGAAGAGGTCGTCTTTTTCGCCGTAGATGATGAGGACCGGGCAGTGGATGCCGCGCAGCCCCTCGATCCTGGGATCAGGGTCGGTGTAGAATGAGCGCACAAAGGCGGCTAAAGTGGGACGGTCGCCCAGCGCTATGACCTCCAGCGCGGATTGGAGGAGTTCTTCGGCGCGCGGCGATTCCACGATGCCGCGAAAGAAAGGGCCCGGCACGGTGCGCACACCCTTGATCATCTGGTCCCAGTCGTATTTTTCAAACTGGCGGGAGAACTTGATATTTCCTACCCGGATAGTTTCGGGATCCGTGCCCACCGGCAGCAATGATGTGGAGGAACCGGTATCGGTGAGGATAAGGCTCGCCAGGCGGGAAGAGTTGCGCATGGCCAGGCGCACGGCCACGAATCCTCCCGTGGAGTGCGTCAGGAGATGGAAGCGTTCAAGTTTCAGATGATCGGCCAGGGCCATGATATCCTCACCGATCGTATCGCAGTCGAAACCGTATGGCTCGCCGCTGACCACGGTCCGGCCGTGGGCGCGCATGTCCATGGGGATAAAACGGAAGCGGCGCATGAGCTGATCCTCGATGTGCTTCCAGTAGGTGGTGTTTTCGATCAGGCCATGGACCGTGATAATCGGTTCGCCCTTGCCGTGATCCTCGTAGTATACCCGGGCCGTGCCGCGGGAAAAAGTCGCCATGGTCGCCGCTTCTCCTTATTATAACATTAGATCGCGTTCTATTAATTGATGTATTAATAGATTTTCCCTTGTTTGGTCAAGAGGCGTTGCAGACGGTGGTCGAGACCGGCGCGTGCGGCGGCATCCAGGCGCCGCGGGTCGGCCAGGGCCTGCTCGACCAAGCTGATGGCGCGGGTGATGTTGCGGCTTTTGTGTTCGCACCACTTGGCCAGTTCCTCGGCCGCGAAGATGTCGCCCGGGTCGCTGGCCAGGAGGTCTTCCCAGATGGGCACGGCCTCCACCCAGCGGCCGCCGCGTTTATGGATGAGCGCTAAGAGACGCTGCGCTTCACGGCCGTGGCTCTGGTCAGGATGCTCAAGCATGGCTTCCAGCAGGAGCCGCGATTCCGGCAGGTGCCCTCGTTCGTGGAGCATGCGAGCCGCGGCCAGGAGGTCGCCGGGGTGACGCACGTGCACCTCCCGGCCTGAGAGCACGTCCGTGAGGTGTTTAGCCAGGGCCGCCATGGAGACGATGTCATAGCGGTTGTGTTCCAGGATATCGGTCAGCAGGCCGGGATCGCGCGTGCGCAGCCAGTCGAAGTAGCGCTGCGGGATCTCCCAGCCCGGGATGTCTCCTGAGCGGTGGAAGCCCAGCACCTCGGCCTCGAGCGTCACCAGCCGGCAGTTGCTGGTGCGGTGGGACAAGAGCCGGCGGGACGGGTTGAGCAGGTCCAGGTGCGGTAGAGTTGAGAGCGGATCAGATAGGCGTCCCAGCACGTAACGCGTGCTCAGGAGGTTCACGTCGAAGGCCTTGCCGTTGAAGGTTACCAGGAAACGCTTGTCGGCCGCAAGCTCCTTAAGGAAGACCAGCATGGCGCGCTCCTCGGAGAAGTCGCGGCTCAAAAGCTGGCAGGTGATGAAGTCGCCCTCTTCGAACCAGCCCAGTCCGATGAGGAACGGAAAGGTTCCGGTCCCGCCGGATAAGCCCGTGGTCTCGGTATCGAGGAACAAGGCGTCCTGGGGCCCATAGCGGCTGAGTAGGGGCTGGCCGCTGATGAAGGCCGCGCTCGGCATGTCCAGGCTTAAGCAATCGCGGATCAGGCTGTGCCCATGCAGGCTGTCCCCCGCATGGCGGCTACGGGTGAAGTGGCAGGCGCCGAAAGCGCCCCTGATTTCCTCGCCGCCCAAGGCTTGGGAGAGGTCCTGGACTACATGATGCGCGGGCCGCACCGGGCGGGGAGAGACCTGCTCGCGTCTGGACATGATGCCCTCGATGCGCCGCCTGAGGTCGTTCAAGGCCGCCTGTTTATCGCCGGGCGTGGGCTGTTCTTCTCCCGTGAGTCGTTTGAGCCGGTCTACAACTCCCATTTGTTTTCACCCTAGCATGTTTGCGTGTAAAAACCTACTATCGCGCTTGGTTCCAACATGACATGCATATTCGTTTGAGATGAGCTTGACACTGGTTTGGGATACTCTTAGAGGTATGTGTGGAAGATGAAGACAACACATGATCGGACAGGATTACTACCCTTTTTCTTGAGCGAATCACAGGAGCAGGTAAGTCACTTTGCCGATGTGAGCTGTGAAGAGAGAGGTGCGATCTTTACGCGGCGAGAGGTCGTCGACTTCATTCTTGATCTTGTGGGCTATACTGTAGACAGGCCTTTACATACCTTCCGTCTCCTTGAGCCATCCTTTGGAGAAGGAAGTTTTTTAATTCCCGCGATCGAGCGTCTTTTGGAATCGTATAAAGCCCACGTACCTGATCAGAACGATATCGAGGGTGATCTCATCGGAGCCATACGCGCTGTCGAAGTACATCATACAAGTATTGAGATCGTGGGCTCACGGATTCTGGAGATCTTCAGACATTTCGGGATCTCCGGTAGAAGTGCTCATAGAATCCTAGATCAATGGATCATGAAGGAAGATTTTCTTCTGGCTGATTTGCACATGTCCTTTACCCACATTGTTGGGAATCCGCCGTATGTTCGTCAAGAACGTATACCGGATATGCTCATGGCTGAGTACCGTGCGCGCTATACGACTATCTATGACCGAGCCGACATCTACATTCCCTTCATAGAGCGGAGTTTGTCCAAACTGGAACAGGGTGGGACCATAGGTTTTATCTGCGCGGATCGCTGGATGAAGAACAAATACGGCGGCCCGTTGCGCGCGATGGTCGCTGCACAATATCATCTGGCGGCTTACGTCGATATGGTGGATACGCCCGCCTTTCGTTCCGAGGTGGCTGCCTATCCCGCCATTACGATTATGAAACGTGAACATCCTGGCCCTACGAGGATCGCTCATCGGCCCCGGCTCGATCATGATACACTTTCCCAACTGTCTCAAGCGCTGAGTTCCAATATAATTCCGCACGATAGTGGCGTGTCCGAGGTATTGAATGTAGCCCATGGCAATGAACCGTGGCTACTGACGTCTTTGGATACGTTGGCGATCGTGCGACGACTTGAAGCGGAATTTCCCTCAATTGAAGCTGCCGGATGCAGGGTTGGAATAGGAGTCGCCACCGGGGCAGACGCAGTATTCATCGGACCTCTCGCTGCATTGGATGTCGAGCCGGACCGTAAACTACCTTTGGTAAGAACGAAAGACATCGAGAGTGGGACGGTTGTTTGGGGGGGGGCAGGAGTAATCAATCCTTTTACGGATGACGGTTCCTTGGTGAAACTTTCAGATTACCCCAAACTGGAGAAACACTTCGATCGACATGCGGACATGATCCGGAAACGCAATTGCGCTCAGAAGAATCCTCATGCCTGGTATCGTACTATCGATCGTATTTACCCGAGTCTCACGCACCAGCCTAAACTTCTGATTCCCGACATAAAGGGAGAAGCCCACATCGTTTATGAAGAGGGCCGGTTTTACCCACACCATAATCTTTACTATATCATCTCTGATGCATGGGACTTAAAAGCTCTCCAGGTGGTTTTGCAGTCAGGTATAGCAAAATTGTTCGTATCTATTTACTCCACGCATATGCGCGGAGGGTATCTTCGTTTCCAAGCGCAATACTTGCGCCGGATACGTCTCCCTCTTTGGGAGGATGTTCCCTCGGATATCCGTGCAGCCCTCATCGAAGCCTCACAGCTTCATGATGTTGAGGCATCTAAGCAGGCAATATTCGCATTATATCGTCTGACACAAGCGGAGCAGTCAGCACTTGCCAATATAATGTCATAGGAGAATGTATGGGTATTGATTTGGCTGATTATCAGTTTATGGCGAGGAAGGCCGTGAAGGCATTTTGGGCAACCCGTGATGCCGCCAAACGAAAACAGATCGCCAATGGGAAGACAGATCAGGGTGAGCGTGCCGGAGTCACGGCCGGGAAAAATATGGATGGGTTCTTAGATCTGATAAAGCATATTGTTCATTTGAATGGACTCGGACATGCCGACATCTGCCTTAAGCGTCGTGTCCTCACGCTTCCTGGCTACTTCCGACCGACGAAACTATGGGACATGCTGATTATGAACGATGGACGTCTTGTGGCGGCCATTGAGTTGAAAAGTCAGGTAGGTCCATCATTCGGTAACAATTTTAACAATCGAACCGAAGAGGCTATTGGCACCGCTGTGGACTTATGGACGGCCTATCGAGAAAGGGCTTTTGGAGATATCCCACGGCCTTTTGTCGGCTGGTTGATGTTGGTCGAGGACTGCAAGGGTTCGCAAACTTCGATAAAAGATGTCTCCCCTCATTTCCCGATTTTTCCTGAATTTGCTGGTGCTTCCTATGCTGATCGTTACAACATCCTCTGTCGAAAGCTGGTTCAAGAACAACTCTATACGGTAGCCTCATTAATCCTTTCTCCTGCCGCCGCGAAGCGATCAGGTCAATACTCTGAGTTATCCGAAATGACGAGCATAAAGACCTTTATAACCACCCTGGCCGGCCATATTGCGGCCGAGGCAGCCAGAACAAAGTAGTTTTCTCTACTCCGAAGAGCACCCCGACGCAGCCGAAAATTCCGCAGGAAAGCGGAATTTGACGCATATTGCGGGCGCCAGTTAGGGTGAGTGCCATGGATGGCACGAATCACAACGATGCCGCTTGATTGAGGAATGGAATCATGACGCGATCATCAGCCCCAGGATGGCCAGGGCCGCCTCCTTGGCCGTCGGGCCGACCTCCAGCGTGGGGCCCACGCACATGGGGCAGCCGTGTTCGCAGGGGCAGGTTCTCAGGAGTTGGCGGACACCGTGGATCAGCTCATGGTGCCGCTCGAAGAGGTTCTCGGCAAAGCCCACCCCGCCGGGATAGGCGTCGAAGATGAAGACGGTCGGGTCATAGGCGTTGCGCATGACCTCTTGGGGGGCCGGGTTGGGATTGGCCGTGATTACGCGGCTGCCAAGCCCATAGCGCACGTACCACTCGCCGCTCTTGTCGCCGATGGCGCGCTGAAGGTCGCGGATATCGGCCATGAGCAGCACGGCCGCGATATGGTGCAGGGCATAGGCCAAGCCCGACAGGCCGTCGATAATCTCCTCGCGCCGGAAGGGGAGCTGATCGAGCATGTCCCAGGGCATGGTGAACCAGTAGCTGGTGGTGTGCATGTCGTTCTGCGGCAGGTCCACATCGCCGTAACCCACGTTCTCGCTGGTGTAGAACTTGATCTTCTTGTAGCCCACCACCTTGCGCACCACCTGCACCTCGCCGTGCTCCACGATGATGCGGCCTTCGCGGCTCTCGAAGGCGTCGATGACGCGCACGTTGGTGTAGGTCATGGCGTCCGTGTAGTAGTCTACGTCCACCTGTCTGACATAGGCCTTCTTGCGCTCCAGGTCGAGCTGGTCCACGTGGTACTGCCGCGATTCGACCATGTAGATGGCGTCGGTATGCACGGTGGTGAAGGCGCTCTCCCAGTCGACCTCGGCGATGACGCGGTGGTTGCCGGTATCCGTGGTGTCGACCACCACGATGTTCTCCGGGTTGACGGTGCGCAGGCTCACCTCGTCGGCCGGGTAGCTCTCGGCCGCCCAGTGCCAGCGTTCATCCACGCGGTGCAGCACGCCCTTTTCCTCCAGGTAGCCCAGGAGCTCTTCCAGGTCCTCGGCGCCGAAGCGTTCACCCTTCTCGAAGGGCAGCTCGAAGGCCGCGCTCTTGATGTGGTGCAGCAGGATCAGGAGGTTGTCGGGGTTGACGCGGCAGTGCTCGGGCGAGCTGGAGAAGAAGTATTCCGGGTGCTCCACGATGAACTGGTCCATGGGATTGGAGCGCGCGATCAGGATGGCCACGCTCTGTCCCGTGCGGCGCCCGGCCCTTCCGGCCTGCTGCCAGGTGCTGGCGATCGACCCGGGGTAGCCGGTCATGATGCAGGCCTCCAAATCGCCGATATCGATGCCCAGCTCCAGCGCATTGGTGCTGACCACGCCCATGACCGTGCCTTCGCGCAGGCCTTTTTCGATCTCGCGCCGCAAATTCGGCAGATATCCGCCGCGGTAGCCGGTCACATAGCGCTCGTCCACGACCGAGCGCTGGCGGAAGCGGTCCTTGAGATACTTGGTCATGACCTCGACATTGAGCCGGCTGGTGGCGAACACGATGGTCTGGATCTGGTTGCCGATCAGCTCGGCGGCGATATTCCTGGCCGGGGTCAGGGCCGACTGCCGGATGCCCAGCTCGCGGTTGATGATGGGCGGGTTATAGAGCATGAAGGTCTTGGCGGCCCGGGGCGCGCCGCTCTCTTCGATCAGGACCACTTTTTTCTCCAGCAGCCGTTGGGCATGCTCCTGGGGGTTGGCCACCGTGGCCGAGCAGCAGATAAAGACCGGGTCGGCGCCGTAGAAGCGGCAGATGCGTTTCAGACGCCGGATGACATTGGTCAGATGGCTGCCGAAGACCCCACGGTAGACATGCAGCTCGTCCAGCACCACGAACTTGAGGTTGGTAAAGAGCTTTTGCCACTTGGTGTGATGCGGCAGGATGCCGGCGTGCAGCATGTCCGGATTAGTGACCACCACATGGCCTTGCCTGCGGATGGCCGTGCGCGCGTCATCGGGCGTGTCGCCGTCATAGGTGAAGGTCTTGATGTCGGCCTTGAGCTCCCCGATCAGGCCGTGCACCTCCTGCATCTGGTCCTGGGCCAGGGCCTTGGTGGGGAAAAGGTACAAGGCGCGTGTCTCAGGTTGTTCCAGGATGCGCTGCAGCACGGGCAGGTTATAGCACAGGGTCTTGCCGCTGGCCGTAGGCGTGACCAGCACCACATCCCGGCCTTGACGCACATGCTCGACGGCTTCTTTCTGGTGGCTGTAGAGCTTGTCGATTCCACGCCGGGAGAACGCCTCACGGATGCGCGCGTGCATCCAGGCCGGATAGGGGGCGTAACTGCCCTTTCCGGCCGGGATGTGCCGGATGGCCGTGACATGCTCGCGGAAGCGCCGGTCTGCTTCCATGCGTCGCAGCCATTCTGTCAGGGTCACTGTGGTCATAGGCCGCCTTTGTCGTTAGCGAGTATAGGGGGGCGACGCGACTCTGTCAACGAGACACTAACGGCGGCGGGCGGTTTTGGCCGGGAGGTCCACGGCAGCCGCGGGCGCCGGCGTGTCGAGTGCCTCGCGCACCTTTTCGGTCAAGGCCCGGAAGGAAAACGGCTTCTGGATAAAGTGCACGAGCTCGGGAGCTATGCCGTGGTGCGCGATGACGTCGCCGGCATAGCTCGACATGTACAAGACCTTTAAGGACGGCAACACGGAATGCAGGCGTTCGAAGAGCTGGCGGCCGTCCATGACCGGCATGATGACGTCGGTGATCAAGAGGTTGATGCGACCGTACTGCTGGTCGATGATATCGAAGCAGCTTTCGGGGCTCTCGGCCACGATCACGGTATAGCCCTGGTTGCCCAGGATATGGTTGACCAGGTCGCGCACGGCCTGGTTGTCGTCCACCACCAGCACGGTCTCGGTCCCGCGTTTGTATTCACCGGCCGGCACAATGTCGGGGTAGGTCTGAGGGGCGATGTCTTTCAAGCGCGGCAGATAGATCTTGAAGGTGGTGCCCTGATCGGGTTCGCTCTCCACGCGGATGGCGCCGTCGTGCTGTTGGATGATGCTGTGCACGATGGACAGGCCCAGTCCGGTGCCGTGACCCTGGGTTTTGGTGGTAAAAAAAGGCTCGAACAGGCGTGAGAGGGTTTCGCGCTCCATTCCCAGGCCGCTGTCGCTTACCGCCAGCAGGACATAGGGGCCGGGATCTATACCTGCATGGGCTGCCGCGGCGTTTTCCTCCAGATCCAGATCGCTCAAGGAAATGGTCAGCGTGCCGCCCTTTGGCATGGCGTCCTGGGCGTTGACGGCCAGATTCATGATCACCTGCTCGATCTGGCCGACATCCGCGCTCACCATGCCCAGCGTGGGCGCTATGCGTACGGATATCGAGATGTTTTCCCGGATGGTGCGTTTCAAGAGCTTCTGAAAATGCAGAATGGTCTTGCCGAGGTCCACGGTTTTGAGCTCGAGCACCTGTTTATGGCTGAAGGCCAGCAGTTGACGGGTGAGGTCCTTGGCCCGCCCGGCGGCCATGAGAATCTGGCGGACATGCTCCATGCGGGGATCGCCTGACGGCAGACTGGACAGGACAATCTCGGAGTAGCCCAGGATGGGGGTCAGGAGGTTATTGAAATCGTGCGCCACGCCGCCGGCCAGCCTTCCTACGGACTCCATTTTCTGCGACAGTCCCAGCTGTTCATGCAGCATCTGGCGCTCGACTTCAGCCTTGCGGCTGTCGGTGATGTCCTCGCCCGAGCTCAAGGTGCCGATGATGACGCCGCTATCGTCGCGCACGATCGAATTGTGCCAAGCGATCAGACGCTCTTCACCGGACCTGGTGACTACGAGGTTTTCAAGATATTCGGCGGAACTGAGCTCTCCGGTTATGATCCGCAGGAAGGCCTTCTTCACCTTTGGTCCTACCTCACGGGGCAGGCACGTGGCGAACCACTCCTGACCGATCAGCTCGGACTCATCATATCCGAGGATCTGGCAGCCCTTGCGGTTGATCATCTCGATTTCGCCTCGTATATTCAGGGCAATCATGATCACCGAAGCGATATCGAGGTATTTTTGCGCCCGCGAACGTTCCTGATGGAGTAAAAACTCGGCGCGTTTGTGTTCGGTGATATCCTGGATATGCATAATGAAATGGAGCGGTTGTCCATTGGCGCTCCGAATGAGCAGCGAATTAACGGAGGCCCACACCATGCGGCCGTCTTTGGCGATATAGCGCTTTTCCAGGTGATGCACCTTGGCGGGAGAGGCCAGCTGGGACCGGACCATCTCCCGGTTGCGCGACAGGTCCTCGGGATAGGTGATCTGTTCAAAGGTCATGCCGTTCAGTTCCTCTGCCGAATACCCCAGCATTTCGCAGAAGGCCTGGTTGACGCTTAAGAAATGCCCGTTGATGCCCACCAGGGCCATGCCGATCGGTGCCATGACAAAGGCGGTCTGGAAGCGGGCCTCGCTTTCCTTCAGGGCCTCCTCGGCGCGTTTGCGCTCGGTAATATCCGTGGCGAAATGCAGCACCCGCTCTATGTTGCCGCCCTCATCCAGAATCGGGGCGCAGGAAACGAGGAAGACCTTTCCAAGGGCCTCGACGGGCATCTCGCAGATGCTCATCCGTCCCGTGGCGAGCATTTCCTGTAAGGGGCAGGTCTGGGGAGGCGTCTCACTATTGTGGAAGACCTTATGGCAGCGCCGTCCGATCAGATCGTCTTCCGGAGAGCCCATGATCGCGCAGCTGGTCCGGTTGGCGGCCAGGATGTGCCGCTCAAGGTCGATGATCATGGCGGGATGACCGATGGATTGGAAGATATCCTGCCATTCCTGGTAGGCCAGACGCAGGGCGTCTTCGCTCTGGGAAAGTTGGCGCTGGTGCTCGTGGCGACGAAGCTCCAGGTCGAACAGGGTCCGCTCCCGCCGTGCCTGGAGGCAGACTTCCACCAGAGCTTCAGCATCGCAAGGCTTGTCCGCGACGGCGCCGGCGCCCTTGGCGAAGAGGCGTGTATCGTTTGTGCACGTACTCACGTCCCGCAGGATGACCACGGCCGCCAGCGGCTTGAGACGGTTGATCTCATCCAGGAACCAGGCGCGCTTGATGTCGGCGAGGGTATCATCCAGGATGATCACTTCCGGATCCTTCTTGCGGAGCAGGGACAAGGTCTTGCCTTTGCCCGTATCGCAGCACAAGGTGTAGCCCTGGGCCTTGAAGGCCCGTCTGAGACCGGTCTGCAAGCCGCGATCTTCCGTGATGACCAGCGCCAGGGGCGGCTTCTTGGCATAGCGACCTTCGAGCAACGCCTCGATCATGGCCTTCAAATCGTCCGGTGTGATAGGTTCGGTCAGGCAGGCGGCCCCCAGCGCGGATAACGTGCGCGCGGTATGTTCGCCGTTCACCATGGCGGCGATCACCAGGATTGGAGTGTGGTGAAAGGCGCGGTAGGACTTGGAGCGCAGCAGACGGCAGAGTTTCAGGCCGTCCATCTGCGGCAGCATCAGATCGGTGATGATCAACTCCGGCGGGATATCGGGATTGAGGACAGAGAGCGCCTCCTCGGCGGATCTGAAGGCCTTGACGTTCCGGCCGGAGAGCTTGAGGGCCGTCACCAGACGTACTGTACGGGATCTGTCGGCGCTGATGATGAAGCTATGCTGAATAGTATTCATCGGCGCCCGTCTTGGACCTTCAACCCGGCTTCCATCATCGCCGGGCTGTAGCGGTGCAGCTGGCGGTGATGGTCGCGGGCCTGGGGGTGCAATTTTTCAAGCTCTTCCCAGAATTGGCGTCCATGACCCCTGATGCGCGTATGTAAGAGCTCATGCAGGATAACATAGTCCATAAGCCGTTGCGGCAATCGTGCCAGGGCTCGGTTGAGGCTGATGGCGCCGCTTTGTGTGCAGCTGCCCCAGCGGGTCTTCTGATGCCGGATAGTGAGACGGCTGAAGGAGAGACCGTGTTGATGCGCGAGTTCGCTCAGCCTCAGGAGTATCTTCGCATGGGCGTCTGCATCGGATATGGCGGGCAGATTCCGTACCGCGTCGGTTTGGGCGCGCTCTCGCTGCCGCATGCGCAGGACATGACGGCCGATCCATTCCCGGTGTGTGCGGGCGAAATCACGGCCCTGTGCAAGCGTGAGCCCGCGCGGCACGCTCACCCGGACCCCGGATGGTTTGACCGTGATCCTGAGACGCGTGGCGCGCCGGCTGTGCACGACGGATATCGGCCCGATACCGTCTTGATGCTCGGATGGCGGTGATGCCATGCCCTGTATTCCTCCTCATCCGTACCGAAGGGAAAGTTGCGTGCATTCAACTGATAAGTGAGTGTAATATGGATCGTACAGTTCGTCAATTTTATTTCAGGGAGTTTTCGTGCACGACGCAAGGCCTCATGTGCGCTCGGCTATCTCTGCCGGGATTTTTTGAGGGCCTTTTCCTGGTACATGCGCTGGTCGGAGAGCGTGATGCAGCTTTTCATCTCTTCGCCGGTGTGTGCCGTGGCGGCACCCACCGAGAATTGTACGGGACGGACGGCCTCCCGGGCGTTGGCGATCTCCAGATTGGTCCTCAAACGGGCCACGGACTGCCCGCATACGGCCTCATCCACGCCGGGCAGCATCACCAGGAACTCATCACCGCCGATGCGGGCGATCATATCCTCGGGACGAAAGGTCTCCTTGAGGATCTTTGCGGCCGCCTTGATATAAAGGTCTCCGGCGGCGTGTCCGTCCTGGTCGTTGACGTTTTTGAGCCCGTCCAAGTCCACCATGATGGTGCTGATGGGATATTTGCGGCTCGTCGCCAGGCGTTCGATCTCGGCATCGGCATAGAACCGGTTATACAGGCCCGTCAGGGCGTCATGGATGCTGATGTAGTGCAGATGCTCCTCGGCCAGCTTCTGCTGGGTGACATCGTTGAATACGGCCAGCACGCCCTGGTCGAGAAGGGTTCCCGTGACTTCGCAGGTATGTAGGCTTCCATCCTTGGACGTGATCAGGTATTCGCTGGGGCCGATGCGGGTGTTTTGGGCCCTGGCCCTGGTGGCGTCCGCGTTCCAGCGCGCCAGGGCCTCGCCGCGGTAGTCAGGATCGGGATATGCCTTGGAGAACCAGGTTTCGATGGTCGGTATCTCCTCACGAGTGTATCCGAACAGGTCGTGGAAGGTGCGGTTGGAGAACTCAATGTTGCCGGAGTCGTCGCTGTAAGAGGTAGCCAGGGGGAGGTCGTTGAGAATGCGTTCCATGCGTTGTTGGTTTAAGCGCACGGCCTCCTCGGCCTGGCGCCGCTCGGTGATGTCATGGATGATGGAATACAGCAGGTTCCTGCCGCCGACCTCGATCGGCCCGCTGAAGACCTCTACCGGGTGGGTTTCTCCGCTGGCCTGGCGATGGGTGAAGAAGAAGTGCCGGCGTTCCTGGTCCTGGGCGTGCCGCATTTCCAGGTGAACTTCCTCCCGGGATAGGACGTTGATGTCCGTAATCGACATACCCTTAAGCTTCTCCAGGGGGTAGTCGTAGTATTTGCAGGCGGCGGCATTAGCATCCACCACCGACCCGTCCTGGGGGTCGATCAGCAGCATGACGGCCGAGCTGTTCTCGAACAGATTGCGGTAGCGGGCCTCACTCTGGAGCAGGGCCTCTTCGGCCCGCTTGCGTTCGGTTACTTGCCAGACGGAGTGCATGAGCAGGGTCAACTGGCGGACATCGTTTTCGTTGTAGGGGTCCTGCTTGTTGGCGACTCCCACCACGGCCACGATCCGTTCCTGGAAAATGACCGGTATGGTCAGGAAGCGCCGCAGAGGGGCGTGCCCTTCCGGATACCCTTTTTTTAAGGGGTGGGGGGCCTGGAAATCGTTGAGCAGAACCGGGCCCCGCTGCCGCACGGCCTCGCCCCAGATGCCCGTCTTGTCCAGGTCATAGGTAGTCTTTTTCTCCTGGATTGAGCAGGCCTGCATTACATCCTTGGACCAAGTGTTGAGGGTGAAGGTCTGCGTGGCCTCATCATAAAAATAGATGTAGCCCAGCGCACTTTGGGACAAGGACAGAGATTCGTGCAGGGCAAAATCCAAGAGCTCCTGGAGCGATTTCGACTGGTACTGGGCAATGCGCAGCATGCTTTCCAGGCGTATCTGATTGGATCTCAGGGCCTCCTCCAGGCGTTTTTTGTCCGTGATGTCCTGGATCCAGCAGGAGAACCCGGTTATGGCGCCCGCGGCGTCCTTGAGCGCCCATACCCGGACATTGACGGGAAACACCGTGCCGTCCTTCCGGATATATTCGCGTTCATCGAAGTCCGAGAAGCCGCGCGGCATCACCTTGGTGCGAACCAACTCCAGGTCGTAGCGGTACCAACTCTCGGATACGAGATCCTTGAACGCGAGCTGTTTGGCCTCCTCAATGCCGTATCCGAGCATGTCCGCGGCCGCTTGGTTGATGTCCTCCACCCGGCCCTGATAGCCGTACATGATCAAGCCTTCCCGGCTCTGCGTAAAGAGGCTGCGGTAGCGCTGTTCGCTGGCTGCCAACTCGGCCGTGCGCGCTGACACCAGGGCCGTGGCATATTCCTGCCGGTTCAGGATGTCCCGCACGGAGCGTATCAGCAGGGCGATGATCAGCAGGGTGGAGCTGATGATCAGCCAGACAGTCAGCGGGAGGAGCTGTTTGTCCGAGAACAGATCGAGGGCTACCCCGAGGCCGAAGATGCCGATTGCCAGGAACGCGATCGAACGCCCTCCAAAACGCGATATCGCGGGTTCCGGTCTTTGGTCATGGTCTGCAGGCACACCCACCCCTCTATGAGTGGCGTATCGGATGATCGAGAATGTTTCTCAAGAAGGAGGGCGTCGGAGAAGCGTTTGGGCTGACCTTGAGCACCCACCAACTCCATGCGCGGGATGTGGGGCTTGCCCTGATGATCCAATCTGATGTATGCCCGTTAGGATTAGGCTTTCAAAGGAGACCGTGACCATGAGTTTCGAGTATATCCTCAAGGTGCCGAGCGCGGAGGAGATCAGGAGCGAGATGCCTCTGCCTCAGCATTTGAGACTGATCAAGGAGGAGCGGGATGCCATGATCAGGGCGGTGTTCCAGCATCAAAGCGACAAGTTCGTCCTGATCATCGGGCCATGTTCGGCGGACAACGAGGACGCCGTGTGCGATTATGTCGGCCGACTTGCCAAGCTCCAGGAATCGGTAAAGGAGCGCATCCTCATCATCCCGCGCATCTATACCAACAAGCCCCGCACCACGGGCGAGGGCTACAAGGGCATGCTCCATCAGCCGGACCCGCAAGCCCCACCCGATATCGTGGCCGGGATAAAGGCCATCCGGCGTCTGCACCTGCGGGTTTTGTCCGAGTCGCACTTGAGCGCGGCCGACGAGATGCTCTATCCGGGCAACCTGCCCTATCTGGAGGATCTCCTCAGTTATGTGGCCGTTGGCGCCCGTTCGGTCGAGAACCAGCAGCACCGTCTGACCATCAGCGGCATGGAGATCCCGGCCGGGATGAAGAACCCCACCAGCGGCGACATCGCCGTGATGCTCAACTCAATCCACGCCGCCCAGCAGTCGCATCGCTTCATCTATAACGACTGGGAGGTGCGCACATCGGGCAACCCCCTGGCGCACGCCATCCTCAGGGGAGCCGTGGATCATTACGGACACGCAATCCCGAACTATCACTTCGAGGATCTCCTGGCCGTGGCCAAGGTCTATATGGAACGGACGCTGGCCAACCCGGTCATTATCGTGGACACCAATCACGCCAACTCCGACAAGAACTTCAGGGAACAGCCGCGCATTGGCATGGAGGTGGCGATGAGCCGCAGGCATGCCTCGGTCGTGGGAGAGCTGGTGCGGGGCCTGATGGTCGAGAGCTATATCGACGAAGGCAGCCAGAAGATCGACGAGAATGTCTACGGCCGTTCCATCACCGATCCCTGCCTGGGATGGAAGGACACCTGGGTCTTTGTCCACCGTCTGGCCGAGATCGTGTGATCGGTTTTGCAAAAGGCCTGGGCCGGGAATTGTTGTATTGATCTTGACAGGATGGTCTGGTATAGGTCTGCCCATGAATGCCGAGTTTGAACAGGGTCTGCGGGACATGACCACAAGTTCCAGCGTGCTTACCCGTGAGATTGGAAGCTATATCCTGGACGGGGGCGGCAAGCGCCTGCGGCCCAAGCTCGTGCTGCTCATGAGCGAGGCCGTAGGGCTTGACAAGGCACAGGCCCTGCCGCTGGCGTATGCGGTCGAGCTTCTGCACAATGCCAGCCTGCTGCATGACGACGTGGTCGACGGCACCGAGATCCGGCGCTCGCGTCCTACCGCCAACCAGGTCTTCGGCGATAAACCGGCCTTGCTGGCCGGCGACTACCTTTCCGCCTCGGCGTTGGACATCGTGTTTTCCCTGGACAATGTCCACCTGGCCTCGCAGATCGTCAAGACCATCAAGAAGATGGCCGAAGGCGAGCTCTTGGAGATCGAACATGCGGCGGTCTTCCATGACAAGCTGGATGCCTATCTTCAGATCATCTACCTCAAAACAGCCTCCCTGTTTGAATTATGCACCATGGCGCCGGGGATCGTCGTCGGCCTGGAGGCCAATGAGCTCGATGCCATGGCTGAGTTCGGACGCTCGATCGGCATGGCCTTCCAGATCGTGGATGATATCATCAATCTGGCGCCGCTTGACCAGGATGACAAAGATGCCTACAACGATATCGCCGAGCGCAAATCCACCTTGCCGTTGATCAATCTTTTTCACGCAGACCCTGCATTGCTCGAGCTTTTGAAACAGAGAACCAGTCCCGAGGACTGGCGCAAGGAGATCATTCCGCGCTTGAGCCCCGACCTCCTCAAACAGAGCCGCGCGCTGGCGGAAACCTTCCTGGCGCAGGCGCTCAAGGCCGTGGATGGAAAGGGTTTCTTCACCTCCCAACTGGAGCGCATCCCTGCCCTGGTGTTGGCCCCACTCGAACATCGCTTCTAATGAGCGAACGCCGCGGTGCTATTGATTTCGCGCCCGCTGAACACTACAAGACAAGCCTAAGAGGGAATCCGTGGAGTACAAGGATTACTATAAGATATTAGGCCTAGATAGGAGCGCCAGCTCCGAAGATATTAAGAAGGCCTACCGCAAACTGGCGCGCAGATGCCATCCGGATACCTGTAAGGATGATCCCCAGGCCGAGCAGCGTTTCAAAGAGATCAACGAGGCCAACGAGGTCTTGAGCGATCCTGAAAAGCGCAGCCGTTACGATGCCCTGGGAAGCTCCTGGCAGCAGGGGCAGAACTTTTCCCCGCCGCCGGGGTTCGAACAATTCTTCGGTTTCGGCGGCAAAGGCGGCCAGCGGCAAGGCCGGACCTTCTCGTTCGACTTCGGCGGCGCATCCCCTCATGGCGCCGGACGCGGCGGCGGATTCTCGGATTTCTTCGAGACCCTCTTCGGCTCCATGGGTGGTATGGGAGGCTCCATGGGCGGCATGGGGATGGATGAACATGACCTTTTCCGTGCCTCACAACACCAGGGCGCCGCGGACAGCGAGACCGAACTCGGCGTGCGCCTGGATGAAATCCACAAGGGCAGCGTCAAGGAGATCGTGCTGCAAGGTCATGAAGGCTCCAAGCGGCTCAATGTCAAGATACCGCAAGGCGCCTATGACGGCATGAAGATCCGTCTTGCCGGACAGGGGCACCGCGGCGGCGATCTGTACCTGAAGCTGAAGATCTTACCGGACGGCCGCTATAAGCTCGAAGGTGCGGATATCGTTGTGGATGTCCCCATCGCGCCGTGGGATGCGGCGCTGGGTGCGACCATGGAGATCCAAACCCTGGACGGCAACGTCAACCTCAAGGTGCCTGCCGGTGTATCCTCGGGCCAACGCCTGCGTCTCAAGGGCAAGGGCCTGGCCCATAAAGGCGATCTGCTGGCCCAGATCAAGATCGTCATACCCAAGGAACTGAGCGCCGAACAGAAACGGCTGTTCAAGGAGCTCAAACAGGTATCCGGATCCAAATCCTAAAGGGTCAGGCCCCCATGCCGGCCACGTTATTTGATGACTTTGAGCGTGGACTTGCCCTCCAGGGCGCAGTAGGGTTTGATCTCCTCGAACTTCTTTTTGCCGATGCCCTTAACCTTGTCGAGATCAGCGACATTCTTGAACGGGCCCTTGGCTTGACGGTAGGCTACGATGTCCCTGGCGATCCCCGGACCCACCCCGGGCAGCATCCGAAGCTCGTCAACCGTGGCGCTGTTGATGTTGATGACGCCCTCCACTTTATGAGCCTCCTTGGGGAAAGCGGCCAGAGCGACGCTCGCCAGCACTGCGCATAGAAGCATAGCCGATACGATTACCATGGATCTTTTCATTGCAAACCTCCTCGCTTGGATTTGTATCTCAGAGGATAAACAGGGGTGACTTCAATACAATGATAATGCCCCCGATGTAATTGTCAATACCACCATATAAAATATATAAACCACCATAAACAACCGAGAGCATAATAATAGGTTGCGAGAGATTGGCAAGATTACCTGTAGTGGCATGAGCGTTTTCACAGAGAACCACCTCTCGGAGGGTGTTTGTGGGCTGTCTTGCGCCATTATGGCTAGGGCGGTATAATGCCGATAAGGTCTTTAATCCCGCCCGAGGGATGAGATTGTTGGAGGCAACAATGGCGGACAGGGCTCAACAGGCTGTTGCCGTATTCAGGGACGGCTTCAACTGCAGTCAGGCGGTTTTGGCGGTTTTCGCCGAGGACTTCGGCCTTGAAAGGCCTACGGCCTTACGCCTGGCCTGCGGTTTCGGAGGCGGCATGCGTATGGGCGGACCTTGCGGCGCCTTAAGCGGCGCCTGTATGGCGATCGGTCTCAAGTACGGAAAGACCAGGGCTGATGACAATCAGGCGCGCGACAAGACCTACGCGCTCGTGCAGCAACTGGCCGCCCGTTTTCGCGCGCTTCACGGAACGATACTGTGCCGGGACCTGATCGGGTGCGACATAAGCACGCCTCAAGGCTATGAAGAGGCCAAGCAAAAAAAGGTATTCCTGGAGATCTGTCCAGGACTGGTGGCCGATGCGGTGAAGATTCTGGAGGAACTCCTTTGATGGTGCCTCTGCGCAGGAGCTCGTAATGCGCTGTCCGCATTGCAGCCGGGTCTTGGTCACGCTTGATTTTTGCGACATCGAGGTCGATTACTGTTATACCTGCGGTGGAATCTGGCTTGATAATGGAGAGATCGAGCACCTTACGGCTGGCGATGGTGACGAATTCTTAAACATGGACGGCGCGGAAGTGAATGAGAAAAAGCGGCGCTGCCCGCTCTGTCGCCGAAGTATGGAAAAGGTCTTGATGCGGGTGGGCGAGCGTGTGGTGCTCGATCGCTGCCGAGCGCACGGCATCTGGACCGATGCCGGCGAGTTGCGCAAGATTCTGAACGCCGCGTGCCGTGAGGGTCGGCCTAGCCGGATGATACAGCTCCTGGATGAGATGTTCGCCGCCAGGAAGCATGAAGGAGGATGTCTATGACCACGGGAAGTGTTGTACTTATCATTGTGCTGGTTTTGCTTGCCGCCGGGGTGCTTTTCTTCATCGCGATCTACAACACGCTGGTCGGTCTGCGCAACCAGGTCAAAAACGCCTGGAGCCAGATCGATGTGCAGCTCAAGCGCAGACACGATCTCATCCCCAACCTGATCGAGACGACCAAAGGTTACATGCAGCATGAACGCCAGACCCTGGAGGCCGTCACCCAGGCGCGCGCGGCCGCCAGCGGCGCCAAGGGCGTGGCCGATATCGCCAAGGCCGAGACCGAACTGACGAACGTATTGACGCGTTTTATGGCCGTAGCCGAGAGCTACCCCGATCTGAAGGCCAATCAGAACTTCCTGGCCCTGCAGGAAGAGCTCACCTCGACCGAGAACAAAATCGCCTTTGCCCGCCAGGCCTATAACGACGCGGTCCTGTTCCTCAACAATAAGGTGGAGATGTTCCCGTCCAATATCGTGGCCGTAATCTTCTATTTCCATAAAGAACAATTCTTCGAGCTTGAGGATTTGGCTGACAAGGCCGTCCCGAAGGTGAGTTTTTAACTGATACGATGTTCTGGAAGATAATCGCCGCCAACCAGCGCCGCACCGTTGTTCTCGTCCTGACCATGGGCGCGGTCCTGGCTCTGTGCGGCTACTTCTTCGGCATTGCCTATGCCGTGTTGTTCGGGATCGAACCCGGCGCGCTGGATGCCGGAGGGAGTCTGTGGAGCGATAGGGCCGGCATAATCGGGCTCGGTATGGGCCTGATCGTCTGGTCCACATTACTCCTGGTAAGCTGGATCGGTTCCGATCAGATCTTTCTCAGTCTGGCCGGGGCGCATGAGGTGGATAGCGATAAGTTTCCCCAGTTGCTGCATGTGGTTGAGGAGATGAAGATCGCCGGGATGTTGCCGGCCATGCCCCGGGTCTACATTGTGGACGATCCGGCCCCCAATGCCTTTGCCCTGGGCAAATCGCCGGATAAGGCCATGATCTGCGTGACCGCCGGCCTACTGGCCATGTGCACCCGCGATGAGCTCCAGGGCGTCGTGGCGCATGAGATAGGGCATATCCTGAACCGCGACGTACTGTACCTGACCGTGGCCGCTACCATGCTGGGGGCCGTCACCTTTCTCTCCGATGTGTTTTGGAAGTCCGCGCGTTTTGCCCCCATCGGCCGTTACCGCTCGTCACGCTCGGGCAAGGGCGGCGGCGCGGCCGCCGTGGCGATTACGTTGATCGCCGTGCTCTTCCTCATCTTAAGCCCCCTGCTGGCGCGCATCCTCTATTTCTCCATCAGCCGCCGCCGCGAGTATCTGGCCGACGCCACCAGCGCCCGGCTGACACGCTATCCTTTAGGCTTGGCCGCTGCCTTGGAGAAGATCATGCGCGCGCCCGCCGTACTCTCCACCGCCCCGGCCGCCACCGCTCCCTTCTATATCGTCAACCCGTATAAACAGGATCTGGCCGCCGGACTGTTCGCCACGCATCCACCGCTTACCGAGAGGATCAAGATTCTACGCGCCATGACAAGGGGCGCGGCATTCACGGATTACGTCAAGGCCTACTGGACCGTCACCAAAACCCATGCGCCGTTGATTCCTTCAACCGATCTGAAGGCGGGCGAGCGGGTGGAGGTGCGGGGGCCTGTGGAAAGCCCAGGTCTGGGTGCAATCGATGCCAGACATGCGGCTGATATTATCAGAGGCATGCACGCTTTCGCATTTATCAGCTGCGCGTGCGGCATGCAGATCAAGGTGCCGCCTGAATGGCCTGATGCTCAGATCCGCTGTCCGCGCTGCAGCCGCGTGCATAGCGTGAAGGCCCCCGGTCCGGTGGATACACAGGACCGGCTTAAGAGCGCCGCGGCCTTCTCTCGCGGCGCGGCCGGACAAGCGGCCGGCCGGGATTACCTGGCCATGGCGCCACAAGCGCAACCCCAGCATGCGGCCCGTATTCCGGGCGCCTGGCAGGCCATTGTCTGCCAGACCTGCGGCGCCTCGCAACAGATCTCGCCGTCTTTCGGACCGGACTTCTTGAGGTGCCGGCGCTGCGGCCAAACGATCATTCTGACACAGGAGGGTAAGGCATGAAGAAGGTTTGTACCGGGAGTCTGCTCGTGGCGGTTTTGGTCTGTGCCTGCGCCACGACGGGCAAGCACCAAGAGCCGGTATCCATCTGGACATACGAAAAGGATGCCATAACGCTCAATTTCAAGACCGACAAAAAGCTCAATCTCAGGAACAAGAAGCCGCACACCCTGCTGGTATGCGTATACCAGTTGAAGGACCCCACGGCCTTCAACCTGCTGACCCGGGACCAGAGCGGGCTGAAGGAACTGCTGGAATGCGAATTGATCGATCTCAGCATGGTCGCCAGCAAGCGCATCATCGTCAATCCCGGAAACGATGTCGATATGAAGCTTGACCGGGCCGAAGGCGCGCGCTATGTCGGCGTGGTAGCCGGTTACTACACGGTCGAGAAGGGCCAGATCGTGAGGCTCTACGAGATACCGGCCTTACCCGAGAAAAGGCTGTTCTGGAAGACCAAGACCCTCAAGCCCCGATCTATCTTGATCAATCTCATCCTGGGGGCCTCGCAGCTTCAAGACCCCAAGACGACGCCATGACATAAACGGACGTTTTTAAACGGCAGGGGAGGGGGAGTGTCTTTATTGATGTCGGAAGCTTTTATGGACGTGGCGGCCTATGTGGTCCAATTCCGTCAGACCGCCTTAGACCAGACCCAGACCTTTGCGCCGGTGCAGGCCAGGGTCATGGCCCTCTTGTCCGCCAGCCGTACGGCGGCGGCGGGCTATAGCGAGGAGGACTACGATGAGGCGCGTTTCGCCGTCTGCGCCTGGATCGATGAGGCCCTGACCAGTGCCGCCTGGAGCGGTCAAGCCGACTGGCATGACAGCCCGTTTCAACTCAAGTTCTATCAGACCCGGGATGCCGGCGCACAGTTCTTCGAACGCCTGGAGCGTTTGACCCCGCGGCAGGACCCGGTGCGCGAGGTCTATTATCTGTGCCTGGCGCTGGGCTTTAAAGGAAGGTGCTCCTCTGAGCGCGATCTCAAGCGCCTCAAACGGCGTCTGCGTTCGAATCTGAGGCGCCTGTCCGGCAGGCGCTTGAGGATACCCAAACCGCACGGCGGTGATCTGTTGTGGCGGCCCGAGAGCACCATCGGCGGCCGGGCGGAAAAATCTCCGCCGCTGAGAACGCTCATCTGGCTCGCCCCACCGCTCATTCTCGCCGGGGTGTATATCCTCCTGAGCCGGATGCTCTCAACCGTGGAGCAGGGGCGCCTGACGCTGCCCGACTGGTCCGGCCTTCCGTCGTGGCGGCTGACCGCCAGCCTGCTGATTGCAACATTGGCGGCGGGGGTAGGCTGCTGGCTGTATGAAGTTCTTCACATCCGGCGTTTCATGGGCCAGGCCATGGCCCTTCATGGAGGTTTTCAGAAGAGACCTGAAACCAAGGGCCTGGCCCGCACGGACGGGATCCGCCCCCGCTTCTTCGGCAGGTCCATACTTGCACGGCCCTGGTTCTTGCTCATGGGGGAAACCGGCGCCGGCAAGACCAGCGCCGTAATGCGCGCCGGGCTAACGTCTAAAAGACGCGTGCTCACGCCTCGGGAGGGTTTTCCCGCCGTCTTAGGGTTAACCTGGTGGGTCAGCGACCAGGCCGTGATTCTGGACCCCGCCGGTCCGGCAACCAACCCGAACGAACCGGGTCGCGAGAGGTCGCAATGGCCGGCGTTCTTTAAGCTCCTGAGCCGTTACCGCCAGGGGATGAGACTGGACGGCATCGTTGTGGTCGTGGCCGCCAACCGGCTTCTCCAGGCCAGGCCAGAAGCGCTTATCGCAGACGGCCGACATATGAGGGCCCGCATCGATGCGCTCTTGACCGCGCATGGGACGGTGCCAGTCACGATCCTGGTGACCAAGTGCGACCTTGTCCACGGTATGACGGCGACGACAGGGCTTCTCGACGAGACCCTGCTCAACCAGGCCTTCGGGGCCGTAAATCCTGACCCCCGGCGGCCGGGTGCGGATGGTGTGCAGGCGATCATGCCGGCTTTGCGTCAGCGCTTGACGCGTTTGCAGAGGATTCTGCTGGCAGGTTTTGATCCGGAGCGGGATGATCCCGGGGTGTTGCTCTTCCCCCAGGAGTTCGCGCGTCTTGAGTCCGGCCTTGAGATCTATAGCCAGGCCCTCTTCCCCGACGCCGCCGGCTTGAATACTCCGGTTTTACACGGCATCTTCTTTGCCAGCGCCCGGCAGGAAGACGACCGCGCACCTTCGCGGTTCCTTTCGGCCCTGGGAGTTGCCGAAGACCGCGGCACGGTGGCCGCCGCGGATAAGGGCTTGTTCCTGCGCGCGATCTTCACCAAGGTCCTGCCGGAATCGTCCGCAAACACCGGGTGTGGCGCCGCTTTGTTTCAAGCCGTGACGCGGCACCCCGCGCGTTTGGCCTGGACCGTCACGGGTCTGGCTCTGTGCGTGATCCTGGGCTTTGCCGCGGTCCAGAACATGCGCGCCATGCAAGACACCATGGCGGCCTTGCCGCGGTCCATGCTCCTGACAGGAGGGCGCGCGAGCGCCGACCTGGCGGCCATGCAGGCCTATCAGCGCGCGCTCGGTGTTCTGGAGCGTCGCGATCAGGCCTGGTGGAACACCCATACGGGTCTTCCCGGCAGCCGGGACATGGAGGCGCGGCTCAAGCAGGACTTTTGCCGGCGTTTCGAGATCGCAGTCCTGGCGCCTCATGACCGTGCGCTGGCGGTTGATATCGCTAATCTGGGTCAGTCCGATCCGCGCTTGGGCGACGTCATGACGTATCTGGCCGGCCGCATCAACGCGCTCAAGACGCGTGCCGGGCGAGAAGACCCGGCAAGGGAGAAGCTCAAGGCCTACGGGATGTTTCTGAACACTGCCATGGGCTGGTCTGATCGGCAACGCTTCAGTGACCTCTATGCCGCCCGTCTGCGCTGGCAGGAGGATCAGGCCGCGCTGGCGAAAGAGCGCGGAGAGCTCATGCACGTTTTGAAGCTTGCCATGGCCAAAAGCGGCGATTGGAGGTGGCTGACGGTCTGGGTCAATGCCGACCTCCATCTCAGTCCGGTAACCCTGAAAGATTTTTGGCGGGGCTATCCGCAGGTCCCGGACGAACCGCGGGTCGCCCCTTGTTTCACCTTAACCGGCCAGCGGCGCATCGAGACCCTCTTGACCGCTATACGTGCCGCCCTGGAGGATACGGATGCCGCTCTCATGCCCCAGGCCGACTTTCATGCCTGGTACAGAGGCGCCTATGCCGAGGCCTGGCATACCCTGGTCCTTAACTTTTCCCAGGGCGGGACGGGGATGGAGGGCAGCCCGGTCTATCGCGCGCTGGCAGGCAAGGCCAGCGCCCCTGATGGCCCCTACTTCAAGCTGCTTGAGCGTTTGTCCCAAGAGCTGGAACCGGTGCGGAAGATGCAGCCCCGGCCGGATTGGATAGGCCTGGTTTTTGAGATGAAACGTATCCGCGATGCTTCGCTTGAGTCCCAGACGCCGTCCGGAGACGCAGCCGTCAAGGCCTTCAGGGATTACCGCACGTCCCTGGCCCGGGCGCGCGCCGCCGTCACCCCCTCGCGGGAGCGGGCCTTTCAGTCCGCCTCCACCGCCTTCGGCGCTGAATCGTCCGCCTCACCCTTTTTCGCCGCCCAGAATGCCTACCAGCGGCTGAATGCCGCTAGTGCGCTGCCGAGCGAGCCGCTATGGAGTCTTGTGCATGCCCCGCTCGATTGCCTCATGGGCGCCGCCTGTCAAGAGGCCGGCTGCCATCTCCAGGGCGTATGGGAACGGACGGTGCTGGCCCCTGCCCGGACAACAACCGATCCTGAGCGGCTTAAGGATCTGCTCTTCGGCCCCGGCGGACTGGCGCGCGCATTTACTCAAGGACCGGCCGCACCCTTTATCGAGCGCGATAAAACCCGCGCTGTGATCGCCCGCACGGTCCTGGGCCGCGCGCTGGCCTTCGAACCCGCTTTCTTCGCCTTCCTGGCCCAGTCCGAGGAGAAGATCAGCCGGCCTGAACCCAGGCCCCTTACGGCCATGGACCTCACCGTGGAAGGCCTGCCGACCGAGGCCAATGACCGCGCCCGACTGCAGCCGCATGCCACCAGGCTCGACCTGTACTGCGACGGCGGGGTCAAGAGCCTTTTGAACATGAACTATCCCGTGAGTAGGCGTTTTGCCTGGACGCCGTCCTGCAGCGCCGTGGCGCTGAATATCGCGGTCGGCGATATCGTCCTGAAGAAAACCTACAGCGGTTCGGACGCCCTGGAGAGTTTCCTGCGCGATTTTCCGCGCGGGACGCATACCTTCAGACCCGCTGATTTCCCCCGGCAGGCCGCCGCCCTTCAGAAGCTGGGCATCACCGCCATTACGGTCCAGTACCGCTTGATCGAACACCACCGCGCAAACGATCGCGCCCCACAAAGCACCATCCCACGCATCCACATCCCCGCAAAGATTCTGCGCTGCGCCGGTCCGTGACGGATAAACTCCTTGAAGCCCTGCAATTGACTGTTCGTACGTATTGGGATAGATAGGTTGCCAATAAGGAGACGTTTTTTGGACAATAACGAGAAAAAGGACGATATACCAGTTTTCCAGCGCATCAAGACCTTCCTGCAAGGGCCGAGGCGCAAGGATGCCAAGCAGGAAATCCAGGAGATCCTCGATGAGGTCGAGGAAAAGGGCATTATAGACGAGGACCAGGGCGAGATCATCGAGAACATCATCGTGCTCAAGGACACCACGGTGCGCGAAATCATGGTGCCCAAGGCCGACATGGCCATGGTGGAGAGCGCCAAGAGCCTCTATGACGCCATCGACGTCATGAACGCCAGCGGCTATTCCATCATCCCGGTTTACGAGAAGACCGTCGACAATATCGTGGGGATCTTACGCGCCAAGGACATACTGAAGTTCTGCCGCGAGCCGCTCGCGACCGTCTTGATCAGCGATCTGATGCGGCCGGCCTACTTCGTCCCCGAAGGCAAGAAGCTCACCGACCTCTTGAAAGAGTTCAAGGAAAAGCAGTGCAAGATGGCCTTCGTCATCGACGAATACGGCAACGTGGACGGGCTTACCACCCTGGACGATATCATGATCGAGATCTTCGGCGATGTTTACAGCGACGATGAAAACGAAGAATATGTCATCGACCGCGGCGACGGCACGTTCCAGGTCGACCCCACCATGTCGATCTATGAATTCGCCGAGACCTTCGCGGTCGAAATACCGGAAGGGGATTACGACACCGTGGGCGGCTTCATCACCTCCCGGCTCGAACGCATACCCAAACCAGGCGAGGCCTTCAAGCATGGCGACATGCTCTTCGAGGTCGTCGGCGCCGACAAGAAGCGCATCTCGCGTCTCATCGTACACCCTCCCGCGGGGTCGGCGGCTTGAAGAACGTGATCCTGGCCGCTCTGGCCGGACTGCTGTACGCCCTGGCTTTCCCCGCCTACAACCTCTGGCCTTTTGCCTGTCTATTCGGCCTGCCCCTCTTTTATGCCGTCAAGGACGCCTCTCGGCGCGAGGCCTTCCTGTACGGGCTTGTGGCCGGAATCGTGGCCTGGGGCGGGCTGATCTATTGGGTCGGCTATGTGGTCAACATCTACGGTTACCTCAACCTAGCCGTTTCCACCCTGATCCTGCTTGGGTTCATGGTCTATCTGGCTTTGTATATGGGGCTCTTCGCCGCGTTGGCCGCCGGGCTTCTTCCTTCGCGCTTGGCGATCCTGAGCGTGCCCGGGATATGGGTGCTGCTCGAGCTTTTCCGCTCAATAGCCCTGACCGGTTTCCCCTGGGCCCTTTTAGGATACGCACTTTACCCCGTAAAGCCCTTGATCCAGGTGGCGGAGTTCGGCGGCGTTTATCTGATCAGCGGCCTGGCCATGATGGTCAATCTGGCCGTTTATCAGCTGTTGCGAAGAGACTTCAAGCCGCTTGTCGTGGCCCTCGCCCTCGTGGCCGCCTGTCTGATCTGGGGGGGGTGGCGTATGAACACGCTTCCCCTGGCCGGTGAGACGTTGCGCGTCGGCATCGCCCAGGCCAATATCCCGCAGGACCAGAAATGGATGGAGGACAATGTCGATTCCACGATCGCGCTTTATGAACGCCTGACGCGCCAGGCCGTGCGGCAGGGGGCCCAGATCGTGGCCTGGCCGGAAACGGCCTGCCCCTTCTACCTCTTTCTGGAGTGGCCGCCCACGCTGAAGGTCGTCACCCTCTCACAGCAGATCCCGGCCAGGCTGCTGATCGGCAGCCCGGCGATCGAGCTCGGGACCGACCAGCGCTACTTCAATCGCATCTGGCTCCTTGACAAGGGTCTGATCATGGGTTCGTACGACAAGGTGCACCTGGTGCCCTTCGGCGAGTACGTCCCTCTGGCCTGGCTCTTGAAGCCCTTTATCGGCAAGCTCACTTCAGGGGTGAGCGACTTTTCGATTGCGCCTACCCAGGCTCAGCCCATCGAGGATATCGGGGTGTTGATCTGTTTTGAAAATCTCTTTCCCGACATGTCGCGCCGCCTGTGTCGGCAGGGCGCCGCCTACCTGGTCAATGCCTCCAACGACGCCTGGTTTTCCACCTGGTCCGCCTCCGAACAGCTCCTGGACATGTCGGCCTTTCGCGCCGTCGAGACCCGGCGCTACCTGGTCAGGCCGGTCAACCACGGCATCTCGGCCGTCATCGACCCAAAAGGCCGCATCGTGAAGAGCCTGGGCCTGCTGCATGAGGGCGTGATCGTAGCCGATATCCAAAAACTGACCTATCAGAGCTTCTATACCCGCTTTGGCCCTGTTATCGCCTGGCTGTGGGGTCTTGTCGGCCTGGTGATGCTGGCAGGGCTGTGGTTTAAAAACCGCCCTCGATGAGGGTGCTCTGGTCTTAATCTCGTCTGCAAGGGTAGAATATAAATAACTCGCATCTCCAAAGAAACAAAGTTCTTCTGACAGCCTTTGCTTCTGGATTGTCATCCTGAACCCTAATTTCTTGTGGGCATGCTTGGGGTGAAGGATCTGCTCTTTGAGTCTGGAATCCGAGATCCTTCTTCGCTTACGCTCATCAGGATGACCCTATTCAAATTGCCCCGTTCCCAGGGTAAGGCTCTCGGTATGGCGATCCTATCTATGACGCTCTGTAATGGCGCAGGCGTTCCTCAAGCGTGCCGGTGTGAAGCTCGAAGAGGTGGTTGTCGTAGTCGTAGAAATAGAGCGAGCGGCCTTCGCCCGGCATGCGTTCGCGGCCGGGCAGGATCTTAAGCCCCATGGCGCGCACACGCGCGGCATAGGCATCGAACTCTTCATCCGTGACCTTGAACGCCACATGATCGTACGAGCGCTCCAGCCGTGATTCACCTTCCATGATGGCGATCCAGGTATGACCGATGTTGAAGAACTTCTCGCGACTCATTGAGTAGTTCTTGCCCTCGCTATCGTATGTCTCCTCAGCATCAAAGATTATGCGCAGGAGCTGGGCCGTGCGATCAACATCCCGCACGATCAAGGTGATGTGGCT
>JBDKSM010000052.1:0-49147 GCA_039680665.1 Syntrophaceae bacterium | reverse complement strand
GTAGGATGCGGTACAGCACCGGATCGCGCATGTTGAGGTTGGCCGAGGCCATGTCGATCTTGGCCCTGAGCGTCCGGCTGCCGTCGCTGAACTCGCCTGCGCGCATGCGCCTGAACAAGTCGAGGTTTTCCGCCATGGGCCGGTTCCGATAGGGGCTGTCCTTGCCCGCTTCGGTCAAAGTGCCGCGGTAGGCCCGCACCTCCTCGGCGTTCAAGTCGCAGACATAGGCCAGGCCTTTTTCAATGAGCGCTTCGGCATAGGTATAGAGCCGCTCGAAGTAGTCCGAGGCGTAGAAACAGCGCTCCTCCCAGTCGAAGCCCAGCCAGCGCACGTCCTCGATGATGGAGTCGATGTATTCCTGGTCCTCTTTGCTGGGGTTGGTGTCGTCGAAGCGCAGGTTGCATAAGCCGCCCGCATAATCGGCCGCGATGCCGAAATTGAGGCAGATCGATTTGGCGTGTCCGATATGCAGGTAGCCGTTGGGCTCGGGCGGGAAGCGCGTGTGCACCTTGCCGGCGTGCTTGCCGCTGGCCAGGTCTTCCTTGATGATGGCGCGGATGAAATCCGTCCCCGGGGCTGCCCCGGGCGCCGCGGCATTGATTTCCGGATCGATTTCCTTTGCCATAGCCTTCCTCTTCAAGATGCTGTGTTTTGATGATGTGAATTCTCATAGCATAGATTAAAAAATGTTTTAAGTTTTAAGTGTTAAGTGTTAAGTAAAGACAAGCAAAAGACAATCGGACAATGCGATGGCGGATTACAGAGATTTTTTATCTTAAAACTTAATACTTAACACTTAAAACTGGACTTATCATATGGCAACCAAGGATGAAAAGCTCTACATCGTCATGATCGGGCTGCCCGCGCGTGGCAAATCCACCCTGGCGCTCAGGATGCAGGAAACCTTTCGAAGGAACCAGATCCCCACCCGCATCTTCAACAACGGGAACTTGAGGCGTCAGTACCGCGTGGCCGACACCAGCTTCGCGGATTTCTACCGACCGGACAACCTGGAGGCCATGGAGCTTAGAAAGCGCTTCGCGCTCATCAATATGCAGCGTGCCAAAGCCTTCCTGGCCGACAAGGGGCAGGTTGCCATCCTGGACGCCACCAATGTCAGCCGCGAGCGCAGGGCGCTTATCGAGTCCGAGCTCAAGGACCACCCCATCCTATATATCGAATGCCTCAACGATGATGAGGATATCCTCTATCTATCCATCCTGGAAAAGGTCAAGGGCCCGGAATTCGCAAACTTCATACCTGATGAAGCCGTGCACGAGTTCCTCAAGCGCATCGATTACTATGAGATGATCTATTCCCAGCTGGAGCAGGAACGCAACTATATCCGTATGGATTCACTGCACAACCGCATCCTGGAGGAAAAGGTCGTGGACGCCATGCCGATCTATTCCCGCATCCGGGATTTCCTGGTGACCGACGTGGTCAAGAACCTGTTCCTGATCCGCCATACCGAGACCTTTTTCAATGTCCAGGACCGCATCGGCGGCGACCCGTCGCTCACGCCGCGTGGAATCGCGCAGGCCCAGGCTCTGGGCCGCTTCTTCATGAACCGGCGCATCTCGTATATCTTCACCAGCAAGAAGGCCCGCACCATCCAGACCGCCGAGCCCATCACCCAGCTGCAGAAGGACTGCACCATCATCCCGTTGAGCGAGTTCGACGAGATCGACGGAGGCATTTGCGAAGGCATGACCTATCAGGAGATCCAGGAACAGATGCCGGCGGTGTACTCGGCGCGCGAGGCCGACAAGTACAGTTACATCTATCCGGGCGGTGAGGGCTATGCCACCATGAAGCAGCGCATCGAGGTGGGCATCAAGAAGGCCTTTTACTTGAACCGGCATGCCGACAACATCATGATTATCGGCCACCGCGCCGTCAACCGTATGATCCTGGCGCATTTCCTCTACCGCCGCGATGAGGACGTACCCTACATCTATGTGCCCCAGGACAAGTTCTACCATATTGCCGCCACCCAGGATAAGAAGCTCTTTGAGTTGCGTAAATATGAGTGATGGTTGAAAAAGGGGGGAAGTGATGCGCAAGGTATGCACGGTGCTCTTGGGCTTGCTGCTCTTAACCTGGCCTTGCATGGCCGCGCCCTACCAGATCGAGGTCCTCCAGGTCGGGGACGTCGAGGCCTTCGGTATCGTCATGCAATCCACGATCAAGGAGCTGGGCCGGCTCGGTTTGGTCCAGGGGCAAAATGTCAACATCCGCCGCACGATTATCAAAGCCGATATGTTGCAGGGGGCCGGGAACGAGGTCGAGATCCAGGACCGTGCCGACAGGATCATCGCTGCCAGACCCGACCTGGTGCTTACCATCGGCACGCCGGCCACCAAGGCCCTCAAGGACAAGGCCGTGGCCGCGCGTATTCCCGTGGTGTTCTCGTGTGTCTATGCCCCCCTGCTGGTCGGGAGCGCATCTCTTACGCAAGCCGGTCCGGGATTCACCGGCGTGAGCATCTACGTCGATCCGGCCGATGTGCTCAATGTGGTCAGACTGGCCTTTCCCGGTCTGAAGACCTTAGGCATCGTGCACAGTGAGGATGAAAACGTCCTGGCCTTTGTCAATGACGCCAAGATCAAGGGACGCAATCTGAAGATAAACGTGCTTACAAGGCAGGTACGCAAGACCGACAAACTGACGCCGGCGGCATGTGAGTTGATCGCCCAGGGGGCCCAGGCCTTTCTGGTTCCGGCCGACGTCTATTACGGAATGCGCGATCTCGAACCGGTCAGGGAACTGATCGCCATCGAGCGCGAGAAAAAGCTGCCGGTCATATCGTGCGCGATCGCGCGGCCCAAGGATGCGCACGTGGCGGTGCTCCTGGTGACGCCGAGCTTCCAGGTCATCGGCGAGCTCACCGCCCGGCAGATCGCCAAGATCCTTCTGCGGGGCAGGAAACCCGAGACGCTGCCGATCCTGCGTCAGGAACATATGCATGTCCAGGTCGATACCAGGGTCGCGAAGTCGCTGGGCCTCACGCTGCCCAATCAGCTTTTGATGATGGCCCAACCGCGGGAATAGAGGCCTGGGATATCCTTCGCCCGTTCGTGTCAGGCCGTCGCAGTGAAGGTCGGCAGCGGTTTCAGTGCCGCGGCGGTTATCTGTTCGACCAGGCCTGTGAGCCAGCGGGTGCCGGTATGGCACGTAGCCTGGTTCAAGTCTTTGATGACCTGAATATACGGGCCTTGGGATCTGCTCAGCTCTTTCAGAAAGGCATCCCGGACTCCGGTATCTCCCGCATGGCCGCGCATGGCGGTCAAGGATTCCTCTACCGCCTGCCAGGCGTTGTATAATTCGGTTTGCCGGCGGATCATGATCTCGGATTTCTCGCTGGCCCGCGAGGCCTTATGGCCCTTGACCGACTCCGGCATCTTCATGGCCAGGGCCTTGAGCCGCTTGATGCGTTCATCAATGGCCTTGTCCAGAAGGTTCAAGGCCGCGGCCATGAGCTCGGGCTGAAGGAAAAGGGACCGCGCGCTCGCATACCATTGTCTAAAGGCCAGGAGGTTGGCGATATAGTGGATATTGTTCAGTACGCGGGGTTTGATCTCGCCATAGCGGCCGGGGATGAAAGCGCGCTCTTTTTGCCCGTCCTGCCCGCCATACGCGAGGCGGCCGTCTTTAAGATCGCCCTTGAAGACCGCTCCGGCCGCGATCACCGCGCCGAAGCCGATGGTGGAGGGTCCCACCAGGCCGCCCTGGCCGCCTAAGAAGATCGGCCGCTCGCGCAGCATGACCCCGCGCGGCACGTCGCCGATCAGGGACGGCGTGGCCTTGTCCTGCTGGGGGGTAAAGTTGAAGTGGATATAGGAGCTGCCGACCTCGCTGTGATCGGCGCGGCTGGTACCGCCGGAGACAAGGCAGTCGCACAGGTTGATGAGGCTGCCCAGCGTCACGAAGGGCATGAGGATCGTCTGCTTGAGCCCCACCGTATGCGCGCCGCCGGCCTCCTCTTCCAGAAGGCAGGCCTCGCGTACGTGCGCCCCGGCGCCCATATTCGCGTTGTCGAGAAAGACGGAAGCCTTGAAGTAACCGCCTTTGAGCTCGACCCCTTGAGCGATATGACAATCCTCGATGGTCGCCGGACCTTCCCGGCCGATGACGGTTCCCGACATGATGAAGGTCTCGGCGCCGGCTATCCTGCAGCCCGGGTAGATGGTGACGCCGGGGGCGATGCGGTCGAGATCGACCTCCGGAGAGATGCTCACGCCCCGCGGATGGGGGATAATAACCCCTTTGTCCAGCAGGCGCTGCCGGGGATCTGTTTCAGTCATTGCTCCTCCAGCCTTAAAGCGCCGCGCATGATGGTTGGAAGCCTCAGATCAGGCCAGGTGGGCCCTGATCACGTCCGCGATCTTCATGCTGGCGCTTTCGGTGTCCTCTTCGGTCGGACCTTCGACCATGACCCGGCACATCTGCTGGGTGCCGGAGTAACGCACCAGCACCCGGCCTTTGTCTCCCAGCGTCCGCTCCACCTCCTTGATGACGGCATCGATCTGAGGGATGCTGGCAATCTCGGGTTTGTGCTTGACCGTTACATTGATGAGCTTCTGCGGGAAGACTTGCATGCACCCGAGCTCGGACAGCGGCTTGGCTTGCTCGCGCATGATCCGTAAAAGCTCCAGTGCCGCGATGATGCCGTCGCCGGTGGAGTGATGCTCCAGGAATATGATGTGGCCGGAGTCTTCGCCGCCTAGGACCGCGCCCTTGGCCAGCATCTCCTCCAGGACATAGCGGTCGCCCACATTGGCCTCTACATGGGTGATGCCGCTTTGGGCCAGCGCTACCTTGAGGCCCAGGTTGCTCATGACCGTGGTCACGACCAGGTTGTTCTTGAGCCGGCCCCGGCGTTGCATGGCCGTGGCGCAGATAGCGATGATCTGGTCGCCGCTCAGGACAGCCCCCTCTTCGTTCACGACGATGACCCGGTCGCCGTCGCCGTCGAAGGCCAAACCGATGGACGCCTGGCGCTTGACGACCTCTTCGGCCAGGCGTTCAGGGTGCTGCGACCCGCACTCCTTGTTGATGTTGAGGCCGTCGGGCTCATGGAAGAGCGATATAACCGCGGCATCCAGCTCGAAGAAGACCTCGGGCGCCACCTTGTACGTGGCCCCGTTGGAGCAGTCGAGCACGATGCGCAGGCCTTCCAGGCTGAGCTCGGCCGGGAAGATGTTTTTGAGAAAGGCGATATAACGGCCGCGGGCATCGTCGATATGGTAGGCCTTGCCGATCTCGCGCGGCGAGGCCAGGAGCTCATTGAGCCTCTGCGAGAGGATCAGCTCCTCGATCTCGAGCTCGCGCTCATCCGGGAGCTTGTACCCGGTCCGGGAGAAGATCTTGATGCCGTTGTCCTCGAAGGGGTTGTGGGAAGCCGAGATCACGATCCCGGCATCGGCGCGCATGTTAACCGTCAGGAAGGCCACCCCCGGGGTGGGCATGACGCCGACCAGCAGCGCGTCCGCGCCCATGGCGCAGACGCCGGCGGCCAGGGCGTTCTCGATCATGTGGCCGGAGAGGCGGGTGTCCTTGCCGATGACGATGCGCGCGGTATGTCCCTTTTTGCGGCACAGGTATGCGATGGCCATGCCGACTCTCATGGCCATATCCGGGGTGATCGGGTAGGTGTTGGCCACCCCCCGTATGCCGTCGGTTCCGAACAGTCTGCTCATGAGACCCCTTTCATGCTCATATGCTCAATCCTTGACGCCGGTCTTGATCGCACCCACGATCACCTCGACCGCTTCGCCCAGGAGGAACTTGATCGTGAGCTTATCCAGGAAATCATCGCTCCAGGATAGGTTCTGTTCATTTATAAGGTTCTTGATGTCGGCGTACTTTTCGCCCAGCACCTCGCGCTTATTCGCCGGGCTTAAATGTTCCTGGAAATCGACGTGTAACAGCAGCAGGTTTTCGATTGAGTGGCTCTCGCCCAGGAGCGGGATGATGACGATGGAGGCGTCATCCGACTTGCCGCCGCCGGCATAAATCTCGCCGGTGCGCACGATGGTGCGTTTGGTGCCCATCAGCGGGCTCTCCTCATCGGCACGCGAGCGAATCCCTTGGGCGATGCCGCCTTTCTTGACGGTGCTAATGGTGGAAAAGTCATTGGGACGGCCTTCCTCGTCCAGATTGCGGATGCAATACAGGGTGTAGCCTTTGATGCCGGACACGGCAAGCTGCAGGCGCTTGAGCGTCAGGACATCCTTGGCCATGAGGTTCTCGAAGCTCAAGCCGAGCCCGGTCATGGGGTCGAACAGGACACCCTTCAAGGCCTCGACCTTGCGGCTGGTGCCCACGGTGACGGTCTTGGCCTGGTGGCGGATGGCGTCCACCGGGCGCGACAGCTCGTCGATGGCCTTGCCCAGAGTAATGTCCAGCATCTCCAGGGGCGAGGAAGAGACGCGCTTATCCTTGAAGTCTTCCCGGAAGTCCTCGACCGGCAGCTTGCCCACGGCGTACTTGAGCAGCAGGGTCAGGTCCGAGGCCGTGTCAACGTTCATGGTCGCCAGCGCCGCGCCCGAGCGCCAGGCATGGAACTCGGCGGCGAAGACATCGACAATGGCGCGCAGGTCCTTGCTGGCGATGCTCTCATAGGGGGAGTAGCCTTTGGCCTCATGCATGCTCAGGGTATCGGTCAGGCGGATGCGGAAGTCCCGGAACAGGCCGGCCTGCTCGTCGAGGCTGCAGGCGGCATAGTAGCCCCAGATGTGGCCGGCCAGGGTGTTCATGATGACCGAGAGCGGGAAGCTGGAACGCGGCACGTGAAAGACAGAGTCGGCGATGCCCTTGAAGCGGTCCTCGCCTTCATCGGCGATGACCACGACCTTGGCGGAATGTGCCTTGAAGATGGCGGTGTCCTTGACGATGTCCTCCAGCACGATTTCGGGACTGCCCGCGGCCATGACCAGGATCAGGGGCTCGGCCGACAGGTCGATATGCTTCTTGTCCTCGATGATGTCCGAGGAAATGGTCTTGTAGCAGAGCTCGGAGAGCTTGATGCGCACCTCGTCGGCGGCCACCTTGTTGGTGCCGCTGCCCACCACGGCCCAATAGCGTTTGCGGCGTACCACATCCCAGGCCGTTTGGCGGATCTCGGCCATGTTCCCGATCACCCGGTTCATGAGCTGCGGCGCCTTTTCCAGGTTCGCGAGCTCGCGCGTAATGGTGGCATCCGGTATGGCGCCCAGGGCTTTGGCCATGGAGAGGGCCAGGACATATCCGGCCACGATCTGGGAATAGAAGGCCTTGGTGGAGGCCACCGACATCTCGATATCGCGGCCGTCGCTGGTATAGAACACGCCGTGCGCCTTGGTGGTGATGTCGGACTGGCGCCGGTTGACGATGGCGATGATATGGGCGCCTTTCTCGCGCGCCATGGTCACGGCGCGGTTGGTGTCCGTGGTGGTGCCGGACTGGGTCACGGCGATCACCAGGGCAGCCTTCAGTTCCTCGTCACCTACAAAACCGCTTAGGTCCGAGGCCTTTTTGGCCTGGATGTTGATGCGCGTGCCCTTGAGGTAGACGCTCAGGGCCTCGGCAATGGCGCTGCCGGCCACGGCCGCCGTGCCCTGGCCGATGACGTAGATGGTGCGGATGTCGCCGGCGGTAAGCGCTTCCATGATGCGCTTCGGGAAGACCTCTTCTCCCAGGTTGAAGCTGCAAGCACCCTTGGCGATACGGTATTTGCCGCGCAGCGTCTTGCGGATGGAAGAAGGCGCATCCATGATCTCCTTCAAGAGATAGTGGCGGAAATCACCCCGGTCGATATCGCGTGTGGTGATCTCGGCCTTCTTGATATCGCTGGGGGTCAGCGTAAGGGGATGGCCGTCGTACGAGACGGCCTCGATGCCCGCTAGACCGGGACCCTGGTCATTGTTCAGGATGAAGACCTGTCCCATGCTGGCCGGATCGTCCTCGTTGCGGCGGCTTTCGCCGTCCATCTTGATGAAATACGGGGTTTCCTCCACCAGGCCGTAGACCTCGGAGGCGAAGAGAAACTGCGCCTTGGCCAGGCCCACGAACAGCGACTGGCCGCTGCCGTGCAGGGCCAGGAATACCTTGCCGGGTTCGAGGTTGGATTCCATGGCGATGGCGTGCGAGCCGGCGAAATCGTTCACGGCCAGGCGGAAGGCCTCGGTCAGGGGGTGGCCCTTGAGCAGGTAATCTTCGATGGCCAGGGGGATGACCTTGGTGTCCGTGGTCACGCGCTGATCGACCAGGCGGCCCTGGTTTTCGGCCTGGGCTTTGATGGCCAGGTAATTGTCGATGTCGCCGTTTAAGACCACATTGATGAACCACTGGCCTTTGCCGTAGGCCGGGTAGTCTTTCACGCCCGCGGGGGCGTGGGTCGACGTGGTGAGCGTGCAATTGTTCACCGGGTGGCAGTTGGGGATATTGATGGCCCCCACCGATGCCCAGCGCGTATGGGCCAGGTACATGTCTCCCGCATCCTCATGCCGGACCACGGTCTTGAAGATGGCGTCATCCTGGATGGCCCGCCTGAGCTCGCGGCAGTTCTTGCCGAGTTCGCCGGTAATGGAGGCGGTCTTGTAGGTGAAGGCCACGCCGCCGGAGAAGCGGCTGATCGAACCGTGCATGAGGTCTGACCCGAGGATGCGTTGATCGAATGCTTCAGAGAGCCCCTGATTTTTCAGGGCCTTGATGATGGCGTCCATGGCCTTTTCCGGGACGGCCAGCGCGATCTGGATGCCGGTGGAGTCGCGGCCCCTGACTTCGAGCCGGTCCAGGGCGTTCAAAAGGAAATTGAGGCGCTGGTATTTCTTGAATATCCAGGCCGCCCTTAGAGCCTCCCCGCCGCTTAACGACAGGATTTTTTCCTGGTTTTTGAGCAGATCCTGCTTGAGCCCCCACTGGATGTCCTTAAGCGCGATGAGCCGGCTGGAGATGATTTCCAGGCTGCTGATAGGGAATTCTCCGGCGCGCTTCTCTAAGATGGCTTCCTGCTTCTTGATCAGGCCGGCAAGCTCATCGGCCGCGGTTAAGAGGCGTGCCAGACCGCCGTCGGTATGCAGCCGGAATTGCCGGTCGATATCCTGTTTGAGGTCATACAAGGCTGTTTCCATGTCCGCGAGGGTCTGCTCGCCCAGGAATGCCTCGGGAACAACGTGCTCCAGGCCCGCCTTTTTCAGTGACTCACTCAGGGTGGTGATGCGTTCGACCGGATCATCCGCCTGCCGCGGCCAGCCTTTAATGGCCAGGATGCCGGCCAGGCCGCAGAAAAGTGTGTTGGGCCGGTGCGGTAAGAGGATGATGGAACGCGGCGGTAAGGAGCGGGGGTCGCGTCCGATGAAAAATCGCCAGTCTTTCCATCCTTTCCGGGATATGTTCCGGACTTCTCGCATGCATCAAACTCCTAACAGTCGCGTAAGGCTTTCTACCTTGTAATCCGAGGCGGCCGCTATCTCAATCAGGGTACGGACCACGCTGTGATAACGCTTGAGCGTCTCCTTGACCTTGGACATATCATCGGGATAATCGGCCAGGGTCTTGAACACGCTGATCAGGCCCAGCCAATCGACCAGGGTTTCAAAGGCCTCGCGGTTGAACCACGTCGTACCCTCGAATACGTTGAACCCCAGGTACTGCCGCACATCCTCGGTCTTGATCATCGCCGCAAGCCGGGACAAGACCGCGGCCTTGCTCAGGTCGTCGCCGAAGTCCTCAAATTCGGTCAGGATCTTGAGCAGGTTCTGGACATGACTGACTTCGCCTTCATCATGGCCCAGGGCCCTTAAGGTTTCACCGATGATCTTGTTCAGCAGCCATTCATCCATCCAGGACCGGCTGTGCACGCCGTAGCCTTTCGGGGTTACGACCGCGCCCAGGCGGTGTACGGCCGCCCACATGACGAGGATGCCGAAACAGCGCTGGTCATACGCGGCGATGAGCTTGGCCAGCGGCGGCATCTTACCGGAGGACCCGGCCAGGGATGCGAGCCTGGGGAGGGCCGCCAGGAAGGCGTCGATCCGTGCGGCGATCTCTTCCACATCGCCCGTGCCGTTCGCAAGCCTTTTGGCCTCGCTTATCATCCGCCGCACCGGGTCTTTGAGTTCTTCGAGCAGCGCGGCACGCTGTTCATCCGTAACTTTAAGCAGACGCAGAACCGTCTCGGAATCGACGATTTGCCTCAAAGGTCCCAGGAGTTTTTCCAGATACAGCTCCAGGAAGGCAGAGTTAATGTCCGGAACGCCGGCGCCGGCCAGATAGGCGTTCAGGCGCTGATAATGGCCTTCGGCGTCATCATGCACCTCCCGGAAGTTCAGGAAGACGTTGGACTTGAAAGCCCCGAGATGGATGTAAAGCCCGTTATGAAAAAGGTCCTTGCCGGAGCGGATGAATTCCAGGCCCGATTTTTGATCCTCAAAGAGGTAATATACGTTGTCATGGTTCTTGAAATCCAGGTTTTCCCCCAGGGTCGCGTGCTTGATGCGGCGCTTGCCGTCCGTTTCCACGCTCATGCCCACCGCGGTGCGGATGCGGCCCTGGGCCTCGGCATAGCGATTGTTGTAGACCACCAGGGCGCGTTCGTCTCCGGAGCGGTTCGAGTAGGCGAAGACATCCTCATTGACCCAGCCTTCATTCGTCACGCAGTCATAGAACACGAAGTGCTCCACCCCTGAAAAGAGGTGGCGCTTGCGCATCAAGGGGAAGATCTCGCGTTCGTGGCGGCGTACCAGGTCCTCGTCGATGGTCTCGTCCCAGTAGGCTCGGCGGTACTCCATGCCGTATTTTTCGCTGAAACCCTCGACCTGTCCGTGACCGAACATGGGCAGTCCCGGCATGGTGACCATCATGGTGGCCACGCCAAAATACTTGTCGCCCTTGCCGAACTGCTCTATGGCCGGCTCCTCGTCCGGGTTGTTCATGAAGTTGACGAAACGCCGGAGGATCTCGGGATTAAACCTGAGCACGTTCTTGATCACGTCGCGGTACTTGCTGTTTTCCTCGGATTTAAGCATGTTCATGAAGGCCGAGTTGTAGACGCGGTGCATGCCTAGGCTGCGGACGAAATAGCCTTCCATGAGCCAGAAGGCCTCGGCCAGGAGCAAGGTGCCCGGGGCCTCGACGGCCACGCGGTCGACGAGCTCACGCCAGAATTCGATGGGGAAAAGGCGGTTGAAGTCCTCGGTCGATATCCCCTGGCCCGCACGCGAAGGGATATCGCCGCCGAAGCCCGGCACCGGGTACCACAGCCGCTGGAAGTGCTTCTTGGCCAACGTCATGGCGGCATCGAAGCGGATGATGGGGAACTTTTTGGCCACGTGCAGGGTCAGATCGATCACGGCCTGGCGCACCTCGTGCTTAAGATGGTCGAGCTGGGCCGTATCGTTCCAGGGCATGTGCGTGCCGTCGTTGCCGTGGTAGATATAGCGCGTATCGCCCGTAAAGCGGTCCACGCGCTTGAAGACCACGGCGGCGTCCCGGCGGTCCCAGTAGCCGTCCTCGATGTAGAGCTCGACTCTCTCGTCCTCGGACAGGTTGGGCCCGCTGAAACGGTAGCCAGGGAAGGGCGGATGGGGGAGCTGGATGAACCAGTCAGGGTGTTCGATGACCCAGCGCGAAAAGATGCCCATGTGGTTGGGCACCATGTCGGTTGCCAGGCGGATTCCATAGGACCAGGCCCGTTCCTTGAGGCTATTGAAGGCCTCTTCACCGCCCAGCTCGCCCGCGATGGTATAGTCGTAGACCGAGTAGGCCGACGATTCGGCCTCGGGGTTGCCGCTGATGCGCTTGATCTTCTTGGAGGCCGGGCTGCGTTCCCAGACCCCGATCAGCCATAAACCCGTGAACCCCCAGCGCGCCAGCCGCACAAGCTCCTCGTCCGGGATCTGGTCGATGCGGGAGATGGCTCGGCCGTATTTCCGGGAGAGCTGATCCAGCCAGACATAGGTGGATTTGGCCATGAGCACGACGCGCGGCATCCAGTCAATATCCGCGCTGAAGCGCTCGAGCTCCTCCAGGGTCAGGGCGCTGAAGGAGAGCACGGGCAGATCGCCTTTGTAGAAGGTGCGGTCCTTATACTCTTCCTTGATCAGGTCGATGCCGCCCAGGATACGAAACAGGAGGGCGGCCAAGAGCTTGCCCCAATGCGTGCGGATATAATCGAGCTGGCCCTGGAGTGAATCCGGGGCCGCGACCACCGGTTCCCTGAGCATGGTGATAAGCGGATTGTTATGGGGGCCGAATACGGGCTGGGTCTGGAAGAAAGTCTCGAGGCCCTGTTGTATTATGGAATAGGCGGTGGACTCCCTCAAAGGGCTATCGTCGAAGAATTCAAGGAAGGGTTTGAAGGCCGGGTTGGTGTTGGCCATCCGTAAGAGGAGCATCTCTTCCAGGGCGATCAGGTGATTGGGTATGCCTTCGCTCTGCCCGGCGAGATAATCGGCGGCGTTCAAGCGGCCCCGATAGACATCCACGGGTGGGAACAGCTCCACAAAGAGCAGCAGACAGGCGTCAAGGTCTTTTGCGCCGATCTGCCCCACGACGTGCGCATAGGCCGCCTGCATGGCCTGTGGGTTGACTTCCTTGCGGTAGAGCCAGATCACATAGTGCAGGACCTCGTCGATAAGGCCCATGGCGTTGATATCGCTGGCTTTCAGTGCGCGCTCAGGGTGCGTGGAGGCCTCGCGCACGCGGTTGACCTTGTCGCTGAAGATCCGCACGCTGAAGAGGTTGGCGAAGACGACATTGCCGTTTAAGGAAAACAGGCCATCATCAAACTGGTACCTGTCCCGTGCGTGCCTGGAAATATGGAACTCAAACATATGCTCTCCTGTTTGGCGACCCACACCCTATCTATGGAAAAGCACCTGCGGCGTCAAGTTCAAAAACCCCGTAACCAGGGCGGGCCATGCTTATTTTCTTCAACGGGATAAAATGGTTTTTTAGTATTTTATTGCTTAGCCCTTGACAAGCACCTGGTATCTCATTACATAAATCAAGTAACTGGAAAGATTATCATAGTAAACCACGGCAAACCCTAAAGAACGTTTTCCCGCGTTTACAGGTAATGATGTTCCAGAAAATACTAAACAGGGTCCAATGGTTTTGCCAGGCTCTTGGATCTGCAAGTGGAGGTGCTTTAATGGCTTTAGGAACAGTGAAGTGGTTTAACGAGAAGAAGGGTTTTGGTTTCATTACCGAGGACGGCGGCGCGGATGTATTCGTACACTTTTCCGCCATCAAGCAGGAAGGCTTTAAAACACTTGCAGAGGGCGATAAGGTGAAATTCGATATCGTCCAGGGTCCCAAGGGACCCCAGGCAGCCAATGTAACGAAGGCATAGTAATGCGGAGGGCGGACTAACGTCTGCCCTCCCTTTGTTTTATTATATGTACTATTCCATCGGCGCTCGGTATTCCAGCGTGCCCACCCATTCCGAAAAGGCCAAGGCTTCTCTCTCCAACAATGCTTGTCGTTTGAGTTTTTTAGCCACATCCGGACTGGGAATGATGCCGAAGTTGATGTTCATGGGCTGAAAAGACCGTACGGCGGCATCCGTGATATGATGGATGAGCGCCCCGATGGCTGTCTCGGGCGGGGGCGGTGTGAATGGTTTGCCGCATCGGTAGGCCATGATGGAATAGGCGGCCATGATGCCCATGGCGGTGGATTCCATGTAGCCCTCCACCCCGGCGAGCTGTCCGGCCAGTACGATGTTCCGATGCGCTTTGAGGCTTAAATCCGGTGCCAGCAGCCGCGGGGCATCGATGAAGGTGTTGCGGTGAATCGAGCCGTAGCGCAGAAACTGCGCCTGCGCCAGCGCCGGTATGAGGCGCAGGACCTTGGATTGATCAGACTGTGTAAGCCTGGTCTGAAACCCCACGAGATTGTAGGCCTCGCCCTTGAGATTCTCACGCCTTAGTTGCACCACGGCGTGCGGGCGTCCGCCCGTGCGCGGGTCGCTCAGCCCCACCGGCCGCATCGGGCCGAACCGCAGGCTCTCGGGGCCGCGCCGGGCCATGATCTCGATCGGCAGGCAGCCCTCGAAGAAACGCGCATCCTCGAAGGCATGCGGGGTCACGGTATCGGCCGCCAGAAGGGCGTTTATGAAGGCGCTGTACGCTTCCTTATCGAGAGGGCAGTTCAGATAATCCGTATCGTCCGATGCCCAGCGCGAACCGAAAAAGGCCTTGTCGTAGTCGATGCTGTGGCTGTCGATGATGGGTGCGATGGCATCATAGAAGGACAGGCCCTGCTGTCCGGTGAGCTCGGCGATCTCGGAAGCGAGCGCTTCGGAGGTGAGCGGGCCGGTGGCGATGATGGTCGGGACGGACAGGTCGATCTGCGTGACCTCTTTGCGAATTAGACGGATGCGCGGATGCTGGGCTATGTCAGCGGTGATGCGCGCGGCAAAGGCCTCCCGGTCGACGGCCAGGGCCTTGCCGGCCGGCACCCGCGTCTGAAAGGCGTTTTTAAGCACCAGCGAATCCAGCTGGCTAAGCTCTTTTTTTAATAGCCCATGGGCCGTGAGCGGGTCGGTGCCTTTGAGCGAGTTGCTGCATACCAGCTCGGCCAGTTTATCAGTGGTGTGCGCCGGGGTCATGCGCACCGGCCGCATCTCGAAGAGGTGCACATCCACGCCGCATTGACTTAAACGGTAGGCCGCCTCGACCCCGGCCAGGCCCGCGCCGATGACGTGGACGGCCTCAGGCATCTTCGCTATAGCCGCACTCGGGGTTGGGGCAGACGTTCTGCTTGCCTTTCTTGACCAGGAAGTCCGCGGAGCACTGCGGGCATTTTTTTTCAACCGGCTTGGTCCAGGAGGTGAACTTGCACTCCTTTATGGTGCAGCTGTAGAAGGTCTTGCCCTTCTTGGACTGTTGCTGCTTGATCTCCCCAGAACACCCGGGCATGGGGCACTTGAGCCCGGTGGTCACGGGCATGATGTTCTTGCACTCCGGGTAATTGCTGCAGGCCAGGAACGGACCGAAGCGTCCACGCTTGAGCACCATGGGGGAACCGCACTTATCGCACGTCTTGTCGATCTTCTGCGGTTCCTTGATCGGACGCGTGGACTTGCATTCGGGGTAACGGCTGCAGGCCAGGAACGGACCGAAACGCCCCCGCTTGACCACCATGGGAGATCCGCATTTCTCGCACGTAGCATCGGTCTCGGACGGTTCGTTCGATTCCTTGACCTGGATATGGCCGGCCTCGTCGCGGGTGAACTCCTTGGTATTGGTGCACTCGGGATATCCGGCGCAGCCCAGGAAATAGCCGTTCTTGCCGAGCTTGATGAGCAGGTCGCGGCCGCAGCGCTCGCAGGTGATGCCGGAGGGGCGCTGTTCCATCTTGATGTTCTGCATATCCTTGAGCGCGGCCTCGTGCTCTTTCTGATAGGTGGCGTAGAAATCCTGCATGGTTTCCTGGTAGCCGTACTTGCCCTCTTCGACCTCGTCCAGGCCGTTTTCCATCCTGGCCGTGAACCCGACATCCAAGATGTTGGGATAGTGTTGGACCAAGAGGCGGTTGACATCGCGGCCCAGCTCGGTGGGCGTGAACGAACCGCCTTCCAGCTTGACGTATCCCCGTTCCTGGATGGTTGAGATGATCGGGGCGTAGGTGCTCGGGCGTCCGATGCCCTTGTCCTCAAGCTCCTTGATGAGGCTGGCTTCATTGTAGCGCGGCGGCGGCTGGGTGAAGTGTTGCTCCGGATTCAAGCCCTCGAGCTTCAGGACATCGCCCTGCTTAAGGTTGTCCGGCAGCAAGGTGTCGTTTTCGTCCTGTACGTCATAGACCTTCAGAAAACCGTCGAAGGTCAGCACCGAACCCGTGGCGCGGATGCCGATGTCTCCGGCTTGGATGTCGATGGAGGTCTGGTCGAAGACGGCGCTCTTCATCTGGGAGGCGACGAAGCGTTTCCAGATCAGATCGTACAGGGCCGCCTGATCCTTGTTCAGGTAGGCCTTCAAGCCTTCGGGCGTGTTTTCCACGCTGGAGGGCCGGATGGCCTCATGCGCTTCCTGGGCGCTCTTCTTGGCCTTGTAGTGCATGGGTTTCTCGGGCAGGTACTGCTTTCCGAAATGCGCGGGTATGAATTCCCGCACCTGGGCCACGGCGTCCTTGGATACCACGGGCGAATCCGTACGCATGTAGGTGATGAGGCCCGAGAGCTCCTCACCCTGGCCGATGGGCAGGCCTTCATACAGCTGCTGGGCGATGAGCATGGTCTTCTTGGCCGTGAACTTGAGCCGGCGCGAGGCCTCCTGCTGCAGTGTCGAGGTGATGAAGGGCGGCAGGGGATGCCGGTTGCGGGACTTTTTCTTGAACTCGCTGATGGTAAGCTCGGGGGCGCTCTTGATCTTATCGGCGATCAAAAGGGCCGTGGCCTCGTCAGGAATCTCCTTGGGTTCCACCACCTTGGTCACGATGGTCTGGCCGTCAGGGGTAATAAGCGTAACCTCGATGGTCCAATATTCCACCGGCGTGAAGGCCTCGATCTGATCCTGGCGTTCGCAGATGAGCCTGACCGCCACGGACTGCACGCGACCGCCGGAAAGCCCGCGCTTGACCTTGCGCCATAAGAGCGGGCTCATGGTGTAGCCCACGATGCGGTCCATGGAACGCCGGGCCATCTGGGCGTCGTAGAGCGGTTTATCGAGCTCTTTGGGATGGGCCAGGGCCTCGTCGATGGCCTTCTGCGTGATCTCGTGGAAGGTGATGCGGCCGATGGCCACATCCGGCGTGCGCAGCTCTTCGGCCACGTGCCAGGCGATGGCCTCGCCCTCGCGGTCAGGGTCGCTCGCCAGATAGATGGTCTTGGCGCTTTGCGCCGCCTGTTTCAACCGCTTGACCACGTCGCGCTTTTCGGGTTTGATCTTATAATTGGGCTCGAATCCCTTCTCGATATCGACACCCAGGGAGGTCTTGGGGAGATCCTTGATGTGTCCCATGGTGGCCTCCACGTCAAAGCCCTTGCCGAGAAAACGCTTGATGGTGCGCGCCTTGGTGGGTGACTCAACGATCACCAATGATTTACCCATGCAGTCTCCTTCGTGTGAACCGGTTGCCCGCCACGCGCTCGATGTCGCCTTTCAGCTCCAGTATGGTGAGCATGCGCGTGGCCTCGCTGATGTCGGTCTTCAATGCGCTCGCGATCTCTTCGATGCCGAGCGGTTCACCGGCCACCAGCGAGATGATGCCGCTGGCGTTTTCCGGTTGCTGTTCATTCAGGACGCCTTGCAACTGGGGGGCGATTTCCATCAGGACATCATCGGCCTGTTCCACCAGAGTCGCGCCCTGGCGCAGGAGATCATGCGGCCCTTTGGAACGTGGATTGGTGATCGCGCCGGGCACGGCCATGCACAAGCGCCCCTGGTCCAAGGCATGGCGGGCGGTGATCATGGCGCCCGAACGCAGGGTGGCCTCCACGATGACGACCCCGGACGATAAGCCGGTGATGATGCGGTTGCGGCGGGGAAAATGTTCGGGCCGCGGACCGGTGCCGGGCGGGAACTCGGATACCACGGCGCCGTGCGAGCAGATTTCCTCGGCCAGCGCGAGATTTTCCGGAGGATAGATGGTATCGATGCCCGAACCCAGTACCGCCACGGTGCCGCCCAGGCCTTTCAATGCCCCGCGGTGGGCGTACGTATCGATGCCGCGCGCCAGTCCGGAGACGATGCTTACCCCGCGCAGGCTCAAGTCGCGTGACAACGTGAAGGCCACCTCGCCCCCGTAATGCGAGGGGGACCTGGTCCCGACCACGGCCACGGCCGGATTGATTTCATGAAGGTTGCCGCGCACGTAGAGTACACTCGGCGGATCCGTGATTTCCTTGAGCAGGGCCGGGTAGTCATCCTCGTCGCGGCACACCCAGGCCCCCCCCATCCGGTCAAGCTGGTCCAGGACCTTCTTGAGCGCGCCCGCATCGGCGCCGGCGCTCAAGGCCGCGCGCTGCTGGGTGGTGAGGAATGACAGGTCGTTCAGGTTGCGTGTTCCGCCCTTCAGGATGGCTAAGGGGTCGGCGAAGAGCTCAAGGAGCTTCGTGATGGTCCGCGGACCGATATGCTCGATGAGATCCAGTGCTATCCAGGACTCTCTGCGCTCCATATGCCTCCAGGAAATGGGAGGCTATATAAAATCATTTTTTTCGTCAAGCTTAAAAGCGCCGGGCGCCTTCCCTCGCCATATCCAGGAAATAGCGCGTTACGGTCAGGTCTTGGCTCAGCTCGGGATGAAAGGTGGTCACGAGGAGGTGCGCCTTCCTGAGGGCTACGATCTCGTCATCCAGACGTCCGAGGACGGCGGCGTCCAAGCCGGCCCTGATGATTCGGGGCGCGCGGATGAAGACCATGGGGATTGTCCGGTCCATGAATTTCCCTCGCGCGAGTGTGCTGCGAAGCTGCGGGCCATAGGCGTTGCGGACGATCTCGGTCTCCAGGTAAGCGAATATTCCGCCGAGGCAGAGCATGATCGCCCCGGCGCAGGTGCCCCATACCGGCAGGCCGCGCTTGATCAGACGTTGCAGTGGTTCTTCCAGGCCGGCCAAACGCACCAGCTTGGTGATGGTGGTGCTTTCGCCGCCGGGCAGGATCAGACCGTCCAGATTGCTGGTGTCGCCGGGCGACTTTATCACCCGGACCTCGGCCCCGCACTGTATCAGGGTCTGGGCGTGCTCGCGCACTCCTCCCTGCAGGCCCAGGATGCCGATGCTCACCATCCCCGGACAGCGAGTGTTTGACCTGCCGGGATGGATGCGATCTCGATCCCCGGCATCGCTGCTCCCAGGCCCTCGCTCACGCGGGCGATGAGAGCGGCGTCGTCATAATGGGCTACGGCCTCAACGATGGCGGCCGCCATACGTTCAGGGTCGGCGGACTTGAATATGCCGGAGCCTACGAAGACGCCTTCGGCGCCCAGCTGCATCATGAGGGCGGCGTCCGCGGGCGTGGCGATGCCGCCGGCCGCGAAATTGACCACCGGCAGGCCCTTGTTGGTGCGCACCTCCTTTAGCAGCTCTACGCCGGCGCTGATCTCCTTGGCATAGGCATAAAGCTCTTCCTCGGCCATGCCGGCCACTCGCCTAATCTGCTGCATCATGGCGCGCATGTGCCGCACCGCCTCGACGACGTTGCCTGTACCGGCCTCGCCCTTGGTGCGCACCATGCTGGCGCCTTCGGCGATACGGCGCAGGGCCTCGCCCAGGTCGCGGCAGCCGCAGACAAAGGGTACCTTGAAGGCCTGCTTGTCGATATGGTGGCTTTCATCGGCCGGGGTGAGGACCTCGCTTTCGTCGATATAATCGATCGCGAGGGCCTCAAGGACCTGGGCTTCCACGAAGTGGCCGATCCTGGCCTTGGCCATGACCGGGATGCTTACGCTGGCCTGGATGGCCTTGATCATGGAAGGATCACTCATGCGCGCCACCCCGCCTAAGGCCCGGATATCGGCCGGTACGCGCTCTAAGGCCATGACCGCCACCGCGCCCGAGCGCTCGGCGATTTTGGCCTGCTCGGCCGTGGTGACATCCATGATGACGCCGCCCTTGAGCATGCGGGCCAGCCCTCGATTGACCAGTACTTGTTCGTTGATATCCATGTTCGCCCTCCATAGTGTTATATATCAATCATAACACTAGTATGATACTGTTTCATATTATATAATCACTGTCAAGAGGGGACATGCGCTATAAAGAGATCGCCGAAAGGCTGGCCGAGCATATCATGATCCACTGTCAACCCGGCGACAGGCTTCCCGGGCTGCGCGCGTTCGCGCGCCAGGAACGCATCAGCCTCATCACGGCCCGCAACGTCTACCTGCATCTGGAACGCCAGGGTCTGCTCACCCTGAGGCAGGGCGCCGGCACCTATGTAGCCAGGGCCAGGAAGCAGGGGCCCATCGACATGTCGTCCATCCGCCCCCCGGAGTCCATGTTGGTATGGGTGGAGCCCTATCTGAAGGCCGGAATGGATGGTCTGCTGGCGTATGATCCGCCCCAGGGCTATGAGCCGCTGCGGCAGGCCGCGCAGGCATGGCTTAGCTCCCAGGGCATAGAGGCAATGCCCATCATCACCGGCGGCGCGCAGCAGGCCCTGTTTCTGACCGGGCTGACGCTGTTGAAACCCGGCGACCGGGTCGTAGTGGAGGAGCCGGGCTATACCGGCGCCCGGCGGATCTTTGAATCCTTGGGTGCCCAGGTGACAAGCATGCCCTGTCCGCGCACGGCCCAAGACCTGGAGCCCTTGATGAAACGCGGCACGAAGCTGTTCTACACCATGCCCCAGGCGCATATTCCCACCGGAGCGAGCATGCCGGATGAGGCGCGCGCGGCGCTCGTCGAGCTGGCCAGACGCCGTGATTTCTTCATCCTGGAGGATGACCCGCTTTCGGATATCGTGGGCGCCGTGCCCTTGAAGGCCCGGGATACCCGGGACCGGGTGGTCTACATCAAGAGTCTTTCCAATATCCTGGGCCCTGGGCTGCGTCTGGGTGTGTGCGCCATGCCCGCGGCCCTGGAGAAACGTTTTATCCAGCTCAAGGAGATCAACGACCTCTCCCTGTCCGGCATCCTGCAACGCCTGTTCTATGCAATGCTAGAAGCGGGGGATATGGCCCGGCACATAGCGCGCCTCAAGGCTGAGCTTGAAAAACGCTGGGAGCACATCCGCGCGCATGGCGCCTGGCAGGGCGACGGGGCCTGTCTGTGGATCGATACCGGCTCGCCGGGCAGGTTGCACGCCGAGAACCTCAAACGTCAGGGCATCAAGATCATGCCGGGTGATATCTACGGCGCCGCCTGGGCGAACCACATAAGGCTCTCGATCCTGACCCCTTCCCGGGATGAGCTGTTCAAGGCGCTGGAATGCCTGCAGGCCTATCTCGGACAAGTCAGGCCCGACCTCATCACCTTGTTATAGAGGGCGGGATCCAGCCTTGCGGCGGATGATTTTACGGGTTGACGCCGCAAACGAATTGATGCAACCACTTGGGGCATGATTGCGATCATCGACTATCGGGCCGGCAACCTCAAGAGTGTTCAGCGGGCGCTTAAGCACCTGGGTCTGGCGTGCCGCATCACCGATTCCGCGCAAGAGATCCTGGCGGCCGAGCGGGTCATCTTTCCCGGCGTGGGAGCGGCCGGGCAAGCCATGGAGACCATCCGCGCCCATGGCCTCAATGAGGCCATCCATGCCGTCATAGAACAGGGCACGCCCTTCATGGGGATCTGTCTCGGCACCCAGATTATCCTCGAAAAAAGCGAGGAAGACGGCGGTACGGACTGCCTGGGCGTCATCCCCGGCACGGTCAGGCGTTTTGCTGAAATGGGCCTCAAGATACCGCACATGGGCTGGAACAGCCTTTCGCCACGGACCAATCATCCGCTGCTGGCAGGCGTCAACCCCCAGGCGCAGTTTTACTTCGTGCATTCGTACTATCCTGATCCCAGGGAGGCGGATAAAATCGCCGCGACGACCACCTACGGCATTACGTTTGCGTCCGTACTGGCCTCCGGCAATGTCTTCGCCACCCAGTTTCACCCGGAAAAAAGCGGTGAGCCGGGCTTGAAGATCCTGGAAAATTTCAGCCGTTGGGACGGACGGGGGTAAAGAAGAATTCGGGAGTCAGGAGTCAGAATAGAGATCTAAATTCAGAAGACATGGTCCAGAATTCAGAATAAAATGAAACGCAGGGTCCGCGTTGCCGTACGTTTCGATTATCATTCTGACTCCTGGATTCTGACTGCTGACTTCTGTTTCATTCGCTCCAGCCGCTCTCGCCGATCAGCTTGACGAACCGGCAGCCCCCCAGGCTTTCGCTGATCGTCTGGCCGTTTTTTTTGGTGATGCGCTTGAGGTCCTGCAAATACTGGTCGCCGACCGGGATAACGAGGATTCCACCCGGAGCAAGCTGTTCCACCAGTGCCTCGGGTACATGCGGGGCGCCGGCCGTGACCATGATGCGGTCATACGGGGCATCCTTGGCATACCCCCTAGTGCCGTCGCCGATGCGGATATGGACGTTGAAGATGCCGAGCTCGTCCAGGACCTTGCGGGCGCGCGCCGCCAGGACGCTCAAGCGTTCGATGGTATACACGCTGCCGCAGAGTTTGGACAGGATGGCCGCCTGATACCCCGAACCGGTACCAATCTCCAGGACTTTATGCTCGGCCTCGGGTTTCAAAGCCTCGGTCATGAGCGCCACCATATAGGGCTGCGAGATGGTCTGGCCGTATCCGATGGTCAAGGGCGCATCGTCATAGGCCTTGTATTTGAGATACTCGTCCACGAACTTGTGGCGGGGAATCTCGAGCATGGCGTCCAGGATGCGGGGGGCTTTTACACCGCGGGCTTCGATCTGCTCGCGCACCATGTTCCGGCGCGCGATGAAAGGGTCTATCATAGTGTGTTCCGCCTGCCAGCAACCATCAATGCCGTACCCGCCCCAGGTGATGTCATGGTGGCTATTATACCCGTGATAAGGCTTGATTGCAAGGAGCGAGCGTTGATCCTTGCGGACTCCACATCTATCTGCTAGGTAGGGGTGAACATCATACAGAGGGGGAGGGGTATTTGAACAAGATCGTTTCTCGCGTGGCCATGCTCGCGTTGGTTTGTCTCCTGGGGGCGTGTTCATCCTCCGGACCTGATATCACCAGCACCAATATTTCGGACTCACACCCGGTGGTCGGTCAGCGGGTGCTGCTGAGGGTGTTGGCCCTGAGCGACAATCCTCCCCTGAGCTACATCTGGGACGGGAGCGGAGGCGTATTTCAAAGCAAGGACAATGACTTCAAGGCAGGTGAGCCCGTAGGCCAGTATTATGTCTATTGGGTGCCCACCAGCGCCAGCGACCGTTTGCTTACGTGCACGGTGATCGATGACGAAGATAATCAGGAGACCTTTAATTTTTCCGCCAAGGTCAAGCAGAGGAGTCTCGAGACCCTCGTGGATGCCGATTTCGTGCTCATGGCCAAGGACCCGGATGCCTTGATCGGCGGAATCCTGGCCGGGATCAGAAACCATGATTTCACCTATTATTCCGCCACGGCCGAGACCGATTTTGAGTGGGGAAAGTCCGAATTTGCCTGGGGTGCGATCGATAATCCCTTGAGCGCCATGATCCTGACTTCGACCACATCCTACTATTACTCCGTGAGCTATGTGTGGGCCGTCTACCAGACCAGTTCAGGGGAATGGAAACTCGTCTCGCATGGGTCGTCGAATGATGATGTCATTTCCACGGATTTCAAGGACGACGGGGTAAGCGCGGTGAACAAGATGGGCATCAACGGGACGCGCATCTGGGTGGCGACGGATAAGGGGCTGTATGCCTACTCGACTTCAGTCGAGGAATGGACCAATCCGATTGAGCTGGTGGACGGGGATGCGACCGTGAATGTCACCGACATATATACCGTCAGCGATCGTGTGTATGTGGCGACCGAAGCGGGAATCTTTTACACCACTGACAACGGCGATACATGGAAAAAATTCACTGACACCTGGGATACCAAGGCCATAACCGGGTCCTATGATCTTGTCAGTGACACCATAAGAATCTACGCCCTGACAGAGGAAAGCGATGGAAGCCTGACCTATACCGTCAGATGCTTCAACAAAAAAGGTGAGCTGCTAAGCACGCCCGGTCTCCCTCCCGATTCCTATGACTGGATCGAGAGCCTGGACACCGACCCGCTCGGCAATGTCTGGTTCGGCAAATGGTGCTGGAGCCCTCAGGACGAAATGTGGGATAATCCTACGGCCGGATTGCTGGACGATTCCGCCGCTGATGATAACATCGTCAGGTCCATGGTGAGTCCGGAAGGTCTGGTCTATCTTCAATCGAGAGCCGGTAAGCTGATGGTCTGGGGCAAGAAAAAGGATTGAACCGCCTGAGCGCTGTCACGATCCGGTGAAGGGCTTATTGCGGTTCCTGAGCACCGGAAGGCGCCGCATGGGTGCGTAGCGCGATTTCACGGGCCAGTTCTTTGAGGATGCCGTTCAAGACCTGCTCGGGGTAGGGCGCGGACACGTACTTGCGCGTCAGGAGTTCCAGGTCCAGACCCCGGTTTTCGGCCTCGGCCGAGAGCCTGCTTAAAAATCTGGTCTGGCCGTCCTGGCGATTGATGACCCTGACCGTCACCTGCACGCTGGTGGGGGTGAATGTCCCGCCGTAATACAAGCCATCGATCTCGCCCTTGAGCACATACGGGGTGGTAACCGGCTCTTGCTCGGCATACAGCACGCGTTCAAAGGCCTTGGCGGCCAGGAGAGATTCCTGCATGCGCTGCCCGGCATAGATGCCCCAGCGCTTCTCCTGGTCATGAGTGACAAACGGCAGCACGGTGATGGCCGAGCTTTTGGCGCCCTCAAGGCCCCAATCGATCGGGGTGGTCCGGGATGAATCCATGTGCGGCCTGACAATGGCGCAGGCGTTCATGCAAAGACACAGCGCCAGGATCACCGGGAGGAGCCCGAGAGCTCTAGCGTTCATATACCCTCCCGTCATCTCCGGCCTGGAGCAGGGCGTTGATCGATTCCGAGCGATACAGGGTCGTGGTGGCCGAGGCCAGGATATCATTGTTGTTGAAATTCACCACCCGCGAGGTGATGATCAGCTCATGCCTGCCCACGATATAGGAACTGACCAGGATCATGCCGGCCTGATACTCATCCTTGAGCTTGCCGGCGTCACGGCTTAAGCATACCAGACCCTGGTTGCAGCTGATGTACGGCAGCTTGCGCAGTTGAACCTCGGCGATGTGCGCCCCATGCCTCACCATGGCCCCGGTCAGGAGTTCCTGCATGGCCAGGCCGAACCGGCTGGCATTGAGGTTGGTGGCGTCCACCGGCGCCGCCACGAGCATAGTGACGTTCAGGTATTCCGGCGGCAGGGTCTGGATGATCGCCCCGGCGATCCGGTCAGCGCCGCCTTCCAGACTCACGCTGTAATTCGTTTGGATCGCGGCGCAGCCAGTAAGACAGAGGAGTGTGAGCCAGAGGGTCGTGATTTTGTGCAGCCTAGCCATAGGGTAGCGTATCGATACCTTGCCGGAAAATCTTTACCTGCCGAGGTCCGTCATGGATATGATCTTCTGCAAAGGTTGTGCGGCTACTTCCAATCCTCTTGTACGCAACCGGTGAAAGCGGCGCTGGAATTATATCCTTGCACGCCGTCGGAGCGCATACAGGGGGTTCTCGTCCCGGCCGCCGCGGTTCGTGGTGTCGCCGTGGCCTTGAACTGGGTCGTTCCATAAAGGGTCACATTATAGTTCCAGTGCGTGGCATTCGGAACGTTCATGTTCCAGGGGGCGGCCCTCAACGCCGCGATATCGACATAGGCGCCGGTCTCGGCAAAGGCCTTTTCTTCTGCCATGGCAATCGTCTGCACGGCGGTGAAAGCCTCGGAACGCCTGGCCCGCTGGGTATATCCACTGTATATCGGTATGGCGACGGCGGCCAGGATGCCGATGATGACCACCGTAATCATGAGTTCGGCAAGGGTAAAACCTCTTTTGTCCATATACAACCTCCCTCTGAGAATACCAGTATTGTATCGGCAGGGGACGGGTTTCACAAGAGACATTTTTTCATCCCGCACCATGCGGGGACTATGGCCTGCTTGACTCTGCCGCCCCATCCATATATGGATACGGCCTATGCACGGACGCGTCAAGATATTCACCCATGGTTGCCAGATGAACGACCTGGACAGCCAGAAGCTCTATTCCGAGCTCGCGCGGCAGGGCTATCAAGCTACGGACGACGACGAGGCCGCGGATCTCGTCATCCTCAATACCTGCTCGGTCAGACAGAAGGCCCAGGAGAAGGCCGTGAGCACGCTCGGCCGCCTGCGCGTCTTAAAACGGCACAAACCCGGGCTTGTCATCGCCGTGGCCGGTTGCGTGGCCCAGCAGGAAGGCGCGGCGCTTGCCGAACACTTCCCCGAGGTGGATATCGTCATCGGCACCCATCAGCTTCATAAACTCTGCGATCTGGTCGCTGAAGCGCTTACCAGGCGCCAACCGCGGATCGAAACCGCGTTCGGCGAATGCATCCCGTCCATGGACATCGTGCCGGACAAGGCCTTTCTGTCCCCTGGCCACCGGGCTTATCTCAATATCATGCAGGGCTGCGACAATTACTGCACCTACTGCATCGTGCCCATGGTCAGGGGCCGCGAGATCAGCCGCGATCATGCCGCGATCCTTTCCGAGGTGAGGCTGCAAGCCGGCCGCGGGGTCAAGGAGATCTTTCTGCTGGGACAAAATGTGAACTCCTATGCCGGAGGCGTGCCTTTTCCGCAGCTGCTTAAAGAGATCCATAGCGTGGACGGCATCGAGCGGCTGCGGTTCACCACCTCGCACCCCAAAGACGTTTCGCCCGAACTGATCGAATGTTTCGCGGTCCTGCCGAAGCTCTGCAGCCATCTGCACCTGCCCTTTCAGGCCGGGTCGGACCGTGTGCTCAAGGCCATGAACCGCAATTACACCTATGCCTCATATCTCAAGCTCATCGAAGACCTCAGACGGGCGCGTCCGGATATGGCCTTCAGCGCGGACGTGATGGTGGGCTTCCCCGGCGAGAGCGATTCTGACTTTCAGCGCACGCTCGCACTCATCAAGGTGGTGCGTTTCGATGTGCTCTACTCATTCAAGTATTCGCCGCGCCCAGGCACGGCCGCCGACTCACTTGCCGATGATGTGGCGCTGCCTGAAAAAAGCGCGCGCTTGGATCTCCTGCAGTCCTTGCAGAAACGCATCACCCTGGAGAACAACCAGGCGCGCCTGGACAAGGTCTATGAGGTCCTGGTGGACGGGCCCAGCCCGCGCCACACCCACCAGGTCTTCGGCCGCACCACGCATGGCGCCATCATCAATTTCGCCGGATCGTCGTCCCTGATCGGAGAGACGGTAGCGGTGAAGGTAACGCGCGCCAACCAGAACTCACTGACGGGCGAGCTTATTTAAACGCGATCGAATCACGCCTTCCGGTCATGGTTTGCGACGACTGGGCGATGCCCAGCACCCGGCACATCAGATCCATCACCGGAATCGGCAGGATGGCCTTGATGATGGGCAGGGCATAGACCGATCCGGCAGGAATGCCGATCATGGCCTTGCCTTTCTTGATGCCCTCGATGACCTTGCTGGTCACGTCCTCGGGGGTGAGCATCTTGGTCCCCTTGACCGCCTTGGCGCCCGCGAACATCCCGGTATTAACGGTATTGGGGCAGACATAGCTGAACTTGATGTTTTTGTGTCCCGTCAGGCGCATCTCCTGGCGCAGCGACTCGGTCAAGCCCACCACGGCGAATTTGGTGGCGCAGTAATCGGAGATGAAAGGCACGCCTAAAAGACCGCCGGCCGAGGCCACGTTCACCACCATGCCCTCACCGCTGGCCATCATGCCGGGCAGGAAGGCCTTGATGGTCCAGCACAGGGCCATGAGGTTCACTCCCACGACTTTTTCCAGGGCCTCGTCAGGCTTGTCCATAAAGGCGTCCGAGCGCACGATACCGGCATTATTGACGAGAATATCGATATGCCCAAGGTCGTGCTTTACCTTTTCTGCCATGGCATAGACCTGTTTTCTGTCCGAGACATCGCATACAAAGGATTTGATCGTACCCCAAGCCGATAGTTCATTGATGGCATTTTCAAGATCAGCCTCGCGGATGTCCACGATAGCGACCCGCGCCCCTTCCTTCAGGAACAGGCCGGCCAGTGATTTGCCCATGCCCAAGGCCCCGCCGGTAATCAATACATTTTTGCCATGTAATTCCATCGTTTTGCAGCACTTCATGATCCCACCTCCACGGTATCGTTTTCAGGGCTGACGGAAGGAGCGATGCTTTTCAAGACACTGTTCCGTACCGCCAGGAGTTTCTCCATATGGCGCGCCGTCTCGATAAAGTGGTCGAGCAGCGCGGCATCCATTTCCTTTGTATTGGCATTCAGGATCTCGAATGAGTGTGCTTCGATCTTTCTTACGATGTCGTCCCCGGCTTGGGTGAGGTGGATATGTACACCCCGCCGGTCGTCCTGGGCATAGACCCTGTTGACATAGCCCGCGGTTTCCAGGCGCGAGAAAAGACGGGTGGCGCTGGAAAAAGGCAGGCCGAGCTCTTTGACGAGTTCGCGCATCCGTAAGGGCGATCGGCGCCTCAGGACCTGCAAGGCCAGGATTTCCATGTACCCCAGGCCGAAGCGTTTGATCTTGTCCCACTCGAAACGGTATACGGCCATGAGGGCGTGAAAGAGCACATCATCGATTTCTTGCCGTGATATGCGTGACAAAAGGTTATCCATGGGTCACAAGGGTACGCTAAATATTACCGATATGCAATATTTTTATTTTGGAAATACATCGCCGCTTTGTGCTGTATATATCTTTACACTGTTTTGCCCACAAAGGGTTGACTTATGAGGACAGCGTCGTATCATTGATCTTATATGCACAAGGAACGCCGGCGTTTCTCAAGAACCGATCTGCCTATACGCGTCCATATCTATTCGGGAACGCAGTGGATGACCGCCATGGCCATGGATGTATCAAAGGACGGCATCCGGATCAGGTTCGAGGATGAGGTTGTTTTGAGTAAACGTCTGGGCTTGAGGCTGGGCAACCAAAGCGAGACCTTCGGGGTCAAGATCTGCTGGTCGCATGGCCAAGAGATCGGGTGCGCCTTTCTGGATACCCTTGATGAACAGCGTTACAACAATCTTCTCATGAAAACCATCTCCGCCTGATCTACATGGCGATCCAGGCCCCGAGGTAGGCCAGGAGCACTCCGGCGATCAATCCGGCCGTGCCGTATTGCACCCGCGTATCATGGTTTTGTAGCTTATTCAGAAAGATCATGAGCTTCGTTTGAGCCCACTCCGGGTCAAGCATCCCTCCGGCCAGGCCGGCAAGGGTTGCCAGCTGCTTCACGCTACGGTCCTTGACGATCAGCAGCACACAGCCCGCGATCATCAGGATATAGGCATTCAGCAAGACAAAGGTGCCGAAGATGAAACCCGATAAACCCAACCTGGGCTGCAGATCATTGGTGGGTACCTCCATATGGATCGGGACGCTCATGGAGACATCTTCATCATGCCCTTTTTCATTTCCGCACGCTGACAGGCCCAGGGTCGAGAGCACCGCGCACACCAGGATAACAATCCGCAAACTCCGCACCGTCGTAAGGCCTCCTTGAAGGGATATCACCAGATATATACCGGCAGAGCCCTTTTCTTGTCAACATACTTTCCACCCGTCAAGAACGCTAAAGTTTTTCCGGGACATATGCCGATAGCAAGCGGGTAGAGAATGTGCCAGGAGGAAGGTTGCCGTGGGAGAATTTGATGACCTGATTGAAGAGTTCGTAACCGAATCCAAGGAGCATATTGCCGACATCGAAGAAGACCTGATCCGTATCGAAACGGACAAGGAGCATGTCGACCCCGAGGTGATCAACCGCGTCTTCCGGGCCGCCCATTCCATCAAGGGCAGCGCCAAATTTCTTGATCTGACCAATATCGGCGAGCTGGCGCATAACATGGAGGATGTCCTTAACCTGATCCGCTCGGGCAAGCTTATACCGAACAGCGATGTAGCCGGCACCCTGCTGCACGGCGCCGATATGCTCAAGAGCATGTTCGAGGATGTCATCGCCAGCAATACCATGGATATCTCCGAGCAGGTTGAGGCCCTGCAGGCCGTCTTGAAAGGGGGCGCGGCCGCTGCCGGCCAGGCCCAGAAGACTGAAGGCGCACCTGCCCTCAAACCCCAGGCCAAAACCTACGGCACACTCGACAAAAACCTTCTCATGCAGAAGCTCGGCATTGGACAGGTCTACCTTATCACGGTTGGGCGTCCGGGCCTGGAGCAGGACTTGAACGCCCTGGGCGAGGTTTTGGGGAGCGCCAAGGACGGCCACGGCAGACAGGCCCTGGTTTTTGCCTCGATCATGGAGAGAGATGTCCTGCCCATGGCCTTGCAGATCGATGCCGATGATATCGTCGAGGTGAGAGAGGATATGATTCCGGGCCTGACCGGCAAACCGGGCTCGGCCAAACCCCGGAGTGCGCCGTCACCCAGACCGGAAACAAAACCCGCACGTACCGCCTATAAGGAGCCGGAAAGCATGGACGAGGAGATCCTGGCCGAAGCCTCAAACGTCGAACCGCAGAAGACCATGGGGGGTACCGAGGAGGCCGACCTCTATCGGGACAATACCTCCTATATCACCTTCTCGCTCGATAACGAGATCTATGCCGTACCCATCTACATGGTCGAGGAGATCATCGGACTGCAGGACATCAGCCTGTTGCCCAATGTGCCCGATTTTATCAAAGGCGTCATCAACCTGCGTGGCGACATCGTACCCATCATGGATTTGAGGCTCAAGTTCCGTCTGGAGATGAAAGAGTATAATCCCCAAACGGTCTTCCTGATCGTCAGGGTCAGGGAACGCGTCATGGGCATGGTGGTCGACAAGGTCTCGGACGTGCTGGTCATCGATCCCGCCAAGATTCAGCAGACCCCGGCCTTTTTCGCCAAGATCTCCACCGAGTTCATCGACGGCGTCTACAGGGACCCCCAGGGCCAGCTGGTCATCATCATCAATATCTCCGCCATGATCAGACCCGAGGAGTGGTCCACGGGCAGCCAGACGAGCCCGCTCATGGCTTCTGTCTAGAACCTTTCAGCATATACCCCAGCAATCCGAGCATGCCGACCGATATATAGGTATCGGCGATATTGAAGGTCGGCCAGTGGTACTGCCGGATATGCACGTTGATGAAGTCCACGACTTCCTTATGCACGAGCCGGTCGGTCAGGTTTCCCAGGGCGCCCGCCAGAATGAGGCATAGTACCACCTTCAAGAAAGCCGATTCATCGCCGGAGGCCCTGAAGATCATGACGATGGCCGCGCAGGCCGCAACCGTAATGGCCAGGAAGAAGAACGTCCGGAAGGGGTCCGGGAGGCCCTGCAGGATACCGAAGGCCGCCCCGGTATTGCGCACATGCAGGAACTCGAAATATCCCGGCAGCATGGGGATAGCCTCTCCGATCGGGAGATTCTTCAGGACTAAGAGCTTGGAAACCTGGTCCACGAGATAGCAGGGCAGGACCAGGAACGCGCCCCAGCTGAGGAGGACTCTTATCCGAGCTGCGTCGCGCATCGGGAGCATACCTCGGGGAATTTAGTATCCAGGCCGATATCGCGGCTGTAGTTCCAACAGCGCGGGCACTTGACCCCGCCGGCGCGCGCGATTTCGACTTTAAGCTCCTTGAAGTTTTCGCTCTCAAGGTAGGGACCGTCTCCTTCAAGCACCTCGACCTCGGAGACGATCAAGACCTCCCGCAGGAAGGGTTTGACGAGCTTCAGGAACTCCAGGGTCTCTCCCTTGGCCGTAAGCCGCACCAGGGCATCCAGCGGATGCCCGATCACCTTGTCGCGCCGGGCCTGCTCCATGATCTTGGAAACCTCCTGCCGCAGCTCCCTGAACCGCTGCCACTTGGCCGACAGGGCCTCATCCTTGAGACGTTCGTCCTTGATGGGCATGGCGCTTACATGCACGCTGGCCTCCTTGCCGGAATAGGCCGGCAGATGGTCCCAGATCTCCTCGGCCGTGAACGACAGGATCGGCGCCATCAGGCGCGTCAGGTCCTGGATGATCTTAAAGAGCGCGGTCTGCGCCGAGCGGCGCTGGAGCGAATCCTTGCGGTTCACGTACAAGCGGTCCTTGAGAATATCGAGGTAGAACGAGCTCATGTCCACCACGCAGAAGTTGTGCACCTGCTGGTAGATGACATAGGGCTCGAAATCGGTATAGGCCTTGAGGACCTTTTCGATCAGGTCCTGGGTGATGTGCAGGGCGTAGCGGTCGAGCTCCAGCATATCCTTATGCGCGAGCGTATCCGTGGCCGGATCGAAGTTGGACAGGTTGCCCAGCATGAAGCGCACCGTGTTCCTGATCTTGCGGTAGGTCTCCACCAGCCGGTCGATGATCTCGCTGGAGATGCGGATGTCGTTCTTGTAGTCCTGGGCGCTGACCCACAGCCGCAGGACCTCGGCCCCGTACTTGTCGATGATCTCCTGGGGCGCGATGGTGTTGCCCAGCGATTTGGACATCTTTTTGCCCTCGCCGTCCACCACGAAGCCGTGCGTCAAAACCGACTTGTAGGGCGCGTCACCGCGTGTGCCGACCGCGGCCAGCAAGGTGGAATGGAACCAGCCGCGATGCTGGTCCGAACCTTCCAGGTACATGTCCACCGGCACGCCCAGCTTGGGATCATGCTCGCATACCGCGGCATAGCTGACGCCGGAGTCGAACCATACATCCACGATGTCGGCTTCCTTTTCGATCGCACCCTTGCCACAGGCCTGGCAGACCGTGCCCGGCGGCAGGAGCTCACCGGCCGGACGCGCAAACCAGGCGTCCGAGCCTTCCTTTTCGAATATCTGAGCCACGTGCTCGGCCACCTCGCCCGACAACAGCAGCTCGCCGCAGTCCTTGCAGTAAAAGACCGGGATAGGCACGCCCCAGGCCCGTTGGCGCGAGATGCACCAGTCCGGCCGGTTCAGGATCATGTTGTAGATCCGATCGCGCCCCCAGTCCGGGATCCAGCGTACGCGGTCAATGGCCGCCAGGGCCTTCTTGCGCAGGTCCGCGGCCTCCATGGAGATGAACCACTGCCAGGTGGAGCGGAAGATGATGGGCTGCTTGCAGCGCCAGCAGTAAGGGTAGGAGTGCGCATAGTCTGACGCATTCAACAGCGCGCCCTTGGCCGCCAGGGCCTTGTTCACGTCCTCATTGGCGTCAAACACGAACCTTCCCGCGAAGTCCTCGACCTCCTTGGTGAACTTGCCGTCATTGTCCACCGGCGCATACACCTCCAGGCCGTAGACCTTGCCGATCTCATAGTCCTCTACGCCGTGTCCGGGAGCGATATGCACGCACCCCGAACCCGTGTCCAGGGTCACGAAGTCAGCCAGGATCAAAAGCGACTCGCGCTCATACAAGGGGTGCCTGGCCTTCAATTTTTCCAGCACGCTGCCTTTGAAGATGGCCAGCGTCTTGTACTCGCTCACCCCGGCGGCGGCCATCACGCTTGCCACCAGTTCTGCCGCCATAATCAGCACGCCGTACTTGTCAGTCTTGACCGCCGCGTATTCCATGTCCGGGTGCAGGGCAATGGCCAGGTTGGCAGGTATTGTCCAGGGCGTGGTGGTCCAGATCACCACCGACACATCTTCGCCCTTGAGCTCGGGTACGCGCTCGCTGATATCGCTGATCATCTTGAAGCGCACGAAGATGGCGGGCGTGACCTGGTCATGGTACTCCACCTCGGCCTCGGCCAAAGCGGTCTTGCACGTGGCGCACCAGTACACGGGCTTGCGCGCCTTGTAGATCGAGCCCTGGCTGATGAACTTGCCCAGCTCGCGCACGATCGTGGCTTCATAGGCATGCGTGATGGTCATATACGGGTCTTCCCACAACCCCAGCACGCCCAGGCGTTTGAACTCCTCCCTCTGGATATCCAGGAAACGCTCGGCATAGGCCCGGCACTCCTGCCTGATCTCGACCTTGCTTAACGTGCCTTTTTTCTCACCCAGGTTCAGCTCCACCTGGTGCTCGATCGGCAGGCCATGGCAGTCCCATCCCGGCTTATAAAAGGTGTCATAACCCATCATGAACAAAGACTTGACGATAATGTCCTTCAATATCTTATTGAGCGCCGTGCCCAGGTGAATATGCCCGTTGGCATAGGGCGGCCCGTCATGCAAAATGAACTTCTCGCGGCCCGCGGATTTCTCCATGATCTGGTGATATAAACGGGCCTTTTCCCAGCGTTCCAAGAGCTCGGGTTCCTTCTTGGTAAGACTGGCCTTCATGGGGAACGCCGTCTGCGGCAGACATAAGGTATCCTTGTAATCCATCACATCCTCCTGAATAATCGACCGGACTCTATCCCATCAATCCTGTTCCTGTCAATATCCGAGGGCACTTGGGGAATAGGCGAAAAACGAAGTATAAAGATCGCCCCTATCCCCCACCCCACAATTCGGCAGGACAGCCGAATTGGACGCACCTTGCGTGCGCCTTTAGGGCGATGGCCATGGATGGCCTGAGTCACTTTCCCCGTCCGGGGAAGAGGGCCAAGGGCCTGCGGCGCAGGCTACGAGCGGGCAGCAGGGGCGTAGGGGGGATGGTTTGGCCGGGTATCAAAGGCTGTCCGCGGGATTGGGCTGCCGAAAAGATTGCAGCCCAATCCCGCAGACCGTTGCCGCCGCCATCACCTCGCGTTCAGATCGCCCCAGGCCGGGAGTGGCGGGTGTTGCTTGATGCCAACGGGGACATCAGCGGCACGGCGCTTGCACCGCGTCCGTCTGGATGGGCTGGTTGGAGCGGTTCGTGCCTAAATCGTAAAATCACTTTTATCTTTACTATGCGCGACACTGAAGCACATTCCATCATAAAAAACATAAGACCACATACCAGGACAATTGATCTCGTCAGATACAACAGCACGCCAAAATCGAAAGATCCCGTTACCACGCTCATCATATGTCATCGTGGCATACATAGTGTCCGCCAATTCCTGTGAGGGAGTTATTTGGTCCACCTCGAAATACATGTCGGAACTATCAATATCTGGATAGAACTTGAATAATAGTCCTCTTGTAATGCGAATTAGCCAACGATTCAGCCTATCTTCTGGGAAAAGGATTGCCGGCATAATTTCTACACCTTGATCAGTTTGGACTGGAACATGCAATAGTGATTTGCGGATATTAGCTTTGAGCTTTGGGCTTCTTTTAAAGGTTGAGTTTACCACCTTATTTTTCCAAACCCACATCCCTTTTGCAGACTGCCATCTATATGCAGAAAAAAACGTTCTCGCAGCCTCATCATCTTTCTTATACGAATCATTGCAACTATAACAGCAAGGGACAGTAATTAGATTATCAGGAAGTGGAGGAATAAAGAAACCTTCGGGAGGTATGTGATCCCTTGTGATATTTTCTGTAGCCCCACAAAGATAACAGCGTTTCATAATTTATGTATTGAGATCCAATGTGTTTATCATGGTCAGTATAAAAACCCATGTACAGAAGGACATGTCGGATAATATCCTTGTTTATGTATTAGCCCGTAGCCCGTAGGATGGGTGCAGCGGAGCGGAACCCATCACTTTTTCCAGAAAAACGATGGGTTTCGCTAAGGCTCCACCCATCCGATTATGAATGGAATTTGTGTGGATCACGGTCTTATCTATGTCCCGAAGAGCTTGGCCATATTCATGAGCAGGTCCAGGTTGCCCTCGGCCGTGTATTTCCGGTCCACGAAGAGCTGTGCACCGTCGGCCTTTTTCGTGATGACATCCATCCAGGTATCGAAGGGCGCGGTGATGCTGAGGTCGGGCTGAGGGGCTGCTCCGGTGTAGCCCACGATTTTCCCCTTATCGATGACGAGGTGGCATGTGCCTGCGACCGTGCCGGTGAAGGTGAACTGCAAAACGGCCTGCGTGTCGGCCGCCTTCTTGGGGTTAAAGCCGATTTTCATGACGGCTAGGAAGCTCGCAATGGAGTCCGGCCTTGGCACCATGCCGCGGGCCTGGAACTCCTTGGTGGTGACGCCCTCGCTGATGCAGGTCTTCCACATCAGGTCGCCCAGCATCCGCAGGCTCTCGGTATCGCAAATGGTCTGGGTGATGCGTTGCATTGTTGCATCCTTGATCCGGGAGGATTCGACCAGTTCCCGGCCGGCTTCAGTCGTGGCTTCGAGGATGTCGTCCACGGTGCGTTTAAAGGCCGGATTGTTTAAGAGCTCGGCGGCCGGGCGGTAGATCTCGCCTAAGAGGCCCTTGCCGAACAGGAAGCGCACATGGCTGGAGAGGTGCTGGAAGACCGAGATCTCCGGGAAGCCGGCCACGGACAGCATGACGCTGGCGGGCGGTTTGGTGCGCAGGGGGTGCGAGGTGCGGCCGCCCTTGTCCACCAGGAAGGGCTGCACCATGGGCAAGGTGCGCTCGATAAAGGCCTTCATGCAGGCGTTCATGGTGAAGTGGTAGAGGGGTGAGGCATACACCACGAGGTCGGATTCCAGGAACAGGGGGAAGAGCTTGCGGGTCATGTCGTCCTTGAGCTGGCACACCCCCGGGGTCTTGGTCCAGCAGGTATAGCAGCCCGTGCAGTAGTGGATTTTGTGGGTGCGCAGGAACACCTCGTGCACCTCGGCCCCGGAGGAGCGCATGCCCTTGACCAGGGCTGAGAGCATGATCTCGGTCTTGCTTTGTCCCCCGCCGCGCGGGGAAGAGCTGATGGCCATGACCTTCATATAACCTCCTCTTTAGCGGCCCTTTATGAGCCCGTCTTAATATCATGTACCGATATGATATATACTATAGGTTTGCGCATCACAGAAGCGTGATATCATCGATGTACATGGTGCGCGGAGTTTGCAGGCGGTATGCGAAGGCGCATATCAGGGCGATGTTGCGCATATCCATACGTCTGTCGCGCGGCGCCGTGGCGACATCGTACAGCGGGATGCGGATGTGGTTCAAGCCCGGTGCGAGGGTGAAGGTGTGATTATAGCGGTCAGTATAGGCCTGATTATGCGCTTTGTCATTGATGCGGATAGAGAAGCTCAAAGGCGTAGCACCGGAAAGAAAAATATCGCAGACGAAGAGTTGATAGCCCCGCCAATCGTGGTAAAAATAATCCGAGCTCATGCCCGGGTACTCGCCCGGCATGAGGCGCAGTTCGGCAGCGTATGTGCCATGGGTGGCATGCGTCTGCGCAAGCGCGAGATTCGCTTCCTTGGTCTCCCAGCGCTCCAGTTCGTCCTTGGTCTCGAACGAGTTGATGAGCGGGAAGGCCTGCGCTATACGCTCCCATTCGGCTACGGCCAGCCAGACGGGCGTGGTGGCCGCCAGACAGATCAGCGCTAAGGCGATGCGGAGTCTTTGGCGCCAGCGGCCATCGGCGATGCTGAAGGAATGGACAAAGGCCAGAAAGGTGAAGGCTCCGACTGCGTCATAGGCCAGGTCCCGCAGTTCGAAGGACCTTAGTGGTTGAAAGAGCTGGATGCATTCGGTGCCCAGCCCGAGCAGGGCCGTAAAACCCCAGGCCAGGGCATGATTCTTAAGCCCCCTTGGCCGCCCGAGTTCGAAGAAGAAGAAAAGGGCCACGGCTATGACGCCGAAGAGGGCGAAATGCCCGCAGTTCAAGACCTCGCCCATAATGCGTGACCCGCCGGTATCCGGGCTGGAGAGGAGCAGAAAGGCCAGGCAGCCGCCTACGATGCCCAGCAACGACCACCGTAAGGCCAAATGTTCTTGCTGCATGCTGATCAGGCCTTTCTATTTATTTAAGGGCGATCACTTGGCGAATTGAAGGGCCGCGTTGATGATGGCCTGGGCCTCTTCCTTGATGCGGCCCAGATGTTCCTGACCCTTGAAGCTTTCGGCATAGATCTTGTAGACGTCTTCGGTGCCCGAAGGCCGGGCCGCGAACCAGCCGTTATCCGTCACCACCTTGAGCCCGCCGATGGCCGCCCGGTTGCCCGGGGCCTCGGTCAGGATAGCCGTGATGGGTTCGCCCGCCAGGGTCGTGGCCGTTATTTGCGCCGGTGAGAGTTTTTTCAGCACCGCACGCTGCGCGGCATCGGCCGGGGCGTCGATCCTCTCATAGACCGGAACGCCGAAGCGCTCGGTCAGCGCCCGGTAGTGCTCGGCCGGGTCGCGACCGGTTTTGGCCGTGATCTCGGCCGCCAGGAGGTCCATGATGAAGCCGTCCTTGTCCGTGGTCCACACGCTGCCGTCCTTGCGCAGGAAGGTGGCTCCGGCGCTCTCTTCGCCCCCGAAGCCGTAGGAGCCGTCGATCAGTCCGTCCACAAACCACTTGAACCCCACCGGCACTTCCGAGAGCCTGCGGCCCAGGGAACCAGCCACGCGGTCGATCATGGAACTGCTCACCAAGGTCTTGCCCACGGCGGCGTCGGCGCGCCATCCGGTGCGGTTGCGGAACAAATAGTCGATGGCCACGGCCAGGTAGTGGTTGGGGTTCATGAGCCCGGCGCTCTTGGTCACGATACCGTGGCGGTCGAAGTCCGGGTCATTGCCGAAGGCTATGTCATAGCGGTCTTTCAGCCCGATCAGGCCGGCCATGGCATAGGGCGAGGAGCAGTCCATGCGGATCTTGCCGTCCTTGTCCACGGTCATGAAGCTAAAAGTTGGGTCGGGATGGCCGTGCATGATATCGATGTCAAGGCCGTAGGTCTGGGCGATCACGCTCCAGAACGCCAGACCCGAGCCGCCCAGGGCATCGGCCCCAATCTTGAGTCCGCCGGCCTTGATGGCCTCCAGATCGATGATGTTGATCAGATCGTCCACGTAGTGCTTGATATAATCATGCGCCTGGAGCCTGCCGGATTGTACGGCCCGGCTGTAGGGCAGGCGTTTGACCTCGCGGTTGCCGTTCTTTAACAGGGTGTTGGCCTTATCCGCGACCCAGTCCGTGATCACGGTATCGGCCGGTCCGCCCTGGGGCGGGTTGTACTTGAATCCGCCGTTGTCGGGCGGGTTGTGCGAGGGCGTGATGACGATGCCGTCGGCCAGGCCCGCGGTGCGTCCACGGTTATAGGTCAGGATGGCATGCGAGATAACCGGCGTGGGGGTATACCCGTCCTGGATGCACACCGTTACGTCATTGGCCGTCAGGACTTCCAGGGCCGTGATCGCGGCCGGCTCGGAGAGTGCATGCGTATCCAGGCCCAGGAATAGGGGACCGTTGATGCCCTGTGCATGACGATACCAGCAGATGGCCTGGGTGATGGCCAGAATATGGTCCTCATTGAAGCTGCCTTTAAAGGATACCCCGCGGTGGCCCGAAGTGCCGAACTCGACCTGCTCTGAAGGCGCGTCAGGGTCGGGATGCGCGACATAGTACGCGCTGATCAGCTTGGGCACATTCACCAGCAACTCGGCCGGCGCCGGTTTGCCGGCCAATTTATTGAGCGCCATCACTTACCCCCATTTGAAACGCTTGCATGTTCGATGTCTAGTGCACCTCGATCTCGACATTGCCGGTTCGGCGGCTGTTGTGGTCCATGGCGAACAGAGAGACCCTGTGGTTATGGGGCAGGCTGTCGATGAGCGCGGCCAAAGTTTCCACGCTGTCGATCTGCTGGCCGTTGACGCCCAAGACCACGTCGCCCACTTCAAAGCCCACTCTCGCCATGGGGCCCTTGGCGTCCAGCTTGCCGATCACGACGCCCACCGATGGGTCAACACCAAGACTGCTTGCTTCCGCGGGTTTCAAGGGCCGGAAAACCGCGCCCAGACGATCCTTGAGAGCGGCGGTGATGCCCTTGGCCGCATCATCCAGATTGCCGACCATGACCTTGATTTCCTGTTCGCGCTTGTCGCGCCAGATCGTGAGCTTGATCAAGGTTCCGATCGGGGAGTTGGCCACGGCATTGCGCAAGGTCCCGCTATCCGGGATGTCCTTATCGTTCAAGGACAAGACGACATCGCCGGGTTTCAGGCCGGCTTTTTCGGCCGGTCCGTCCTTGACAACATCCGCGATCAACGTGCCTTGGGGCGGGTCCAGACCGAGAGATTGGGCGATTTCCGGGGTAAGATCCTGGATCGTGACTCCCATCCAGCCGCGATCCACCTTGCCCTTGGCGATCAGCCCGTTGGAGACATGCACGGCGATGTTGCTCGGGATGGCGAAGCCGATGCCCTCGAAGCCCCCGGATTCCGAGGCGATCACGGCATTGACCCCGATGACCTGGCCCGAGAGATTTAAAAGCGGACCGCCGCTGTTGCCGGGGTTGATGGGCGCGTCGGTCTGCAGAAAGTCCTGATAGCTGCTGGGGTCGGTGATTCCCTGGCGGTGCTTGGCGCTGATGATCCCCTGGGTCACGGTCTGGTCCAGGCCGCGGGGATGTCCGATGGCCACCACCCACTCACCGACCTCCATCTTGTCGGAGTTGCCGAAGGTCACCATAGGGAGTTTTTCCTTGGGTTCGATCTTGATCACCGCCAGGTCGGTCTTGGGATCCGCCCCCACCAGCGTGGCGGGGTATTGCCGGCCGGAAGAGAGCTGTACCTCGATCTCAGCCGCCCCGGACACTACATGATTGTTGGTTAGGATATGGCCTTTGTCATCGATGATCATGCCGGTGCCCAGCCCCTTGAACTCACGTTTGAACTTTCTGGGCGCGCGGGGGTTGCCGAAGAAGAAGCGGAAAAAAGGATCGCTTTCCATGGGCGCCGTGGGGTTGGCCACCACCTCGCGTTGGGTTACTTCGATATGGACCACGGCGGGTATGGCATAGCGCGCCACCTGGATGATGGCTGTGCGGAAATCGGTCAAATAGAGCGGCCGGGCCTTTAGGGGCGCGATGGCGGCCGAAGGTGCCTTAGAGGAAATTTTCGGCTTGGGGTGGGTGGGCTGAGCGCTCTGTTTTGAACAGGCCGTGAGCATGCAGGTCATGATAAGAAGGACCATCAGGGTACGCGTATTCATCCTGGACAAAAGTCTTGGCATGGCTTCGCTCCTATCCCTTGTTGGGGCATGTCGTGTATGCCTACCTTCTAATAAGAAATTCAATGGAATGCAAGACATCTTCTCCTCCCGTCCCGCCGATCCCTGCCTTCACATGACGTCAGGCGGGATGATAGGATGTTCCCTGCCGGCGCAGCATGACCTCAAGGTGCCGCACGGCTAGGGAACACCCGAAGGTCAGGATGAAGTAGAGGGCCGTGATCGTAATCCAGATCTCAAAGGTCAAGTAAGTGGCGCTCATGAGTTCCAGGCCCTGGAAGGTCAGCTCCTGAATGGAGATGACCGAGACGATGGCCGAATCCTTGATAGTGGAAACGAGCTGTCCCGCCAGCGGCGGCAGACTGCGCGCCAGGGCCTGGGGCAGGATGACGTGCCGCATCATCTGCCGCCGGGTGAAACCCAGCGCCTTGGCTGCGTCCCACTGCTCGCGCTCGATGGACTCGATCCCGGCGCGCACGATCTCCGTGATATAGGCGCCTTCGTAGATTACCAAGGTGATGAGCCCGGCCAGAAAGGTATCTATCTGCTCCGGCGGCGTGAACAGCACGCTCACCATGGATTGGACCAGGTCCGGGCTGGAGCGGATGATGGCGTCGATCCGGATGAGCCCCAGGATCTGGTCACTGATGAAGAAGTAGAAGATGAAGATCAGGACCAGAGGTGGGATGTTGCGGACCAACTCCACGTAGGTGCGGCCCAGGAGACGGGACAACAACGTGGGACGGGTGCGCACGATGCCCATGATCGTTCCCAGGATGATCGCGAGCACGGTGGCCCAGATGCTGATCTTGATCGTGGTGATGAAGCCCTGCAGCAGCAGATTGGGGACCCACCGGGCAAGGGCAGGGTCATAGCGCAGGAAGTACTGGAACATGACCGGCCAGTGCCAGGTGTAGTGGGTCCCGCTCCTGAACCACAGGGCGAGGTACAGGATCAGTCCCGTGGAGGCGAGCAGGATCAGGGCATCGAGCAGGTTCGGCTGATAACGGCTTTTCGGCATGGATCTATTCATCACCTGTTCTGGTAGGGGGTTGCGACCCGGGCGCGCTTATGGTTCATACCTGGTCCGTGGCCACTAGTTAATGAGCTTTTCCCAATCCTGGGTCTCGAACCAGTACTGCTTGCGTATTTTAAGCCACCCCTCGGAATCGACCACCCGGATCCAGTTGTCGAGGTAGTTGAGCATGTCGGGATCGCCCTTGCGTACGGCAAAGCCGATCGGCTCTTTGGTAAAGGTATCCCTGATCGGGACAAAGAGCTTGTCCGGATGCTTCAGCGCCTGGAACTGAGGCAGGGGTGCGGAAGCCACCACGGCATGCACCCTGCCGAGCAGGAGTTCCTGGACGGCCTGGGCCTCGTTGTCGAAGAGCCGCACCTTGGCCCGCGGCAGGTATTGCTTGACCGCCGAGGCCGCCGTGGTGCCCAGACGCGCCGCGATCGTGACTTCCGGCCGGTTGAAATCGCTCAAGGCATTGAAGCCCCGGGCGAGCTCCTTGTGCGCCACCAAGGACATGCCGGTGTAATCGTAGGGCAGGGAGAAGTTCACCTTCAGGTTGCGGTCCGGCCGGATGCCCATGCCGCCGATGATGATGTCGAATTTTCCCGTCAGGAGAGCCGGGATGATGCCCGACCACTTGGTGGGTATGAACTCAGCCCTTACCCCCATATCCTTGGCCAGCCGCGTGGCCACATCGACCTCGAAGCCGATCAGCCTGCCGGTCTTGTCTTTCATGGCCCAGGGCACGAAGGTATCCATGCCCACCCGCATGACCCCGCGGCGCATGATCTGCTCCAGGGTGCTCTCATTGCTGAGCTGCTCCCTGACTCCCGCGGCCCTGGTATTGCCGCACAGCATGATACAGACCCCGATCACCATGGTTATTATCGCAATCTTTTTCACCGTAACCTCCTTTTCATTCAGGCGAATTTTCCCTTCAGCCTAACCTCCAGGGCATGGGCGCCGGTCGACAGCACGGCCGCGATCATCAGGTAGATGGCCGCCACGGCAAACCAGATCTCGAAGGTCAGGAAGGTTTCCGATACGATCACCGAAGCCCGCATGGTCAGATCGTAGATGGCGATGACGCTCACCAGAGAGGAATCCTTGATGAGTGAGATGGCCTGGCTGGTCAGAGGCGGCAGCACCCGGCGCAGCGCTTGCGGCAGGATGACATGGACATAGGTTTGTAGAGTGCTCAGCCCCAGAGAGGAGGAAGCCTCCCACTGGCCCTTGTGGATGGAAACGATACCGGAGCGGATGATCTCCGAAATATAAGCGCCCTCGAACAGACTCAAGCCCAGGACGGCCGAGGTAAAGGCGCTCAGCTTGAACACCGGGGCGATCACAAAGTAGATGAAGAAGAGTTGCGTGAGCAGAGGGGTGTTGCGGAAGAATTCGAGATAGGCGCGGCTTAGGGTGCGCGCCGCCAGGGATCCCGAAAGCCTGAAGAGCGCAGTGAGAAGACCGATGGCATTGGCCGCCACCAGGCTGATGCCCGTGATATGAAACGTGACCATCAAGCCCTGCAGCAAAGGTCCGGGGACGGTATGCGTCCCGTCATGGGTCACGAGGTAACGCGGGACACGATACCACTGCCAGTGATACCCGAGACGTTCGGCGCCCAGCAGGATCAGGGCGATTCCGGCGGCCATGAGCAGGATGTAGAAGAGCAGATCATAGGTCTTCGGACGTGTACCTGTTATGCGCCGTGGTGCATGAGGTGCCTCGCGGTATGCATGCATGCTTCTATATTATGATGACGTGGCCGTTTTTTTCAAGAGCCGCTGCGCATAAAGGGCGGTTATAACGGCCGCCGTCCAGGTGATGATGCAGATGCCCCACCAGACACCTAAGAGTCCGTAGTGCCAGACTTTGATCAAGAGGGCGAAGAGCAGGGCCGGGGCGATGATCTGGCGCAACAGTCCGATCAGGACGGCAAAGCCGGGTTTCTTGATGCCCTGCAGGGTCGCGACGTGCACCGAGAGGATCACATAGGCATACAGGGCCAGGGCGTCGATCCTCAGGTAGGTCGCGCCGATGCGGATCACCTCGGCATCGGCGGAGAAGATGCGCATGCAGGTTTCAGCCAGGAGAAGAATAACCAGTCCGCCGAGGGCCATGCAGATCCCGCCGGAGACAAGAACCGCGCGCAGTGTTTGCCTTATCCGCCCGAAGAGACGCGCCCCGTTGCTGTGCGCCACCAACGTCAGGGTGGCGACACTCAGGCCGATGGCCGGAAGCAGCACGATCTGCTCGATGCGTACGGCGATGCCGTACGCAGCCACGGCCGCTTTGCCGAAGGGGCTGATGAAGGCGATGATGACGAATATGCCCAGACCCACGGTGAGCATGTTGAGGCTGGCGGGCAGTCCCTGGCGGATGATGACGCCCATGGGTTCAAGCCGGGGGCGGAAGTCCTTCCATGCCGGGGCGCCGAGCATGCCGGTTCGTCCGACCTTGCCGGCCAAGTACAGGGTCCCCATCAGCTCGATCAGGATGGTGGATAGAGCCAGCCCGGCGATGCCCATGGCCGGGACCCCAAGGCCGCCGAAGATGAACCAGGGGTCGAGGATGACATTGGTCAGGAATCCGAAGATCAGGAAATTCCTGAATGAACGGGTATCCCCGAGGGCGTTCAGGATGGCATTGAAGGCATAGGCGCCCAGGAAGAAGAGCGTGCCGGCGAAGATCGTGTACATATACGCCAGACAATCGCCGAGATAGGCCGCGCCGGCGCCTAGGAATATGAAGAGAGGCCTGGCGGCGAGCATGCCGATGGCCGTCAGCACCGTTGCCGACAGGCAGGCCAGGCTGATGGTCTGGCTGCTCAGCACCCGGGCTTCCTGGTCGCGGCCTGCGCCCAGGGCGTTGGCGATGACCGCGGTGGCGCCGTACGACAAACCGCTCCCCAGAGCGATGATGATGAAAAAGACCGGGAAGGAAAGCGAGAGCGCCGCTTGGGCCTGGGTGGATATCATACCGCCGAAGAAGGTATCCACGACGTTGAACATGGTGTTGAAGAAAAAGCCCACACTGGCCGGCACGGCAAGTTTCGCGATCAGAACCGGTATGGGCGCTGTGGTTAAGCCCGTATTGGTGTCGTGTTCCATAGGCCGCACGGCCTAGCGGGCGTCCCCCAGGGTTTCGCGGATGCGCGCCATGGCCTGCTCGACATTCTCGCGTTTGTTGAAGGCGCTGATGCGGATAAAGCCCTGGCCACAGCGGCCGAAGCCCGCCCCCGGGGTGGTGACCACACCCGCCTTTCTCAGCAGCAGCTCGAAGAAGGCCCAGGAATCCATGCCGCAGTCCACCCAGATATAGGGTGAATTGATGCCGCCCACGCAGTCGAACCCCAGGTCGTTCATGGCCCGGCGGATCAGTCCGGCGTTGACCATGTAGGCATCGGTCAGCGCGCGCACCTGGAGTTTGCCTTCCGGAGAATACACGGCCTCGGCCGCGCGTTGGACAGGGTACGAGACGCCGTTGAACTTGGTGGACATGCGCCGGCTCCACAAGGGATGCAGGGGTTGAGGCCTACCCGTGGAATCGTAGGCCATACAGGCCTTGGGCACCACGGTATAGGCGCAGCGCGTGCCGGTGAAGCCGGCGGTCTTGGAGAAGCTGCGTGATTCAATGGCAACCTCTTTTGCGCCTTCGATCTCATAGATGGAATGCGGCAGGCTCTCATCGCGCAGGAAGGCCTCGTAGGCCGCGTCATAGATGATGAGCGCCTGGTGTTCACGGGCATAGTCTACCCAGCGCTTAAGCGCCTCCCTGCTAATGACCGCTCCGGTGGGGTTGTTGGGGAAGCACAGATAGATCAGGTCCACGGGCTTATGCGGCAGATCGGGGATAAAGCCGTTGGCCTTGGTGCCGTCCAGGTACACGATCCCGGCATAGCGGCCGTTCTGAGGATCACCGGCCCGGCCGGCCATGACGTTGGTGTCGATGTAGACCGGGTAGACCGGGTCGGGAATCGCCACCTGGATATCGTGGCTGAAGATCTCCTGGATATTGGCGGTGTCGCTCTTGGCGCCGTCGCTGATGAAGATTTCGTCCAAGGCGATATCGGCGTCCCGGGCTTGGAAATCATCCCGAGCGATCTTTTCGCGCAGGAAGTCATAGCCGTAATCCGGACCATAGCCCTTGAAGGTGGCGTCGTCGCCCATCTCATCCACGGCGGCATGGAAGGCCTCGATGCAGGCCTTGGGCAGGGCGCGCGTCACGTCGCCGATGCCCAAGCGGATGATTTCTTTTTCCGGATGGGCCTCCTGAAAGGCGCGCACGCGTTTGGCGATCTCGGAAAAGAGATAATTGGCCGTGAGCTTGAGGTAATTCTCATTGAGCTTGATCATAGGTCGTGCCCCTTGGATTTTACATGGTTTCTTCAGGTTCTGGGTAGCTTGATCCTGCGTTTATCCTCTTCGGGGTGCTCGCGGTAAAAAATGGCCATGTTGCCGATGCGGCCCACGAGCTCGCTGCCGGTACGATCAGCGATCAGGCGTGAGAGCTCATCTTTCTGTTCCTTGAATTCCATGAACTTGAGCTTGATGAGCTCGTGGCAGCCCAAGGCCTCATCGATTGCCGCGAGCACCTCAACGCTTACGCCTCCGCGGCCGACCTGGATGACCGGTTTGAGCTTATGGGCCAGGCCGCGCAGGTAGGTGCGGTGCGAACCCTTGAGCTTGATCATGGCGTGCCTCTGAGATGGGAAATTGGTGGTACGGGATGACTCGTGTGGGACATGCCTGCCTGCTTTTCTTAAGTTAGATTTAAATGGTGGAGCCGAAGGGGATCGAACCCTCGACCTCATGAATGCCATTCATGCGCTCTCCCAGCTGAGCTACGGCCCCACAAACGTGTGGTTGGTGCTAGCATAAGCATCCGTGATAGTCAAGGGGCACTGAGAAGAAAAACGCGTATGCGGCGTTGCGGGCCTTCGGCAGGCTATGCCTCAGAACATGAGTGCCGTGAGGACGTAATCCGCCACCAGGATGCTCACGGCCGAGATGACCACGGAGAAGGTCGTGGCCTTGCCCACGCCCTCCGCGCCGCCCGAAGTGGTAAAGCCTTTGTAACAGCCGACCGTGGCGAGGATGAACCCGAAGAAGGTGGCTTTGACCAGCCCGACACCGAGGTCCTGGTAATCAACGTACTCCACGATGCGTGACATGAACATGCCTTGGTCGATCCCTAAGAGTTTCACCCCCACGATCCAGGAGCCGATCATGCCGATGGCGTCGAAGACCAGGGTAAGCATCGGCAGCATGATGATCGCGGCGATGATGCGGGGGATGATAAGGTACTGGACCGGGTTGACGCCCATGACGGTCAAGGCGTCGATCTGCTCGGTCACGCGCATGGTCCCGATCTCGGCCGACATGGCCGATCCCGCCCGGGCCGTCACCATCAGGGCCGCCAGGACCGGCCCCAGTTCCCGCAGCAGGCCCAGGGCCGTCGTCGATCCCACCAGGGACTCGGCCCCGAACAACCGGAACCCGTAGTGGGACTGCAGGGCGGTGACCATGCCGGTGAACATGCCGGTCAGGAGGATGACCGTGCTGGAGCGGATGCCGATGAAATCCATCTGCTTAAAGAGCTCGCGTATGAAGAAGGGTTTGCGCGGGAGCCACAGCGCCACCTCGTAGATGAAGAGGCCTATGGCGCCGATCTGTTCGAGAAAGGTCAGCGTGATACGGCCAAGATAGGCAAATAAGTTCATCAGCCCTCGCACTTCACCCGTTTCACGGCATCACACCAACCCTGATAGAGCGTCTGGCGATTCAAGGCCGGAATCTTGGGGGAAAAGACCGCCTGGCAGGCGCGCAGGCCGCGTATCTCGTCTCCGGCTCCCCAGTATCCGGTCGCGATACCGGCCAGGAATGCGGCCCCCATGCCGGTCGATTCGATGTATTGCGAACGGTCGATGTTGAGTCCCAGGATATCGGCCTGGAACTGCATGAGAAAGTCGTTGCGGCAGGCGCCGCCGTCCACCCTGAGCTCGGTGAACCGCATGGCGGTGGCGCTTTCAAAGGCCCCGACCAGATCCTTGACCTGGTAGGCGATGCCCTCCAGCGCGGCGCGCACGATATGCGCGCGCGTGGTGCTGCGCGTCAAGCCCAGTATCCCACCGCGGGCGTACATGTCCCAGTAGGGCGCGCCCAGGCCGGCGAAGGCCGGGACCAGGTAAACGCCGTGCGTGTCGGGAACGCTCAATGCAATGGCTTGGGTCTCGGCGGCGTTCGTGACCAGGCCCAGACCGTCGCGCAGCCACTGCACCACGGCCCCGCCGATGAAGATCGAGCCCTCGATGGCGTAGCACGGACGGCCCTGGGCATCACATGCCAGGGTGAGGATCAGGCCGTTCTTAGGATCCAGCGCCGTCTCGCCGACATTGAGCAGCATGAAGCAGCCCGTGCCGTAGGTGTTCTTGGCCTGACCGGCGGAAAAACAGCCCTGGCCATAGAGCGCCGCTTGTTGATCACCGGCGATCCCGGCGATCGGGATACTATCGCCGATGATATCCGACGCGGTTTCACCCACCACGCCGGCCGAATCCACGACCTGAGGCAGGATACCGGCCGGGATATCCAGGACCTTGAGGAGCTCCTTGTCCCAGCGCTTTTCGTGGATGTTGTACATGAGGGTGCGTGAGGCATTGGTGTAGTCCGTGACATGCACCTTGCCGCGCGTGAGTCGGGCGATCAGCCACGAATCGATGGTCCCGAAGGCGATCTCGCCGGCCTCGGCCCGCTGCCTCAAGCCCGGCACCTCGTCCAGCATCCATTTGACCTTGGTGCCGGAGAAATAGGCGTCCATTACCAGGCCGGTCTTGGCGTGGAATAGTCCCTCAAGCCCCCGGCGCTTCAGATCGTCGCAGATCGGGGCGCTGCGGCGGCACTGCCAGACGATGGCATTGTGCACCGGCCTTAAGCTCTGACGGTCCCAGAGCACCGATGTCTCGCGCTGATTGGTGATCCCGATGCCCTGGATGTCCTTGGGCGTCAGGGACGCCTCGGAGAGCGCCTGTCGCATAACCTGCTTGGTGGAGTCCCAGATGATCTCGGGATTGTGCTCGACCCATCCGGGCTTGGGATAGATCTGCGGGAATTCCGTATAGGCGCTGGCCACGATGTCTCCCCGTTTGTTCACAATCATCACGCGCGTCCCGGTCGTGCCTTGATCGATGGCCATGATGAATCTTTCCATAGCAAGCCTCCTTACAGGGTCTTGAGCTTGATGTCGAATGTTTTCAGATCGCTGTACAGATCGGAAAGCGGCAGTCCGATCACATTGGTATGCGAGCCGTCGATGCGGTCGACGAAGGCTGCGCCGTGGCCCTGAAGAGCGTACGCTCCGGCCTTGTCCATGGGTTCGCCCGTGGCGACATACCAGAGGATTTCTTCTTCCGACATGTCGCGGAAATGGACGGTGGTGCGCACCACCTTGGTCGTGATGCGGTCCTGGCTCACGTAAGCCAGGCAATAACCGGTATATACCTCATGCACCCGCGACCGGAGCATACGCAGGTAAGCACGAGCCTGGTCCTCATCTTGGGGCTTGCCCAGA
>JBDKSM010000051.1:0-20990 GCA_039680665.1 Syntrophaceae bacterium | reverse complement strand
GGTCCCAGGTGTGCAGAATGGCGATAAACCCCAACCTGCCGCCCAGGTTGTTGCGGCCGAACTCCAGCAATGTCCGGCCCACGGCCTTGAATAGCACGGCGAGCATCACCTCCTTGTTGCAGAGGATCAGAGGATTGAGGGCATGCGGCAGGGTAAAGACCGTGTGGAAGTACCTCACGGGCAGGAGATCTGCAATGCGCGCCTCAATCCAACGGACCTTGGTCAGGGTCTGGCATTTCGGGCAATGACGGTTGCGGCAGGAGTGGTAGACCGCACGTTCGTGACCGCAGGTATCGCAGCGTTCGAGGTGGCCGCCTTGATGAGGCGTTCGACACGTCGTGATGGCATGCATGACCTTGAGGTGCGCCAGCGGTAAAGCATGCGTGCTTCGGTAGGTGTCCCCGTGTTCCCGGAAGATGTCGGACACCTCCCAGGCGGGGGATTGGGTTGGCATGATTCATCACCCGTTGTCCAGCGGGCTTCGGACGTTGGCGAGTCTTTGCCGGGTGAGGTGCAGATACTTGGCCGTGGTGGAGAGCTGGCGATGGCCCAGGAGTTTCTGGATGGTGTGCGGGTCGACGCCATCCTCCAGGAGATGCGTGGCAAAACAATGCCTAAGGGTATGTATGCCCCTGCCATGGCAGATCCCGGCCTTGAGCCGGGCGGTGGTGTAGATCTTCTGCGCCGTGGTGATATCCAACGGGGTGTTCTTCTTGACCGAGGGGAAAAGCCACCCCGATGGAGGACCGAGCTTGGTGTATTCCTTCAGTTCTTCCAGAAGACGCTCGGAAAGGAGCGTGTAGCGGTCCTTGTTGCCCTTGCCCTGTTCGACCCTGATGGTCATGCGGGAAACGTCGAGGTGCTCGTGCTTCAAACGCACGACCTCGCTGACCCGTAAGCCCGCCGAATAGGTGGTCATGAGCAGCAGCCGGTGCTTGGAATTAGCGGCACAGGCAAAGATGCGCGCCACGTCTTCCCGGCTCAAGACCTCAGGGAGCCTGCGCTGGCTCTTGCGCGGCGGTATGGCCAAACGCATGTCCGGATTCTGCACGGTGATGTCATAGAAGAAACGCAAACCGCAGGTCACGATGTTACACGAGCTCCAGGCAAGCTTGCGTTCGTGTTCCAGGTAGAGCAGATAGTTTTGTACCTCCTCCATGCTCAGCATGTCTGGTGATTTGCGGTAATACTTCGCCAATCCCGCCACGGCCTCCACGTAGGAATGTTGCGTACGGGGCGCCAGTCTCCTCAATTGCATGTCTCTGATCATCTTCTGCCGTAATTCTGTCATTCGATACCTCCGTGTCTTGATAGAGTTTATGGAACAAGGAAGTATCTTACAGGAATATGATCAACTGGCTGAAATATAGGGCTTTAAATGTAAGGCGTTCTGGCTATAACTTGGCTTTTTCAGAAACGGTTTTACCCTCCGCGGCAGCGGCTTAGTTCAACAGTGTTTATGCCGATCCGCATATGAAGCGGATTACCAATTTATTGTCCGTATAACCTGCCGATGAATCATTCTCGAAAACCTTATTAACCATTGAATAAATTACGTTCATTATGGCTCTCGATTATTTATCATGTCGTATTATGCGGATCCGTATAATATCCCCCCCCTATTTATAGACTAAAGCATAAATATCTATATGTGCAGTGTCAAGCTCGTAGCTCGTAGTAGCTCGTAGGATGGGTGCAGCGCAGCGTAACCCATCTTTTTTAATCATGATCAAATCATATGCATTACGAACACCATGATAGACATTGTCTATCGATAGAGTGATGGGTTGCGCTTCGCTCCACCCATCCTACCGCGCAGGCGCCGTATGCTACCTGCCGATAAAGGAAGAGCCGCTCTGAAACAGGCTTCAATTCACCCATGCTTTCTCGGGTTTGGCGAACTTGAGCACCCAGGCATCGATATCCCCACTGCCGGAGGAGGAGGTGTTGCCGGCCACGATGTAGCCTTCGTCGTCGGTAGTTTTAAGGCCGAAGGCCATATCGCAGCTTAAGCCGCCATAGGTTTGGGACCAGAGCAAGGCGCCCTGGGCATCGAGCTTGACGGTCCAGACATCCTTGTTCCCGGCGCCGGTGGAGCTCGTGTACCCGGCCACCAGATAGCCGCCGTCGCTGGTCTGAGACACGGACTGGGCCCGTTCGAACCCGGCGCCGCCGACCGTGCGCGACCATTGCACGGTCCCGTCTTGGCCAAGCTTCAGGACCCAGAAATCGGTCTTGCCGGCCCCGTAGGACCAGGTCTCGCCCGCTACGATATAACCGCCGTCGGCGGTGGTCCGGACGCAGTTAGCCACATCCGGCAAGGTCCCGCCATAGGCCTTTTCCCAGAGGATATTCCCGGATGACCCTAGTTTGAGGACCTCGAAATCATAGCTGCCTGCGCCGTAGGAAGCCGTGAATCCGGCCGCGATGTAACCCCCGTCCGCTGTCTGAGCTATGGAGTTGATGCCGTCGGCCTCTTTTCCGCCGTGCACCACCTCCCAGGCTTTTTCGCCGCTTCCGGTCAGCTTGATGATCCAGATATCCTTCTTGTTGTGCGGGGGCGGGGTGTAGCCGTCGGCATAGGACTGCGTATGCCCGGCCACGATATAGCCGCCGTCCGCGGTAGGTATGACCCCGTTGGCCCGGTCGTAATCGTCGCCGCCGTACCATTTCTCCCAAAGGGTAGCGCCGGACGCGTCGAGCTTGATGATGTACATGTCCCATTTGTAGCTGGGCGTCAGGTTATAGTCGTCCAGCACGTTGTAGATTCGCTTCTCTCCAGCCACGATGCAGCCGTTGTCCGGGGTGCGGCTGACGGCGTAGGCGAACTCGGATTCGGCTTCGCCGAACGTCTTCTCCCACGCTACCGTACCCGCGCTGTCAAGCTTGAGGACCCACACGTCATTATTGCCGGCCCCTATGGACTTGGTGTAACCGGCCACGAAATACCCGCCTTCGCCGCTTTGATCGATGGCCAGGGCCGTATCGGCTTCTTTATACCCATAGGTCTTGGACCATTGCAGCCTGCCCGCTTGTTCGACGAACTTGCAGGAAATGAGACCGAAGCTTACGAGAGCGGCCATGAAGGCCATTACATATGCCGTCAAAGGATGTGTGCGCATGCTTTCTAGTCTCCTGTCATGGACTTGGACTACGGTCAGTTGTCCGTATCCATATGCAACGTCGTGTCGCCGTTGATGCGGAAGCTCTCATCGCCGGTCACGGCCGAACCCGAGATGACGGCTTCTTGCAGGGAATCCCCCTGAACCGCGAAGGCATAGAGGAACTGGAAGAAGAAGGGGAAGTTCACCATGGTCTCGTCACTGCCGAAGGCGCTCTTGGCGCCGATTTCGATGAACTCGTCGGTCAGGTCCCAGCCGTGGCAGGTGCCGACATACACCATGCGCAGGTGCCGCATGTTGGGAAAACTCCCCAGGCCGAGGATATCATCGACATAGATGCGGTCGTCATAGTGGCCCCAGAAGTATTGCATGCCGCCGTGGGCCATAATGTAGAGATCGACCGTGGCCCAAGCGTCCACCGCGGTCAGGAGGGTCTCGAAGAAGTTGTCGCGCGTGGCGTCTTCATTTACAAGCCAGTACACCTGATCGTAGGATGCCAGCATCGTGGAGTAGATGCCTCCCACGGTCAGGAGTTCTTCCAGGTCCTTCGAATCCGCGTCTTCCTTTTCCATCTCGATGAAGAGCACGGCGCTGCGATCGGCGAAAGCGACGGACGAACAGACAAGGACCGCCAGGAGGGTAAAAAGGAAAGTTCTTCTCATGCCGCTTCTCCTCATACCGTAACATTGCAAAGAAACACTCAATATTTATATCATAGTAAGAAGATCCGAGCAATTGTCAAGGCTGGAAAAGCAAAGAGGGAAAGGTGAAGAATCAGAACACCGCAGAGGCAAGAACGGATGAGAAATTATTCAGATCCATCTCGCGGCTGACGATATGAGTCCATAGGGAGATGGTTTGAGATGGGAGATTTTATCGGTTATACGATGGTTGAGCCGATCGATGAGACCTTACATTCGCTGGTCTATCGGGCACGTAAGGAGGGGGAGTCCGCTACGGTCATTATCAAGGCCTTGCGGACCGAGTACCCCACGCCGGCCGAGGTCGCCCGCTTCAAGCACGAGTGCGAGCTAATCCGGGGCCTGGAGGTTGAAGGCGTTGTCAGGGTCTTGGACGTTATCGATCACGAAGGTCAGGTGGCCCTGGTTCTGGAGGACTTCGGCGGCGTAACGCTTAAGGAGATCATCAAGGGCGGTTTTACAATCGAACGTTTCCTGGAACTGGCCATCCGCATATCCGAGATCCTGGGGGAGATCCACCGCCGTAATATTTCGCACCGTGATATCAAGCCCTTGAATATCCTCATGAACTGGGAAGAGGATATTGTCAAGATCACGGACTTCGGCATCTCCGCGGAATTCACCCGCCAGAATGTAGAGGTATCCAACCCCACGGTCATGGAAGGGACGCTCGCCTATATCTCCCCTGAACAAACCGGACGGATGAACTGCGCCGTGGATTACCGCACGGATCTGTATTCCCTGGGGGTCACGTTTTACGAGATGCTCACCGGCGATGTGCCCTTCATGGCCCAAGACGCCATGGAGCTCATCCACGCCCATATCGCCAAGGTGCCGGTGCCCCCGGAGAAGCTCAACCCCGATATCCCTGGAATCCTGTCCGATATCGTGATGAAGCTCATGTCCAAGGCACCGGCGCAGCGGTATCAGAACTGTTTCGGACTGGCCGCCGATCTCAAGGAATGCCTGGAAAGGCTCAAGACCGCCGGCCGTATCACCCCGTTCCCGCTGGGACGGCACGATATGGCCTTGCGCTTCATCCTGCCGCAGATCCTGGTCGGACGCGATGAGGAGCTCTCGCTCTTGCATGCCGCCTTTGAGCGGGTAAGCCGGGGCGGAGTGGAAATCCTGCTGGTGAAGGGCGAACCGGGCATCGGCAAGTCGGCCCTGATACATGAGATCCACAAACCCATTGTCGAAAAACGGGGGTTTTTCATCAGCGGAAAGTATGACCAGTTCCGACGCTCGGTACCCTACAGCGCCATCATCCAGGCCTTCCAGGGACTGGCCCGTCAACTGCTCACCGAGAGTGATGAGCGACTGCTCGACTGGCGGGACAAGATCCTTTCCGCTCTGGGACCGAACGGCAAGATCATCACGGACGCCATCCCCGAGGTCGAGCACATCATCGGCAAACAGCCCGACATCCCGGAGCTGGGTCCGGAGGAGACGCAAAACCGCTTCAACCTAATCTTCAAGAACTTCGTACGGGTATTCGCCGATCGGACGCACCCCCTGGTCATGTTCCTGGACGACCTCCAATGGGCCGACAGCGCCAGCTTAAGCCTTATCTTAACCATCACCACCGATAAGGATCTGCGGCATTGCCTGTGCATGGGCGCCTATCGCGACAACGAGGTGGCGGCCCATCACCCCCTCATGCTGACCGCGGATGCCATGCGCGCCGGCGGCGTTACCGTCAATACCGCCACCCTCGGCGCGCTCAAGCCCGAGGACGTAGAAGAGTTCATCGCCTATTTCCTGCACTGCGATCCCGAGATCGCGCACCCCCTGGCGCTCATCATTTACCACAAGACCAAGGGCAATCCTTTTTTCGTCAACCAGTTTTTGAAAACCCTCTATGATGAGGGCACTATCGCCCAGGCGGCGGGGGGCGTTTGGACCTGGGATTTACCAAAGATTCAGGACCTTCAGGTGACGGACAATGTCGTGGAATTCATGGCTCGTAAGCTCCATGACCTGCCCGCCGAGCCCCTCAAGCTTATCCCGGTCTGCGCCTGCATCGGCAACCGTTTCGACGTGCTTACGCTGGCGACCATCACCGGCCAGGCAATCGAAGCGCTGCTCTTCACGCTGGACACCCTGATTCAGGAAGGACTGATCAACTTAAGCGGCGACCTGTACCGTTTTCACCATGACCGGATCCAGGAAGCGGCTGTTTCGCTGCTGTCGCCCCAGGAACGCGAGCTGGTCCACTATCTGATCGGCACCCTGGATCTGGGGCGCACCGCGGACGACCAAATCTTCAACCGCATCTTCTATATCGTGGATCAACTGAACCAGGGACGCGGTTTCATAACCGACCCCGCCGAACGCACCCGCCTGGCGGATCTCAACCTCAAGGCCGGCATCAAGGCCAAGGATTCCACCGCCTATGCGGCGGCCGTCAACTATCTCGGTACGGGGCTGGAGCTGCTGGACAGCGCTGCCTGGACGGCTGATTATGGCCTGGCATATGCGCTCTACCTCGAGCAGATGGAGTGTCAATACCTGAATCGCGACTTTGCCGAGGCCGCGCGCCTTTTCGAGATCATCATCGACAAGGCCGCCTCAAGGATCGACAAGGCCAAGGCCTATAAAACCATGCTCGTCCTGTACACCACGTCCCGTCCGCCCAAGGAGGCCATCGAGCTTGGACTGAAGGGCCTCAAAATGTTCGGAATCAATATTCCCATTGACGTAGGCAAAGGCCCGGTAGCCTGGGAGATTATCAAGGCCCGGAGACTGCTCAAGAAGATCCCCCTGGAAAAGATCCTGGATCTGCCGCCCATCGAAGACAAGGAAACCCTGGCGGCGCACGAGATCATGCTTTCTACCGGTGTTCCCGCCTATTATGCGAATCCCAATCTGTTTGCCCTCTTTGCCCTGAAAGGGGTGAACGACAATTTGGAACACGGCCGTCTGATGCCGCATTCGGCCGTGGCCTTTATGGCCCTGGCCTGTATCATCCAGACCGCGACGGGCGACTACGAGCTCAGCTACCGCATCGGCGAAATGGCCTTGAAGCTCAATGAAAGGCTCGGCAACCTGAAGCTCACGGGTCAGGTACATCACGTCTTCGCCTTCTTCATCCAGCACTGGAAGAAACATATCCGGCATGATTACGAGATCTTTGCCAAAGTCTATGAGCTGTCCCTCAATGCCGGTGATTTCATCTTTGCCGGACACAGCATCAACGCCGGGGCCGAGGTCCGACTCATGTGCTGTCATACCCTGGATGATATCCTGGATGATTTGAAGAAATATCATGAGTTCATGCAGACCCTCAAGGACCCTCTGATCGTGGGCCAATACCATTTGGTGAATCTCTGGATCAAGACCATAAAAGGGCTCATGCCCGAGCGCGCCAACGTTTCCGGCGACGGATTCGATTTGAACCTGGTTATCGACTTTCTCAGACAGCAGGGCAACCATTTCGGCCTGTGCTTCTCTCTGTACCCAAAGATCTTCCTGCATGCATTGTACGGGGAATACGAGGAGGCCCTGAAACTTGCCGAGGAACTGGATCAGATTATCCATGTCCCCATCGGCACCCTCCTGACGGTTAATCACTATTTCCACTATTCCCTGATCATGACGGGCCTGCTCCGGCAGGGCGAGGTCAAGCGCGCGCGGAAATTCAACGCCATCCTGCGCCGCAACCAGCGCAAGATGCGCACATGGGCCGCGCTCTGCCCTGAAAACTTCAAACACAAGTACGACCTTGTCGAAGCCGAGACCGCCGGCCTGGCGGGCCGGTTGGACGAGGCGCTCAGGCTCTATCATGCCGCGATCGAGGGCGCCCGCCGGAATGAATTTATTCTGGACGAGGCGATAGCCTGCGAGCGCCTGGCCCAGCAGTACATCAGCATCGGATCACGGGATGAAGCGGGGCTCTTCATACGCCGGGCCTACCAGTGCTACCGTTCCTGGGGGGCCGAGGCCAAGGTCAAGGACCTCGAAGCGCGCTACCCGGAGCTCATACGGAGCGAGATCAGGGCCGCCAAGACCGCGACATTAATTCAGACGACCGCCACCGAATCAAGCTCGCGTTTCTTGGATCTGTCCACGGTCATGCAGGTTTCCCAGGTGATCTCGAGCGAGATCATGCTGGAGCGTCTGCTCCAGAAGACCATGCACATGTCCATGGCCAATGCCGGCGCCGAGCGCGGGTACCTGATTCTGGAATCCGACGGCAGGCTGACGGTGGAGGCCAGCGAGGATGTGCACCTGGGCGAATCGCGGGTGCTGCAGTCCATCCCTTTGGAGGACTGCGACGGGCTTTCTCTGGCTATCGTCAACTATGTCTCGCGCAGCGGCACTCCCCTGATCCTGGCCGACGCCATGTCCGAAGGCGCCTTCATGAACGACCCGCATATCGTTAGGGGGCACTGCAAGTCCATCCTGTGCACGCCGATTACGAGCAAAGGCAAGCTCACCGGCATCCTGTACATGGAGAACAACCTGACCGCGGGCGCCTTCACCCCGGAGCGCCTGGAAATCCTGCGCCTCATCGCGGCCCAGGCCGCCATCTCCCTGGAAAACGCCAAGCTCTTCGATCTGGCCACCACCGACGGCCTGACCAAGCTCTTCGTGCACCGCTACTTCCAGCTCATGCTCGATGCCGAGATCCAGCGTTCCAGGCGCTACAACCGGCCGTTCTCGCTGGCCATGATCGATATCGACGACTTCAAGCACTTCAACGATACCTATGGGCATCAGCTGGGCGATGAGGTCCTCAGGAGCGTGGGGCGGGCCATCCGCAAGAACACCCGCAATGTTGATGTCTCCGCCCGGTACGGGGGCGAGGAATTCGTGATCGTCTTTCCCGAGACCGATCTGGACGCCGCCTTGATCGCGGCCGAGAAGGTGCGCCGGTGCGTCGAACAGATCGAGATCCCGCATGAGGGAGCGATGCTGCAAGTAACGATCAGCCTGGGCCTGGCCGTCTTCCCGCGCCACGCCCAGGACAAGGACGATCTCATCAAATCCGCTGACGAGGCGCTCTACGTTTCCAAACGCGAAGGCAAGAACAGGGTCTCGGTGGGTGAGAAGATCGAGCCCTGAACAGGGGCAAGGACAGCGCCCTATCCACTGCTAAAAGGGGCCGGTGGTCAAGGCATGGTCGGCCAGGAAGGAAGTGATTAGGCGCAAGATCAGCATCTGGTGACCATGGCGACGGGGTGCCGTCCAAGCATATTCGCCCACCATGAACCGTCTGATCGGCCAATGCGGATTGCGCATTTTCATGGCGGAGGATGCGTGGGGCACATATTTTTCAGATTACCGATTACATTGACGATAGAGAGCCCAGGGGGGGCTTCTTACGCATATGGAACAGTTTCCGGGCTATACGGTTGTGGAGCAAATGGGCGAGACACTGCATTCCGTCGTATACCGGGCCCGTCCCGAGGGCGCACCCGGGACGGTCATTATCAAGGCGCTCAAGGCCCGCTACCCTGCACCGGCCGAAGTGGCCCGCCTCAAGCACGAGTACGAGCTGATCAAAAGCGTGGCGATCGACGGCATCGTCAAGATCCTGGAGATCATCGATGACAAGAGCCACGTGGCGCTGGTCGTGGAAGACTTCGGCGGCGTAACGCTTAAGGAGATCATCAAGGGCGGTTTTACAATCGAGCGCTTCCTGGAGATAGCTATCCGCCTGTCCGAAATCCTGGGAAAGATCCACCAGCATAATATCACTCACCGTGACATCAAACCCTTGAACATCATCATGAACTGGGAAGAGGATATCGTCAAGATCACGGACTTCGGCATCGCCTCCGAGATCACCCGTTTGAACGAGGAGATCTACAACCCCCAGGTTATTGAAGGCACATTGGTGTACATGTCTCCCGAGCAGACCGGCAGGATGAACTGCGCCGTGGATTACCGCACCGATCTGTATTCCTTAGGGGTCACCTTCTACGAGATGCTCACCGGTCAGCTTCCCTTTTCGGCCCCTAACTCCCTGGAGATCATTCACGCCCACATCGCCAAGCTGCCCTTAAGCCCCGAGAAACTCAATCCCGATATCCCACTCACGGTGGCGGACATCATCATGAAGCTCTTGTCCAAGTCGGCCGCGGACCGCTATCAGAACGGTTTCGGCCTGGCCGCCGATCTCAAGGAATGCCTGGATCAACTGCGCGCCAAGGGCCGCATCACCCCCTTCGAGTTGGGACGCCGTGACATATCGCTGAAGTTCATCATCCCGCAGATCGTGGTGGGCCGTGGGGATGAGCTTGCGGCAATGCAGGGCGCCTTTGAACGGATAGGCCGTGGCGGGGTGGAGGTCGTGCTGGTCACGGGCGAGCCCGGCATCGGCAAGTCGGCCCTGGTGGGCGAGATGCATAAGCCGATCGTGGAGCGGCGGGGCTATTTTCTCTCCGGCAAATACGACCAGTTTCGCCAGTATGTCCCTTACAGCTCCATTATTCAGGCCTTCCAGGGGCTCGCCAGACAGCTTCTGGCGGAAAGCGATGATCGCATTCAGGAGTGGAAGGAAAGGCTGCTGCTGGCTTTGGGACCCAACGGCAAGATCATCACCGACGCCATCCCCGACATCGAGCTCATCATCGGCAGACAGCCCGATATTCCCGAGTTGGGGCCGGAAGAGACCCAGAACCGCTTCTCTTACGTTTTCAAGTGTTTCGTGCGCGTCTTCGCCCGCCAGTCGCATCCCCTGGTGCTCTTCCTGGATGACCTGCAATGGGCCGACAGCGCCAGCATCAACCTTTTGCAGACCATTCTCCTGGATAAGGACCTGCGGTTCCTCCTGTTCATCGGTTCCTACCGTGACAACGAGGTGGCCCTGCACCATCCCCTCATGCTGGCCATCGATACGCTCAAAAAGGCCGGTCTCGGTGTCGGCACCATCGCCCTGGGCGCCCTGAGCAGCGAAGACGTCAACCAACTCGTGAGCTCGTTCCTGCGCTTGAGTCCCGAGATCGCGGGGCCTTTGTCGCAAAGCATTCATGGCAAGACCAGGGGCAACCCCTTCTTCGTCAACCAGTTTATCAAAACCCTGTATGTGGACGGCCGGATCTTCCTGAAGCCCGATGGAGACTGGTCCTGGGATTTGCAGAAGATCCGCGATCTCGCGGTAACGGACAATGTCGTGGATTTCATGGCGGTCAGACTCCGCGATCTGCCGGCCGATCCACTGCGGCTGATCCGTATCTGCGCCTGCATCGGCAACCGCTTTGAGACCGATATCTTAAGCGCGCTGACCGAGCGCAGCTTAAGCGAGGTGCTCGCGGTGATGGATGTCCTGATCCAGGAGGGTTTGATCGATCGCCGGGGCGATCTCTACCGCTTCCACCATGACCGTATCCAGGAGGCCGCCTACTCACTGTTCTCACCGGCCGAACGGGAAGAGATGCACTTTGCTATCGGTACCCTGGGGCTTGAACGGACGGAACCGGACAAGCTCTTCAGCCGGATCTTCTATATCGTGGATCAGTTGAATCAGGGACGGCGTCTGATCACTGAAGAGGCGCAGCGCCTGCGCCTGGCCGAGCTCAACGCCAAGGCGGGCATCAAGGCCAAGGAGGCCACGGCCTACAAGGCGGCCGTCAGCTATCTGGATGTGGGGTTGGAGCTCTTAGGCGCAGGGGCCTGGCGGGATCACTACGAGCTGTGCTACACCCTGCATAAGGAACAGATGGAATGCCGCTATCTGGACCGTGATTTCGAGGCGGCCGAACGATTATTCGCCGCCATCATCGCTCAGGCCAAGAACCGTGTCGACAAGGCCAAGGCCTACACCACCATGGTGGTCCTGTACACCAATTTGCGCACGCCGCAGGAAGCCATCGAACTCGGGCTCAAGGCCATGCTGCTCTTCGGCTACAACCTCTCCGTCACCATGGGCGCCGGTCCCGTGTTGAAGGAGCTCATCAAGGTGAAAATGGCGCTGCGCAAGATGCCGCTTGAGAAGCTCCTCGATCTGCCCCTCATGACGGATGAGGAACGCATCACCATCAGCAACCTCATGACCAGCATCGGCACCCCGGCCTATTACGTCAATGCCAACCTCTTCGCCTATCTGTCGCTCTATGGGGTCAATGAATCCCTGAAATACGGCCATACGCCTAACTCAGCCGTGGCCTTCATCGCTCTGGCCACCATCATCCAGACCGTTCAGGGCGATTATGAGCAGGGCTACCGCATCGGCGAGATGGCCTTGAAGCTGAATGAGATGATCGACAACAAGAAAGTGGCTGGGCTCGTGCACCATGTCTTCGCCTTCATGATCCAACACTGGAAGCTCCATGCCCGCAAAGACCTCGCGATCTACGCCAAGGTCTACCAGCTCTCGCTCGACGCCGGGGACTTCATCTATGCCGGCCACAGCATCAATGCCGCGGCCGACTGCCGTCTGATGATCGGCGATCGCATCGACGACATCCACGATGAAATCAAGAAATATCGGGAGCTGATCACTATCGTCAAGGAGCCCTTTATCGCGTCGCGCTACCTGGAGAACATCCAGGTGATTCAGAACCTCAAGGGCCTGACTCCTAGCCGCGCCAGCTTAAGCGGCGATGGCTTCGACCAGGAAGAGCTGATCGAGCGCATGCGCAGGGAGAAAAACCACTATGGATTATGCTGCTCGCTCTTACTGAAGGCCAAGCTTCTGTATCTCTATGGGCTTTACGAGGAGGCCCGCCAGGCGGCCGAAGAGCTCGACCGGCATATCAAGGCAGTCACCGGCACCTTGCTGGTCCCCGAGCACTTTTTCTATTACTCCCTGATCCTGGCGGCGTTGCTAACGGAGGGAGCCGTGGAAAGCACCCGGCGATTCCAGCGCCTGATCGTCCGCAACCAGCGGAAATTGAAGACTTTCATCGCTTTGTGCCCTGAGAACTTCCGCCATAAATACCTCCTGGTCGAGGCGGAACAGATGGCGGCCGACGGCCGTTTTCGCGAAGCGGTGGGGCTCTACCACGACGCCGTTCGTCTGGCCCGGCACAACGAGTACCTCCATGAGGAGGCCCTGGCCTGCGAACGCACGGCGGTCTTCTATCGTCGGCACCACTGTGAGGAGGAGGCGCGGGTCTTTATGCACATGGCCGGCGGCTGTTACTTAAGCTGGGGGGCGTCATCCAAGGAGAAGGAACTCCAGGAGCGCTACCCGGAGCTCATGCGCGGCCAGAGCAAGGCACACGGGAGCGACACAGTCGGCGATACCACCTCCACGCAATCCACCTCGCGCTTGCTCGATCTCGCTACGGTCATGCAGGTTTCCCAGGTGATATCGAGCGAGATTATGCTGGAGAGGTTGTTGCAGAAGACCATGCACATGTCGATCGTCAATGCCGGGGCGCAGCGAGGGTATCTGATCCTGGAATCGGACGGCAAGCTGACCGTGGAGGCCAGTGAGGATGTCGATGCGGGCGAGGCGCGCGTGCTGCAAACCGTAGCGCTGGAAGAGTGCGAGGGGCTCTCGCAGGCGATCGTTCACTATGTTTCGCGCAGCGGCAAACACCTGATCCTGGCCAACGCCATGTCCGAAGGGGCCTTCATGAACGACCCGCATGTGGTGCGGGAGCAGTGCAAGTCCATTCTGTGCACGCCGATCCTCAACAAAGGCAAGCTCACCGGCGTCCTGTACATGGAGAACAACCTGACCGCGGGCGCCTTCACCCCGGAACGGCTTGAGATCCTGCGTCTCATCGCGGCCCAGGCCGCCATCTCGCTGGAGAACGCCAAGCTCTTCGATCTGGCCACCACCGACGGACTCACCAAGCTCTTTGTGCACCGCTACTTCCAGCTCATGCTCGATGGCGAGGTTCAGCGCGCGCGTCGCTATAACCGTCCGTTCTCGCTGGCCATGATCGATATCGATAATTTTAAGCATTTCAACGATACCTATGGGCATCTGTTGGGCGACGAGGTTTTGAAAAGCGTGGCCAGGGCCATACGCAAGAATATCCGCGCCGTGGATATCGCCGCCCGCTACGGCGGCGAGGAGTTCGTGGTTATTTTCCCCGAGACCGATGTGGACAAGGCCATGATCGCGGCCGAGAAAATCCGCCGCTGTGTGGAGCTGTTGGATATCTCGTATGAATCCCTGAAGCTGCATGTCACCATCTCTCTGGGGTTATCTTCCTTCCCGCGGCATGCGCTCGGCAAGGAGGCATTGATCAAGTCGGCCGACGGGGCGCTCTACGTTTCCAAACGGGCGGGCAAGAACTGTATCAATGTGGGCGAAAGGGTGAGCGAAGATTGACGTCGCCGTGTTTCACCGGTATGATTTCGGCGAGGCTCCAGTCTTGCGGGCATAAAGGAGGCGAAGGTAATGAGAATAAGGGCGGGTTTGATTGTGGCGGCGGCCATGGCGCTGGGCATGGCGCCGGGACTGTATGCCGCCGATGGGAAGGCCGTATTTACCGGCAAATGCCTTGAATGTCACGGTGTGTCGGGCAAGGGCGGCAAGGTGGCGCCGGGCAAGTATGCCGTGCGTCAATGGCAGCGATTCTTTAGTGAAAACCGGCATGCGCGCAAACTCGACATCAATTCCATGTTCACTCAGGATGAACTCGATGCGGTTCTGGAATACCTGACCGAGCATGCGGCCGATTCAGAAAAACCCGAAGCAGCGGGCTTGCGATAAACAAGAGGAGGGGTGAACAATGACACGGTATATTGTTCAGAGATATTTGGTGTTTTTTGTGATTGCCATGGGAGTTTCATGGGCCGTCATGCCGGCGCCGGCCTCGGCCGCCGAACAGGGCACGAGCGAATTCGATATGCTCAAAAGCATCGACGAGATCAACAAACGGTTGGATGAGGTCGAGACCAAGGCCATGATGGATAAGATGAACTTCGGGGCGGAGGTGCGCACCCGCTTCGATTGGTATGGTTATAAGAAGGATGCCGACGAGACCACCGGCGCCGAAAAGATCGATGAAAGCGTCAATGGTCTGGCCTCCACCCAGGTCCGACTGAACCTGCGGGCGGATGTGAGTGATCAACTCAGGTTTACGGGGCGGCTGGCCATGTACAAACTGTGGGGCGACAAGACCCTGCACACCACCTATGACGATCTTTCGGCCGGACGGGAACCCACGGACACCAGGCTCTGGGTAGAGCGCGCCTACGTGGATTACTTCTTCAATATCTGGAAGGTGCCCATGGCGCTCGCCTTCGGCCGGCTGCCGACCACCGACGGCATGCCCACCGATCTGCGCGAGGATTCGCCCCGCAAATCGACCTATCCCTCGCTGGCCTGGGACGCGGAGGTGGACGGCCTGAGCCTGACCTTCGGCCTGGACAAGCTGACCAGACTGCCGGGATCAAGATTGACGCTCACCTACACCGATTGGATCACGGACAACGAGGACGCCCCCTACCGGGAAGTCACCATGTACGGATACGACTTCCCGACCTCTACTCCGATCTACGCCGGCCAGTTCGAGACCGGACTACCGGGGTTCCTTGACGGCACATCGTTTATGCTCGATTGCCTGTATGCCCCTTCCGTGCAGCTGCGTGACGACACGGTGGAAACCATGCGCAACGGCATCGCCAGGAGTCTTGAAGAGGCGACCAGGGCCAACTTCGGCGTGGCATATCCCTATGATGTAACCATAACCGGTGTCGAGGCCCCCAATTCAATGGGGAGCATCATGAAGGCCGTGGCCTTCATCGAGTCCAAGAACTTCCTGAACACCTGGGTGGATTGGTTCGCCGGATACGCATGGGAAAAGACCAAGCCCAACGGCCGGATGGTTTTGTCGTATGTGTGGGATTCACTCTCACCCGCGGACCCAACGGTGCCCATCTCCTCCGGTGCGGTTCAGCAGTATTCGACGGCTTTCATGTCCTCAGCGGGTGATGAAGATCTCACCGCGCGGGCCTATCATGCCGGCCTGCGGTTGAACCTGCCGATCAGGGCGCTTGGTTATCCCAAACTGGGATTTGAGTACAACCATGCCTCTGAGCACTGGTACGGTTTCACCTATGCCAGCGAGGACCCGCTGCACAAGCTGGAAGAGCGCGGCAGCGTCTATGACGCCTACTATATCCAGCCCATCTCGCGCTACTTCAAGACCAGGATCGGCTATACCCTGATCAAGCGCGATTACGACCCCAACCCCTACGGCGATCCGATCGAGAATGAGGCTACGATCTCAAACATGTATATCCTGCTGGATGTGAGGTTCTAGGGAAACAGGCGCAGCCTAAAGCTTGAAAAAGCAGTGCACCTTGAACGGGTGCGTTCAAGGCGCACTGCTTACTATGCGCCGGTTTTTGGGACTTGGAACTAGCAGATGAACAGCATCTCCCAATATTTCGGTAGGGGCCAGAGCTCATTGTCCACATACTGCTCAAGGGTGTCCACCGTGTCCCTCACGGCGTTCATGCACGGTTTGATCGCATCGCAGAAATAAGCGGCCTGCTTCTCTTCCGAGTCGATTGCCCTGGCCTTTTCGATATCTTGTTTAAGCTCGGTGACCTGTTTCTGGGCATCGCCGATCAAGGCGCTCACGCGCTTGAGAAGTTCTTTCTGGGGTTTGAGCTCACGGCCGTCGCCGATGACATCCATGGCGTTTTTGATGGACTGGGCCAGGGTCTTCTGATACGTGGCGGCGGCCGGAAGGATCTGACTCTGAACCATGGTAAACAGGGTGGCGGCCTCGATATCGATCTCCTTGATGTAGCGCTCCAGACGGACATGGTAGCGGGATTTCAGCTCCTCCGGTGAAAGCACGCCATACTTTTCGAAGAGCTTGAGGGCCTTGTCGGTCTTGAGGTCCTTGAGCGCCTCGTAACCGGTCTTCTTATTGGGCAGCCCCCTCTTGGCGGCTTCCTTCTCCCAATCCTGGGTATAGTTATCGCCCATGAAGAGCACGGCCTTATTGGCCTTGACCTCTTCCTTGACCACGTCCAGCGCGGCCTGCTTGACATCGCCGCCCTTGGCCTTGATCTTTCCGGCCAGGATATCCAGGCTCTCGGCCACGATAGTGTTCAAGACGGTGGCCGGGAACGAGATGGACTGCGAAGACCCCACGGCCCGGAACTCGAACTTGTTGCCGGTGAAGGCAAAGGGCGAGGTGCGGTTGCGGTCCGTGCTGTCCTTGCTCAGCACCGGCAGCTTGGAGATGCCTAGGTCGATGATGGCCGCGTCGGTGGCCTTGGTGATCTTGCCTTTCTCGATATTGTCGAGAATGTTGGTGAGCTGCTCGCCCAGAAAGACCGAGATGATGGCCGGCGGGGCTTCATTGGCGCCCAGCCGGTGGTCGTTTCCGGCCGAGGCCACCGAGGCCCTTAAGAGATCGGCGTGCACGTTGACGGCCTTGATCGTAGCCATCAAAAAGACCAGGAACTGGATGTTGTCATGCGGCGTCTGGCCCGGGTTGAGCAGGTTGTTGCCAAGATCGTCGGACAATGACCAGTTCAGGTGCTTGCCCGAGCCGTTGATCCCGGCGAAGGGCTTTTCATGCAGCAGCAGCCTAAGCTTGTGGATCGGCGCGATGCGCTTCATGGTCTCCATGACCAGCTGGTTGTGGTCGGCCGCCAGGTTGGCCTCCTCGAAGATGGGCGCGATCTCGAACTGGCTGGGCGCCACCTCGTTGTGTCTGGTCTTGGCCGGGATGCCGAGCTTGTAGAGCTCCTCTTCCACATCGTGCATGAACGACAGGATGCGTTCCTTGATGCTGCCGAAGTACTGGTCTTCCAGCTGCTGGCCCTTCGGTGGAACGGCGCCTAAGAGACTGCGGCCGCTCAAGACCAGGTCCTGGCGCTTGAAGTAATAGTCCTGGTCGATCAGGAAGTATTCCTGCTCGGGTCCCAGCGTGGCGAAGACCTTCTGCGACTCCTGATTGCCGAGCAGGCGCAGCAGGTTGACGGCGCTCTTTTCGATGGCGCCTATGGAGCGCAGCAGCGGGGTCTTTTTGTCCAGCGCCTCGCCCGTGTAGGATATGAAGATGGTCGGGATGCACAACGTGGTGCCCAGGCCGTTTCTGATGATGAAGGCCGGCGAGGTCGGGTCCCAGGCGGTGTAACCGCGTGCCTCGAAGGTGGACCTAAGGCCGCCGCTCGGAAAACTCGAGGCATCCGGTTCGCCTTGGATGAGCTGCTTGCCGGAGAAGCGCTCGATGACGTCGCCCGCGTCCGTAAATTCGATGAAGGAGTCGTGCTTCTCGGCCGTGGCCCCGGTCATGGGCTGGAACCAATGGCAGTAATGCGTGGCGCCCTTGTCGATGGCCCATTCCTTGATGGCGTGCGCTACCGCGTTGGCGGTCTCCAGATCCATCTTGCGCCTGGCCTGGATGGTTTCGATGATGCGCTTGTAGATATCCTTGGGCAGTTTGTCCTGCATCACCTTGGCGTTGAAGGTGTCCTCACCGTAGTATCTCGATATCTGCACCTCCTTTTCCTTTTCAACCTTGTAATGTCGCTCGGAAGCCGGGATAAGGTTGTGGTACTTCATCATTTCCTCCAGTTCTTTAAATTGGTCGCTGTGCGCGTCACCTTTCCCTCAAGCCAGAACGATGCCAAGTCTGGTGCCAGATAACATGTTGTATTCATTGATGCAATATTCCTCTTGGTCCTGAGTTATAGTTCAATATTGATGCATGGCCTGTTAAAAACAACAATATTGTACCATATCCGGGGGCGGCGACTCAACCTGTTTCATCCTCCTTATAGCCGTCTTTATGTACATCCGTGACCGCGCGCCCGGAGGGGTCGATCAGCTTGGCAAAGGCGGCGTCCCAGGCAATGGCCGTGGGCGTGGAGCAGGCCACGGACGGTCCTTCGGGCACGCACTTGGCGGCGCTGTCCAGCGGGAAGAACTCCTGGAAGATCGACCGGTAGTGGTAACCCTCCTTGGTCATCGGCGTATTGATCGGGAACCGATAGCGCGCGTTCTCCATCTGGGTGTCGCTGACCGTATAGGCAGCCACCTCCCTGAGGGTGTCGATCCAGCCGTAGCCGACGCCGTCGGAGAACTGCTCCTTCTGGCGCCAGGCCACCTCCGGGGGCAGGTAGTCCTCGAAGGCCCGGCGCAGGATATGCTTCTCCATGCGCTCCCCACTGCACATCTTGTCCGCCGGGTTCAAGCGCATGGCCACGTCCAGGAATTCCTTGTCCAGAAACGGCACCCGGCCTTCGACCCCCCAGGCCGCCAGGGCCTTGTTGGCCCTCAAACAGTCGTATTTGCTCAACATCCCGAGTTTGCGCACGGTCTCTTCATGAAATTCCTTGGCGTCGGGCGCCTTGTGGAAGTACAGATACCCGCCGAAGATCTCGTCCGCGCCTTCGCCCGAGAGCACCATCTTGACGCCCATGGACTTGATCTTGCGCGCCATCAGGTACATGGGCGTGGCGGCCCGGATGGTGGTCACGTCATAGGTCTCGAGGTGGTGGATCACGTCGCGCACCGCGTCCAAGCCTTCCTGGACCGTGAAGGTGAAATTGTGGTGGATGGAGCCGATATGGTCGGCCACCTTCTGGGCCGCGGCCAGGTCAGGCGAGCCTACCAGCCCGATGGCGAAGGAATGCAGCTGCGGCCACCAGGCGTCCTTTAACCCCCCTGTCTCCACGCGCTTGGCGGCGAACTTCTTGGCCACGGCCGAGATGATCGAGCTGTCCAGGCCGCCGGAGAGGAGCACGCCGTAGGGCACGTCGCTCATCAGCTGCCGCTCGACCGCCTCTTCCAGGGCGCGCCTGAGGTCCTTGATGCTGCTGTGGTTGTCCTGCACGGCCGCATACTCCATCCAGTCTCGCTGGTAGTATTTCTGAGGAGCGTCATCGGTGCTGAGGAGATAATGTCCGGGAGGAAACTCGGCCACCGTGTTGCATACTCCCATGAGGGCCTTCATCTCCGAGGCCACGTAGAAATTGCCGTGCTCATCGTGTCCGGTATACAGGGGGCAGATGCCGATATGATCGCGGCCGATCAGGTAGATGTCCCGCGCGCTGTCATAGAGCGCAAAGGCGAAGATGCCGTTCAAGTCTTCCAGGAAGTCAACGCCTTTCTGGCGGTAGAGCGCCAGGATGATCTCGCAGTCCGATGCGGTCTGGAAATCATAGGGGGCTTGGAGGTTCTTCCTGAGTTCCTTGTGGTTGTAGATCTCGCCGTTGACCGCCAGGGCCACCGTGCCGTCGGTGGTATAGAGCGGCTGGGCACCCGTATCGACATCCACAATGGAAAGCCGCTCATGGGCCAGGATGGCTTTGTCGTACACCGCCACGCCGCTCCAATCCGGTCCGCGGTGCCGCTGTAGACGGCTCATCCGCAGGGCCTGGGGCCGTAAGTCCTTGGCCGGGGTCTTGAGGTCAAAAATACCGAGTATGGCGCACATCGTCGCTCCTTTCAGATCGCGCCCGCAAAATCCAAGAGCGCGCACCTGTGTTGATGATGGATGAAGAGCAAAGGCGGTGCCAACGGGTGCAATCAAAACACATTGAAATGATTTATGATAAATGATCGGCCCATCAATGGGTGGTTCAAAATTGTATCAGGTCGTCAAGGCGATGCAAGGATGTCTCCGCCGTTGATATGGGAAGGCCGTAAGCCGCGGAGATCTTGAACATAATCCATGCTCCTATGACTTGTAAGACGTTGAATATCTTGTTATACTCCCAACGAAATAGGGAAAGTATTTGACATAAGAACAGGGGTTGTTCCGCTCATGGTATGGGTATGATATACATGGAGGTTAATCAACATGTCGGATGCATGTGCTGTGAACTTCGGGGTTTCCCAGATCGTCGACCTCCTGCCTGACCCCGCCTTCGCCCTTGACCGGCAAGGAAGGGTCATTCTCTGGAACAAGGCCATGGAGAGGCTGACAGACATTCCGGCCGGAGCGGTGCTGGGCAAGGACAATTATGAGCATGCGCTGCCGTTCTATGGCTGCCGGCGTCCCATGCTGGCGGACGCGATCATCAATCCCGATCAAAAGCTTGATATCGAGCAGCCTATGCAATACCGCGATGACGGGAGTCTGGTTTTTGAAGGTGAGATTTTTTCCCGCATAACGCAGCGGCAACGTTCCATCACGGCCCACGCGAGCCCGATCCATGATCCTTTAGGCGCCGTGATCGGCGCCATGCAAACGATGCGCGACATCACCGAGCGCAGGCAGGTGGAACAGGCCTTGGTGGAGAGCGAGGAAAAGTTCCGCCTGTTGTTCGAGTCCTCCGGGGA
>JBDKSM010000050.1:0-17708 GCA_039680665.1 Syntrophaceae bacterium | reverse complement strand
GGCGACGGATCTTCTACATTTGTTGAGAACGCCCGTTCAAAGCGCCCAATCGGTCAAGCAACATTACGATGATGCCTCTAAAGCTTGGTTTTTTGTATAAGCGCCAGCGCGTTTTCCTCGAGCACCTGCACCGCTACAATGAGCATCTTGAAGCGCTCGTCCTTGGTCTGACCATGGTAGAAGCGGTAGTAGATCTGCTGGGCGATGACCGCCAGGCGGAACAGGCCGAAGCAGTGATAGAAGTCGAAGTTGGGTATGGGGATGCCGGATCGCTCGGCATAGCGCGCCACGATTTCCTCACGCGTCATAGCGCCGGGGATATTGGTGGGCAGCATGCGAATGAGCTGCGCGTTTGGCGGGTCGGTAGCCTCGACCCAGTAGGCCAGCGAGCTGCCGAGGTCCATGAGCGGATCGCCGATGGTGGCCATCTCCCAGTCCAGCACGCCCACGATCTTAAGCGGATTGTCGGCATCCAGCACCACGTTGTCGAACTTGTAGTCGTTGTGGATAATGGCAGGACGGGACGATTCTGGCGGCATTTTGTCCTTAAGCCAGGCCATGACGTTCTCATAGTCCGGGGCATCGGGCGTACGCGCGTTGCGGTAGCGCTGGCTCCAGCCTTCGATCTGCCGCCGGACATAGCCCTCGGGCTTGCCGTAGTCAGCCAGGCCGATGGCCTGATAGTCTATGGTATGCAGCTCGAGCTGGACATCGACCAGGTTCTCGCAGAGGCTGCGCGCATCCTGAGGCGACAAACTGAGTCCGGCGGGGATGTCTTTGCGTAGGATGATGCCTTTGAGGCGTTCCATGACATAGAACGGGCAACCCATGACGGCCTCGTCCTCGCTATAGACGAGAGGGTTGGGTCCATAGGGGTAGACCGGCTTGAGGGCCTTGAGCATGCGGTACTCGCGTCCCATGTCATGGGCGCTCTTGGCCTTGGTGCCGAAAGGAGGGCGACGCAAAACGAGCTCCGTATCGCCCACGGCGATCAGGTAGGTCAGGTTGGAGAAGCCGCTGGGGAACTGCTGCACGCTGAGCGTGCCCGTAAGCCCCGGGATGCTGTCCTTTAAAAATTCCTCGACCCGTTTGAGATCCAGCTCTTCACCCTTGCGGATGGACTTGGGCTTGTCGATATAATCCATCTATGCAACCCCCTTGGTATCAATATAGGCCCGGATGAACTCCAGGACAAATTCCGCGTACTGTTCAACGGTGATCTTGCGCCGGGTATATTTCCAGCGTTTCAAGTACCAGTCCTGGAGCAGGGCCTTGATGGCCGCGGCGGTCAGGCGCGGATCACTCGGGCGGAATACACCTTCCCTTTGACCCAATTCCAGGATATCGATGAAGACCTTTTCGGTGAACAGCTCGCTTTCAATGGCCTTTTGCTGTTGCTCCTTGCTCAAATTCTTGGTCTCCATGTAGGAGAAGTAGAACCAGCGGTAATAGATTTCGCTCAAGTAAAGGTGGGTCTGGACCGCCTCGGTCAATTTCTCGGCCGCTCCGGGTATCTTTTCGATGCGTTCGGCCAGGGCGCGGTGCACGGTCAGGCGGCCCTGGTCCTGGATCAGGTCCAGGAGCTCGTCCTTGCTGGAAAAATAGGAGTAGAGCGCGCCCATGCTTAAACCCGACGCGCGGCTTAAGTCGCGCAGGGTCATGGCATGAAAGCCTTTCTGATGGCTGATAGCCAAGGTGGCGTCGAAGATCTTTTCCAGGTTCCGAACCGCCACGCCGGCCTTCTTGATCTTTACCGAGGCAGACCGATGCGCGAAGATCTCTTCAAAGATCTCCGCGCTGGAGTTCGACACCAACGTCTTAAATTCTTCGAAGCGCATTGACTACCTGGCGATGACGTTCTCGTAGGTCTTCAGCGCCCGGCGGCCGAACATGGCCTTGTGGACCTCGTCCGCGCCGTCGTAGATGCGCGCCGCGCGCTCATGGCGGTAGTAGAAGGCCAGGATGGCGTCATCGGTCATACCCAAACCGCCGTGCACCTGCAGCGCCCGGTCGATGACATGCTGCATGGTGTTGGCCACCACGAACTTGATCAGGGCGATATCGTCGCGCGCCTCCTTGGTGCCGAACTTCTCGATCTTCCAGGCGGCGTGCAAAGTCATGAGCCGGGCGGCCTGGATTTCGGCCGCGCTCTCGGCCACCCAGGCCTGGATGATCTGGCGCGAGGCCAGGGTCTTGCCGTCCGGCGTGATCTGGCGGTGGCTGGCACGCGAGCACATCAGGTCATAGCAGCGGTGGCAGATGCCGATCCAGCGCATGCAGTGGTGGATGCGTCCGGGTCCCAGACGGTCCTGGGCGATGACGAAGCCCCAGCCTTCCGGACCTAAGAGGTTTTCCCGCGGCACGCGGCAGGACTGGTAGAGGATCTCGGCGTGACTGGCATAGTCGCTGCCGGCATGGCCCATGACCGGGATATTGCGCACCAGGTTGAAGCCGGGGGTGTCGGTGGGCACGATGATCATGCTGGCGCGCATATAGGGCGATTCGTTCTCGGGGTTGGTGTTGGCCATGACGATGGCGAAGGCCGAGCCGTCGGCCGAGGAGGTGTACCACTTCTGGCCGTTGATGACATAGTCGTCGCCGTCCTTGACCGCGGTGGTGTCCATCATGATGGGGTTGGAGCCGGCCAGCTCGACCTCGGTCATGGAGAAGCAGCTGCGGATCTCGCCCCTGACCAGCGGGCCCAACCATTTTTCCTTCTGCTCGGGCGTGCCGTACTTGTGCAGGATCTCGATGTTGCCTGCATCCGGGGCCTGGCAGCCGAAGATGTAGTGCCCCAGGGGCGAACGGCCGAGCTCCTCGCTCACCAGGGCATGATCCACCAGGTCGAGTCCCATGCCGCCGTACTCCTTGGGCTGGTTGGGTCCCCAGAGCTCCATGCGCTTGACCATGTCCCGTTTTTCCTTGAGCACGGGCAGCATGTCCTTGAAGTCCTTGGTCACGAACTCGGGCTCCAGGGGGATGAGCTCCTTATCCACAAACTCGCGGATCATGCCCGTAATGGCCTGCATCTTTTCCGACATCTCGAAATCCATACCTACCTCCTGGCTTGGAAGAATGGCACTATCATAGATGATTTCCGGCCACTGTCAAGAAAAAACGAGCGCTCGCTCGATAAAAACCTTGCGTCCTGCTGCGTCATCGGCGTGTTGTTAGAATTGATATTGGATAAAGAGCGTCGGGTTCCCGTAGCTAACGGTCTGGCTGTCGCCGATAAACTCGCCGAAATCGTAGCGGCACCAGCAGCGCCCGATCTCCACACCGATGGCGCAATGCTCCGTGAAGCGAAAGTCGCCGCCGAAGACGATCCGGAATTCCGGCCCTATGGAAGTCCCGCTGTCCGCATAGACGTACCCCGCACTGGTGGCGACCCGCGCTTTCAGCTCGGCCCGATACAAACCCGTTCCCAGGCCAGCGTACAAATCGAAACCACCGGGGTGAAAGAAGTATTTGACCGCGACCGGGAGGCGCACTTCGGAATATTTGAACCGATAATCCGCTCTGACGCCGTTGCCGAGATCATAGCTCGGCTTGGTGCTAGACGAAAGTGAGGATATCCCCGCCTCGACCCCGACCCGGTCGAACCTGTGCAGGTATGTGAACCGATAAAGATTGCCGCGATTGAGCGTGATGTCATCCTGCCCTTGCGGCCCGGTAAGGCTTAGTGGGGGTTTCGTGCTGTACCAATGAAATGCAATGGCATTATCTGCCGTTGCACCATAGGCGAGAGGGGAGAGATCCAGGGTCACGAACAAGATTAGGAGCACTACCAAGTTCCGCACCAACACCTCCTCAATCCTTCAATATGAATATATTTATCATATCAACAAATTTTAACACTGAATATCCCGCCATGCAACACCGCTGCGGTGGATCGATACACCCTGGGGGACCCTTTATGAGATAAAAACCCCCGAGCCCCTTCCAAAAAACGTTCAGACGTCCGAAAGCGGCATTATCGAAACAGGAAAGAATACCCTCGCGAAGAGGGCGGGGAAGATCCAGGATCAGCCTTTTTTCTTGCCGAGCAGATAACCGAAGGCCAGCCCGAGGATGAAGGTACCCGAGACCACGATCCATTTCGGGCCGGAGAAGAGCGTCCAGATCAGGAACTGGAATGAGGTCTGCTCGAAATTCTGCATGATGAAAATGAAGCCGAACACCACCGCCAGGGCGATGAAGATCAGCTTGGAATTGCTCTTGATGCCTTCCACATCCATGGACTGAAGATATGGCATGCCCGTGGTCGTATGTCAATATCCATTCATTTTCCGGTGTTGATTAGGACTGGAAACCACTGTACAGACATGCTAAAGGGTGAGCTTTATTTCCTAGGGAAGGATTTTGTCATGGAACAGGCGATTCAGAGGGCGCGCATACTCGTTGAGGCTCTCCCGTACATCCGGGACTTCAGGGGCAAACGGGTGGTGGTCAAGTACGGCGGTCATGCCATGACCGATCCCGAGCTCAAAAAGACCTTTGCCCAGCAGATCATCCTGCTGCAGTACGTCGGCATCCAGGTTACGGTCGTGCACGGCGGCGGGCCGCAGATCAACGGCGTGCTCAAGCAGATGGGCATCGTGCCGAGCTTTATCGAGGGCAAACGCATCACCGACGCCCAGACCCTGGACGTGGTCGAGATGGTCTTATCCGGCGTGGTGAACAAGGAGATCGTCAACTTGATCACCATGGAAGGCGGCAAGGCCGTAGGACTGTCAGGCAAGGACGCCGGCCTGATTAAGGCCGAAAAGCTCTTTCTCAAACGCGGTGATGCCAAGGGGGATGGAGACAATATAGATATCGGCCTGGTGGGCGTTGTCGGCGCCATCAATACCGAGATCATCGACACCGTGGAGTCAAAGGGCTTCGTGGCCGTGATCGCTCCCCTGGGCGTGGGAGCTGACGGCGCCACCTACAATATCAATGCCGATACGGTCGCGGCGGCCATCGCCGGCAGCCTGAAGGCCGAGAAATTGATCCTCTTGACCGATGAGGCCGGGGTGCTGGATAAGGACGGCGCGCTGATATCCAGCATCGATACCGGGCGGATACCAGGCCTGATCGAAGGCGGGGTCGTGACCGGCGGCATGATCCCCAAAATCGAGTGCTGCGCGGCGGCCATCGCTCAGGGCGTGAAAAAGGCGCACATCATCGACGGCCGCATCCCCTACTCCATCCTGCTTGAACTCTTGACGGATTCCGGTATCGGGACCCAGGTCATAAAGGGGTAATGCCATGGAATACCTGATGAACACCTATGCCAGACTCCCGGTCAGCCTCGTAAAGGGCAAGGGCTGCTGGGTCTGGGACGATACCGGCAAGACCTATCTCGATCTGGTGGCGGGCATTGCCGTGGTCAACCTGGGGCACTGCCACCCGGAAGTGGTCAAGGCCCTTAAGTTCCAGGCAGGCCTTCTCTTCCACTGCTCGAACCTCTACCGCATCCCGGCCCAGGAAACCCTAGCGAAGTTGCTGGTGGAAAACAGCTTCCCGGGCAAGGTCTTTTTCTGCAACTCCGGGGCCGAGGCCAACGAGGGCGCGATCAAGCTCATCCGCCGCGCCTGCTACGCCAAAGGCAAACGCGGCAGCACCATCATCACCTTCAAGGGCTCGTTCCACGGCCGCACGCTGGCCACCGTGGCCGCCACGGGCCAGGATAAATTCAAGCTGGGTTATGACCCCATCCCGGCCGGTTTCAAGAGTGTGGCCTACGGTGATATCGATGCCCTGAAAGGGGCCATCGATAAATCCGTGGGCGCGGTGATGCTCGAGCCGATCCAGGGCGAGAGCGGCATCAACTCCCCGCCGCCCGGCTTCCTGCAGAAGGTCCGCAAGCTCTGCGACAAGCATGGCCTGCTCCTGGCCCTGGACGAAGTCCAGACCGGATTGTGCCGTACCGGCCGCATGTTCGCCTACATGCACGAGGAGGTCACCCCGGACATCATGACCATGGCCAAGGCCTTGGCCAACGGGTTCCCGGCCGGCGCCATCATCGCCAGGCCCGAGATCGCCGGCGCCTTCGAGCCCGGCAGCCACGCCTCCACCTTCGGCGGCAATCCGCTGGCCATGGCCGCCGGCATCGCCACCATCACCACCATGCGCACCAAGGACATGGCCGGCAAGAGCATGACCAGAGGGGTGTATTTCCGCAAGCGCCTGAGCGAGCTCAAGGCCCTGCACCCCGGCATCAAGGATATCCGCGGCAAGGGTCTCATGATCGGGGTCGAGTTCGAACCCGCGGTGGGCTTCCTGACCAAATCGGGACTGGAGAAGGGTATCCTCCTCAACGTCATCAAGGACCATGTGCTGCGGCTGGTGCCGCCTCTGACCATCTCGATCAAGGAGATCGACCAGGCGGTGGAGATCATCGATACGATGTTAAAGGAAAAGGGGCTATGATGAAACGGGACTTTCTGTCGCTCAGAGACTTAAACCGTGACGAGCTTGCCCAAGTCCTGGAACAGGCGCAAGGCTTCAAGCAGGGGCGTTTGAAGCCCAGTCTGGCGGGCAAGGCCGTAGTTCTGGTCTTTGAAAAGGCCTCTACCCGCACGCGCGTATCGTTCGAGGTGGGCATCGACCGTCTGGGCGGGCATCCGATCGTGCTCACGCCCGATGCCAGCCAGATGGGCCGCGGCGAGCCGCTCAAGGACACCGCCCGCATCCTGTCCCGCTACGCGGAGATGATCGTCATGCGCACCTATGCGCACGCCACCATCGAAGAAATCGCCCAGTGGGCGGATGTGCCGGTCATCAACGCCTTGACCGATCTGCTGCACCCCTGCCAGGTGCTCGCCGACTGTTTCACCTTGAACGAAATCTTCGGCGAGCTGGCCGGCAAAAAGGTCGCCTGGATCGGGGACGGCAACAACATGGCCAACTCCTGGATCAATGCCGCGGCGCTGTTCGGCTTCGAGTTGACGCTGGCCTGCCCCGCGGGCTATGAACCGGACAAGGCCATCCTGAGCGCCGCCTTTATCGACGGCGCCAAGATCACGCTGGTGCGCGACCCCGTTGATGCGCTCAGGGGCGCGATCGCCGTGAACACGGATGTATGGGCCAGCATGGGCCAGGAGCAGGAGTCAAGCATCCGCAACCAGACCTTTCAGGGCTTCCAGGTGGATGCGCATCTCATGGCGCAGGCCGCCCCTGAGGCGGTGTTCCTGCACTGCCTGCCGGCCCACCGCGGGGAAGAGGTCTCGGAAGAGGTGCTTGAATCCACTCAGTCCGTGGTCTGGGATCAGGCCGAGAATCGGTTGTATGTACAGGAAGCGCTCATGGACTTCCTGGTCGCACAACATCACGAGATATAGGAGAAGTTATGGCAAAGAAAAAGGTCGTATTGTTGTATTCCGGTGGATTGGATACCTCCGTCATGCTGAAGTGGCTCCAGGACGAGCTGGGCTATGATGTCATCTGCTACTGTTCCGATCTCGGCCAGGCCGAGGAGTTGGACGGGCTGCCCGAAAAGGCCAAGCGGACCGGGGCCAAGAAGATCTATATCGACGACCTGCGCGAAGAGTTCGTGCGCGACTACGTGTTCCCGGCCTTCCGGGCCGATGTGGCCTATGAGGGCATCTATCTCCTGGGCACCTCGCTGGCCAGACCGCTGATCGCCAAGCGCGCCGTGGAGATCGCCCGCCAGGAAGGGGCCGTGGCCGTGGCGCACGGCGCCACCGGCAAGGGCAACGACCAAGTGCGTTTCGAGCTCACCTTCTGGGCCCTGGAGCCCTCCATCAAGATCATCGCGCCCTGGAAGATGGACGAGTGGAAGCTCCGTTCGCGCGACAAGATGATCGACTACGCCAAGAAGCACAAGATCCCGGTGCCGGTGAGCAAGGCCAAGCCATACAGCATGGACCGCAACCTGCTGCACATCAGCTATGAGGGCGGCATCCTGGAAGACCCGTGGAACGCGCCCAATGAGGATATGTTCATATTGACGTGTTCGCCGGAAAAGGCGCCGGACAAGCCAACCGAGGTGGTCATCACCTTCGAAGAGGGCAACCCCACGAAGATAGGCGGCAAGGCCATGAGTCCGGCCGCGCTCCTGGCCAAACTGAACGAGCTGGGCGGGGCCAACGGCATCGGCCGCGTTGATATCGTGGAGAACCGCTACGTAGGCATGAAGTCGCGCGGCGTCTATGAGACCCCGGGCGGCACGATCCTGAAGGTCGCGCACCGCGGCATGGAGCAGATCACCATGGACCGCGAGGTCATGCACTTAAGAGACGAACTCATGCCCCGCTATGCCTCCCTGGTCTATTACGGCTACTGGTTCGCCCCGGAGCGCGAGGCCCTGCAGAAGCTCATCGACGAGAGCCAGAAGGACGTAAGCGGCGAGGTGCGCGTCAAGCTCTACAAAGGCAGCACCACGGTCACCGGCCGCCGTTCGCCGTACTCACTCTATCAGAGCGAAGTGGCCACCTTTGACGAGGACGCGGTCTATGACCAGAAAGACGCCAAGGGCTTTATCCGCTTGAACGCCCTGCGCCTGCGCACGCGCGCCATGCGCGACCAGCAGGCGCCGGTAAAGAAGGGGCGTAAAAAAGCATAACCCATGGATAAGGGAATCATCTATGGCTGAGAAACCCTGGTCAGGCAGGTTTGAAGAAGGCCCCGACCCTACGGTCGAGGCCTTTACCGAAAGTGTGAGCATCGACGGCCGGCTGTACGCTGAGGACATCGCCGGCAGCATCGCGCACGCCCGCATGCTCGCTTGCGTGGGACTGCTCTCTGCGGCCGAGGCTTCGGCCATCGTCGAAGGGCTTACCGCCATCCGTACGGATATCGAAAAAGGTACCTTCCAGTTCGATCCGGCCCTGGAGGACGTGCACATGAACATCGAGGTCGAGCTGACGCGCCGCATCGGTGAGGCCGGCAAGAAGCTCCATACGGCCCGCAGCCGCAACGACCAGGTAGCCACGGACTTGAGGCTCTATGTCCGGCAGGCCTTGGAAGGCATCCGGCACGACCTGGCGGCGCTCATGCGCGCGCTGGTGGACAAGGCCGCCCAAGAGGTGGATACCATCGTGCCCGGCATGACGCATCTGCAGTTCGCCCAGCCCGTCTCCTTCGCCCACCACCTGCTGGCCTATTTCGAGATGTTCTCCCGCGATGGCGAGCGCGTGCGCGAGGCGCTTAAACGCGTGAACATCTCGCCCCTGGGCGCCGCCGCCCTGGCCGGCACTCCGCACCCCATCGACCGGGCCATGACCGCCCAAGCGCTGGGCTTTACAGAACCGGCCAGGAATTCCATGGACGCCGTGGCCGACCGCGATTTCGCGGTGGAGTCCGTGTTCGTCTTGAGCCTGATCATGCAGCACCTCTCGCGCCTGGCCGAAGAGATCATCATCTGGAACTCGCCCTTCTACGGCCTGGTCGAGCTCCCGGACGCCTACACTACCGGCAGCTCCATCATGCCGCAGAAGAAGAACCCGGACGTGGCCGAGCTCATCCGCGGTAAGGTGGGCCGGGTATACGGCAACCTGATCAATCTCATGACCATGCTCAAGGCCCTGCCCCTGACCTATAACCGCGACATGCAGGAGGACAAGCTGCCGGTCATGGACAGTCTGGATACGGCCCGGGCGTGTCTGACGCTCATGGCGGGCTTGGTGCGGGGCATGCGGATCAAGACGGACGTAGCCGCCCAGGCCCTGCGGAAGGGCTTCATCACGGCCACGGACATCGCGGATTACCTGGCCGGCAAAGGCGTGGCCTTTCGGGACGCCCACCGCATTACGGGCGAGATCGTGGCCATGCTGGTGCGGCAGAACCGCACGATTGCGGACCTCAAGCTGGATGAGCTGCAAGGCTTCTCGCTGTCTTTCACCGAGGATGTCTTCGCCTACATCACGCCCGAGTCCTCGGTCGACCGGCGCCTGAGCTTGGGCGGCACGGCGCGCGCAGGCGTCAAGGCCGCCATCCAAGAGGCCTTCAAGCGCCTGGAGGATCTTTAGCCGTGCACAGCGCTAAAACCCTGTACCTAGGTATGATCATGGTCCTGGCCGTACTGGGATGCGGCAGAAAATTGCCGCCTCTGCCGCCGGGCCCTGAAGACCCGGCCGAGATAACGTCGCTCACGTTTGAGCAGGGGGCCGTGCTGGCCACGATAACGTGCCATACCACGGCGGCCAAGCTCGTCCTCTTAGGCAAACCGCAGGGCCTGTGTCCGCAGTGTACGGACGACTTGACCGTGCGGGAGGAGAAGCGCGACGTCTCCGGGAAGGTCACGCTCACGGACCCGATGCCTCAGGAGCGTTGCATGGTGTACCGCATCAAGCTGGAGAAGGAGAACACGAGCTTCTTGAGTCCGGCGCGCATGGTATGTAAATAATATCACTAGTACGATGAGGAGTTGAAGCAATGCACGATTTCGACTACAAAAAAGGCCGCCTGTGCTGCGGCGATGTGGCCTTGTCCGACATCGCCGCTGAGGTGGGCACGCCCTTTTACTGCTACAGCCTGCCCACCTTGAGGCGTCATGTCCAGGCCTTTGAAGAGCCTCTGGCGGGCGTGGAGCACCAGACCTGTTTCGCCATGAAGGCCAACGCCAACCTGGCGATCTTGAGCGTCATGGCGCGCTTTGGCCTGGGCGCCGACGTGGTCTCGGGCGGAGAGCTCTACCTGGCCATGCAGGCCGGCATTCCGGCCTCCAAGGTCGTCTACTCCGGGGTGGGAAAGACCGTCTCCGAGATCGATATGGCGCTGTCGGCCGGGATCATGATGTTCAATATCGAGAGCAGCGAGGAGCTCGAGGTCATCAATGCGCGCGCCGGGCTTTTAGGGAAAAAGGCGCCCATCGCCATTCGGGTCAACCCGGACGTGGACCCGCGCACGCATCCCTATATCTCGACCGGCATGCAGAAGAACAAGTTCGGCATTGATATTGAAGGTTCTCTGGAACAGTACCTCAAGGCCCAGGGAATGCCCCATGTCGAGATCGTAGGCATCGACTGCCATATCGGCAGCCAGCTCACCGAGGTCGAACCCTTTATCGATGCCATCCAGAGGCTTAAGGCGCTGATCGAGAGGCTTGAAAACCACGGGATACTATTCCGCTATCTGGACTTGGGCGGCGGTCTGGGCATCACCTATGCCCATGAGGAGCCGCCGCACCCCAGCGCATACGCCAAGGCCATCCTGGAGGCCGTGGGCGGCCTGGGCCTGAAGCTCGTGTTCGAGCCGGGCCGCGTGATCGTCGGCAATACCGGCGTGCTGGTAACCCGCGTCCAGTACCGCAAGCAGACCCCCAAGAAGACCTTCATCATCGTGGACGCGGGCATGAACGACCTGATCCGACCGGCGCTCTATGACGCCTGGCATGATATCAAGCCGGTGGAGATGACGTCCAAGGAAACGGAACAGGTTGACGTGGTCGGCCCGATCTGCGAATCGAGCGACTTCCTGGCCAAGGACCGCGCCCTGCCCTCGTTCGGCCGCGGCGATCTCATGGCCGTGATGAGCGCCGGCGCCTATGGGTTCACGATGAGTTCCACCTACAATGCGCGGCCGCGGCCGGCGGAAGTGATGGTGGATGGATCACGGTATTTTGTGGTAACACAGCGCCAACGCTATGAAGACCTGCTCTCCGGGCAGCATGTCCCGGCGGAGTTTTTGGGGAGGTGAGGTATGTTTTCCGGGACCATCGTGGCGATCGTAACGCCCTTTAAGAACGGCGCGATCGATGACAAAGCCTTTCGGGATCTGATCAATTACGTGGTCGCCGGCGGGGTGCAGGGCATCGTGCCGTGCGGCACGACCGGCGAATCCGCCACGCTTACGCATGTCGAGCACGAGCGCGTAATCGACATCACGGTGGCCGAGGTGGCGGGTCGCGTGCCGGTCATCGCCGGGACCGGTTCGAACTCCACGGACGAGGCCATCAGCCTGACCCGGCATGCCAAAGCGGCCGGCGCGGATGCGGCGCTGTTGATCACGCCCTACTACAACAAGCCGACCCAGAAAGGCCTGTTGGCACATTTCACCGCCGTGGCCAAGGCCTGTGACATCCCGCTGGTGCTCTACAACGTCCCGGGCCGTACCGGGGTCAACATGAGCGCCGCCACCACCATCGCCCTGTCCAAGATCGACACGATCGTGGGGGTCAAGGAGGCCAGCGGCGATGTGATACAGATCTCTCAGATCGCCAAGGGTGTCGCGCCGGACTTTGATATCCTCTCCGGCGATGACGGCCTGACGCTGCCCATTTTGGCCGTAGGGGGCAAAGGGGTTATCTCGGTCACCGCCAATGTCATGCCCGCCAAGGTTTCCGGCGTGGTCAAGGCTTGGCTGGCGGGCGACATAGCCGGGGCAAGGCGTGAGCACCTCGCGCTCATTGATCTGCATAACGCCATGTTCATCGAGACCAACCCCATCCCGGTCAAGACCGCGCTGGCCCTGATGGGCAAGGTGGCCGAGGAGTTCAAACTCCCACTGACACCCATGGATCAGGCCAACCGCGACAAACTCGCGGCCGTGCTCACATCCTACGGGTGCCTATAAAAAAGGAGCAATGAATGATCAAGATCGGTGTGGTGGGCGTGGCCGGCCGGATGGGCGCGATGATTGCGCGCGGGGTGGTGGAGTCCGATGATTTGCAGCTCAGCGGGGCACTGGAGGTCCAGGAGCACCCCATGGTAGGCCGCGACGTCGGCGATGTGATCGCCAAGCTGCCGCTCGGAATACCCATCAGCGCGGATCTGACGGAGGCCTTCGCCGATTGCGAGGTGATCATCGACTTCTCGTCGCCCACGGCGACCATCGAGCATATGACCTACGCCGCGGCGGGCGGCCAGGCCATGGTGATCGGCACGACCGGTTTTTCGGATAAGCAGCGTATTACCTTGTCAGATATCGGAAGGGGGATCCCGGTGGTGATCTCGCCCAACATGAGCATCGGGGTCAACGTGATGTTCAAGGCCGTGGACATGCTCACCAGGCTCTTAGGCGAGGGCTACGACGTGGAGATCGTGGAGGCGCATCACCGCCTCAAGAAGGACGCGCCTTCGGGTACGGCCAAGGGACTGGCCCTGGCCGTGGCCAGGGCACGCGGCGTGGATCTGGACGAGCACGCGCGCTATGAACGCTGCGGCATCATCGGCGAGCGCCCATTAGGCGAGATCGGCATCCAGACCGTGCGCGCCGGGGATATCGTGGGCGAGCATACGGTTTATTTCGCCGGCGGCGGCGAGCGCATCGAGATCACCCACCGGGCCCATTCGCGCGAGAACTTCGCGCGGGGCGCATTACGGGCCGCGCGCTGGATCAAGGGCAAAAGACCGGGGATGTACAGCATGTTGGACGTGCTGGGTTTAAGCGATGAGGATCGGTAGAGCCATTCGTTCGGACGGCGAAGCGGTATGGGTCGCGCTGGGGCGGGACGGTAAGACCCTGGCCTATGATCCGACTACCGGCACGGCGGGCGCGGAGCTGAGCATCGCGCGCTGGCTTCCGCCCTGCGAGCCTTCCAAAATCGTAGCCCTAGGCCTCAACTACCGTGACCATGCCCAGGAGATGGGTTTCGACCTCCCGACCGAACCCATCCTGTTCCTGAAGCCGCCTTCGAGCATTATCGGCCACGGTGATGATATCGTCTATCCCGCGCTTTCAGCGCGCGTGGACTTCGAGGCCGAGCTGGCGGTGGTCATCGCGCGGCGCTGCCGCAAGATCAGTCCGGCCGACGTCCAGGCTTATATCCTGGGCTACACCTGCCTCAATGATGTCACCGCGCGCGATTTGCAGGCCAAGGACGGGCAATGGACGCGCGCCAAATCGTTCGACACCTTCGCCCCCTTAGGCCCGTGGATCGAGACCGCGATCGCCGACCCGCACAACCTGGACATCAGGCTCTCGGTCAACGGCGAGGTCAGACAGTCGTCAAATACCCGCCACCTGATCTTCCGCATTCCCGAGATCGTGGCATACATATCCGGCATCATGACGCTCGAGCCTTTTGACGTGATCGCCACCGGCACGCCGTCCGGCATCGGCCCCTTGAACCGAGGCGATACGGTATGCGTTGAGATCCAGGACATCGGGGTCTTGGAGAACAGGGTCGTCTAGGATCTTAAGGATGAGAAAAGGCTATCTGTCGTTGGGCTCCAACCTGGGAGACCGCAAGCACAACCTTGAACAGGCCATCATCGGCCTCAAGGTCCATGACATAGACGTTACCGCGGTCTCGGATGCTTATGAAACTCGGGCCGTGGAAGTACCTAACGAACAGGGGCCGTTCCTGAACGTCGTGGTCGAGATACGTTGCGGCCTGGCGCCCTACGGCCTGCTGGAAATCTGCCGGCAGGTGGAGGATTCTCTCGGCCGGGAAAGGCCCTACCGCCATGCCCCCCGCACCATCGACATTGATATCCTCTGGCTGGAAGACGTCGGCATGGAGACTATCGAGCTCACGATTCCGCACCCATGCCTGGAACAGCGAGCCTTCGTAATCCATCCGCTGGCCCAAATCGCTCCGCAGTTGATCTTGCCCTCGGGAAGGCCTATCATGGAAGTAAAGAAAGCCCTGGGGTATGACGAGATAATTGAGATATGTCCGATGTCACGCTAGACAAGGAAATCAAGAAACGCAAGGTCGTTGTCGCAGACGACAACCGGGACGTCAACTACGTCATCAAGGAGATCTTGTGCGAATACGGCTTTCAGGTCACCCAGGCCTTTGACGGGGATGAGGCGATTCATGCCTATTTCGACCAGAAACCCGACCTGCTGCTGCTCGATTACCGCATGCCCAAGCTGGACGGCATCGACGTGCTCAAGCACATCAAGGAAAGAGATCCACAGGCCGTAGTGGTTTTCATGACCGGCGAAGGCTCCGAGGACGTGGCCGTGGCGGCCATGAAGGCCGGGGCCGAAGACTATATCACCAAGCCGATTTCCTTCCCTGAGCTCATCGGTCTGACCAACAAGCTGATCAAGGAGCATGACATGCTTCTTGACAACATCCGCTTGAAGGCGCGCGGGGATGCCTACAAAAATTACCTGGTGTCGATCACCGAGACCATGGGCGAGGCCGTGGTGACGCTGGACCGACAGGGCCATATCGTATTCATGAACTCCATGGCGCACAGGCTCTGGGCCAGGGATGATTCGCTCATGGGCAAAAACCTGGAGGTGCTCTTCCACGACGCGCACAAGGACATCTATCATGACATCACGACGGCCCTGGCCAGCGGCATCGAACGCTACGAGCGCGAATGCGTCTTCCTAAAAAGCGACCAAAGCACCTTCTCCGGACTGGTGACGGCCTCACCTTTAAAAAAAGAGCCGCACGTCGGCGGCATCGTGGTAGTGGTCCGGGACCTTACCGACATCGAAGAGATGCGCCGCGAGATCATCAACACCGAAAAGATGGCCTCGCTGGGCAAGGTCGTGGAAGGCGTGGCGCATGAAATCCGCAATTCTCTGACCTCGCTGGGAGGATTCTCCCGGCGTCTGGAACGCAGCCTGGAACCCAGCGCGGAGCAGAGGGTGTATGTGGATTATATCATTGAAGACGTCAAACGCCTGGAGGCCATGATTCAGGACATCGAGGAATATGTCAACTATACCAAGATCCACCGCCCGCATTTCGGGCCGACCGATATCGAGGACGTCATCGATGAGGCCCTGGTCAAGACCTTCACCCCGGGCCGCTTCGCCGGCGTGCAATACTCCATCAATATCCCGGATGAGATCGAACGGATCAAGGCCGATCGAAATTACCTGGTGGAGGCCTTCTGGCACCTGTTCGTGAATGCCTGCGAGGCCATGGAAGGATCGGGCACGCTTGAAATCCAGGTCAGCATGAACCCCAACTACCTTATCGTGGATGTCGTGGATACGGGCCGGGGTATACCCTCGGACGAGATCAAGGAGATCTTCAATCCCTTCTACACCTCCAAGGTCCAGGGCGCGGGCGTCGGACTGTCCAAGGTCTACATGATCGTCGAAGAGCACCGGGGCTATATCTCGGTCAAGAGCATCCTGGGCAAGGGCACCCGCATGCGGATCTACCTGCCGCGGGTGATGGCCGCTAAAAAGCCGGTGGCGCCGGAAGGCTGACCTGTGTTAGGTAAAGTGATTACGGGTGGCGGTCGATAGGAATCGAGGAGGCATACAAGGTTGGGCATGCGCACGGTATTCTCGGTGGTAAAAATCATGCTGATGGCTTTCCTGCTGGCGGGTATGGGAGCGCCGGCCATGGCGGACATCTATGTCAAAGAGATGCCGGACGGCAGCCTCAATTTCAGCAACTGCCCTTTAGGCAAGGGCTGGACCGTCTATATACGCGAACGTTCCAAGGCCAGAACACGCAGTTATGCCCGCGGGCCCTCGCGCAGCTATCATCGCTCGGAATGGGACAGCCTGATCACGGACATCGCCATCAATAACGGTGTCGATCCGGTGCTGGTGCGCGGGATCATCGAGGTGGAATCCGGATTCGAACCCGCGGCCCTGTCGCCCAAGGGCGCCATGGGCCTCATGCAGCTCATGCCGGGCACGGCCAGCGACTTAGGCGTTGACGATCCCTGGGACCCGGCGCAGAACATCAAGGGCGGTATCAAGTATCTCTCCTGGCTCTTAAAGAAATATAACGGCAACCTGGAAAAGGCCCTGGCGGCCTATAATGCCGGGCCGAATGCCGTGGATTCCTACAACGGCATCCCGCCTTTCCAGGAAACGCAGGATTACGTACGGACCATCCTTTCCCGCTACACCGGCAGGGCCTATTGATGAACCTGGCCAATGCCTTAACGCTCTCGCGCATCCTCGTCGTACCGATCATTGCGCTGTTGCTCCTTGATGGCGGCTTCTGGCCGTCTTTCGCGGCGGCGGTGCTCTTCATCCTCGCCTCGATCACCGACTGGCTGGACGGCTACCTGGCCCGGGCGTATCACATGGAGTCCAACCTGGGCAGACTCCTGGACCCCCTGGCCGACAAGATCCTGATCGTGGCGGTGCTGATCTTCCTGATCCCCTTGGGTCGGGTGCCGGCCTGGATGGCGGCCGTGATCATCATCCGCGAGCTGGTGGTGACCGGCGTGCGCGCCATCGCGGCCGAGCGCCAGATCATCATCGCCGCCAACTGGCTGGGCAAATACAAGACCGCCTTCCAGATCGCGGCCTGCATCCCGCTCCTGTTCCCCTCCCCGTTCCTGACCGCGCAGATGCATACCGCCGGGCTCTACTTCCTGTGGATCGCCACCTTCTTCGCGGTGTGGAGCGGGTGGGATTATGTGTACGATTATTTTCTCCAGGCTTTCCGTGACAGCGCGGCATAACGGTGGCTCAGGCCGCCCATGGCCTTCGCCCTAAAGGGCGCATGTGCATGCGTCCACTTCGTCAATCCTGACGAATTGTGTCACTCCGAGATCTGTTTTATTCCGCCGTGCTGTCCCCGTGTTATCCGACCGCAGCGCTATGCCATTCTTTAAGAAGTAGCATGGGTGCGACGCAGCGAAACCCATCAGCTTTTTGATTTTTTATGATTCGCCACTTATGCTCTACGCACGTAGAAAAACGAGAGCCCGCAAGGGGCTGTGCCGTTGCCATCACGGACGATGGAGGAGTAGGAGGGACGCCCTATCGAGAAAGGGCGTCCGACACCGCGATGTGAAATGGGATCAGTGTCCCTTGGCCGGCGCCTTGGTGGTCATGCCGAGTTGTTCATAGAGCGGGCAGTAGCCCGAGGC